>JAHDGY010000084.1 GCA_020631555.1 Flavobacteriales bacterium | reverse complement strand
GACTCCATGTTCTATCGGAAATATCGTGTCGATGTTGAGAAGACAAAATTTTCTTAGAAAAAATATATTTACGTGACGACATTGCCTAGCGTAATTTAATTATCAACAACTGATTTTTTGAATACTTGATTTTGGCACTGTAGATTACGATAAATGGTGTTGTACTTTCGAAAAATGATGCAAGACTCTTACAAACATAAAGGTATGCGCCAGAAAATGGTGGCAATGTTGAGGGGAAAGGGGATTTTGGATGAATCGGTTTTGTCAGCGATTAATACTGTTCCTAGGCACTATTTTCTTGACAAAACCTTTGTAGAGGTTGCATATGAAAATAGAGCATTTCCCATTGGTGTGGGCCAAACAATTTCCCACCCCTATACAGTGGCTTACCAATCGCAGTTATTGGATATAAAAAAAGGCGAGTTAGTATTGGAAATAGGAACAGGATGTGGGTATCAGACTAGTGTATTGTGCGAATTGGGTGCAAAAGTGCATTCCATTGAACGGCAGAAAGAACTTTTTGTGAAAGCAAAAAGAACGCTGTCAGCAATGAACTACAGGGTAAGAACATATTTTGGGGATGGGTATAAAGGATTGCCAGCTTTTGCTCCATTCGACAAGATTTTGGTCACCTGCGGAGCTCCGTTTATTCCTGATGATTTACGCAATCAACTGAAAATTGGTGGTACAATGGTCATTCCGGTGGGCACTGGCGAAAGTCAAGAAATGACATCTTTATTCAAAGAATCGGAAGATAATTTTGTGGTAAATAGACACGGAGATTTTAAGTTTGTACCCATGCTTGAAAAAAAAGCCACTTAAAATAAAATCACATTTATTGCGATTGTAAATAAAAAGTAATCAAATCATGAAACGGAAAAAATTATCGGTAATACTATTTGCAATTGTGCCAGTATGCTTGTTTGCTCAAATTCCTGAGCTTTCGGTTGGGAAGAAGATTGACTCTGTAGTTGTAGAAGAGATTGAACCCAATCCGGCAGCGGATATAAGTTTGGTAACAAGAGTAGAGGGAAATTCGAAAAAAAATAAGTTTGGGCTGACGATGGAAGGTCGTTTTAACGCTTTAAGGCCATCTGAGACAATTCCCGCCTTGAGAATACGATTGTTTGCAAAAAAGAATTTGGCTATCCGAGGAATGTTGTCGTATACGCGAGATAGAGAGTTAAAAGATATTTATGAAAATCCTGATGGTACTGGAGGTAGAGGAGAACAAGAGAAAATAAGTCAAATGTTCAGTGGGGCGATTGGTTTGGAAGGACATTTTACGGGTACCGAAAAGCTTTCACCGTACATTGGTTCCGAACTTGGTTTTGGCTTTGGTTCAAACCAAGATTTATTATCGAATACGGACAGTGTTAACTTCATTGCTGGAAACAGCGTTAAAAAGAAAGCTCCGATTAGTTCAATTTCATTGTCGGCAGTGGCTGGATTCGACTATTACATTTTTAAAAATGTATATGTTGGCTATGAACTAGGGTTTGGGTTTAGTAGAATTACAAAAGCTGAAGAGACCGTAACAACTACTGTTGGAACGAATACACCTATTGAAACATTTACGCCGGGAAATGTTAATGATACTTATGGAATAATTAATTACAATCAGGTTCGTATTGGTTGGAAATTTTAGTTCATCTCCGTCAGAAATTGCATAACGTCGACACCATCGGCATAGTCGTATAATTCTGGTTCCTGCGCTTTTCCAAATGGAATATGCTTTGAACCAACAATACACTGGATTTTATCTTTGTTCGAACGAATGAAATCATCTACGATTTGATAAGAATTGTAGCGATGAATATGCAAAACTCCGATGGGCGAAGCCAGAGCTTGATCTTCTTTAACTAGTAAAAAGCCATTATCAAGCAGCTTGTCTTGATTCATCAAGTAAAGAGCTTTGTGGTAGTCGTAATTGTTCGCATACTTGTTGTTGTCTAAAACATCTTTTTTGTCGAATACGGCGTCAAATATACGTTGAATGTCAAAAGAGTCAGGAATAAATACCTTGGTAATATTTCTACACCCCAAACCGAAATAGTCAAAAATATCATCGGCAAGAAGTCGTAAATTTTCACTGGATTCGGAACCTTCCAAAATTGCCAATGACGATCTGTTTTTACGAATGATGTTTGGATATTTTCCAAAGTAACTCTTAAAGTAATTTGCCGAATTGTTGCTTCCAGTGGCAATTACGGCACCAAATCCTTCTAGCTTTCGATCTGTTTGTAATTGTACTCGAGATTTGAAATCTGGGGCAATTGTGTAAAGGATGTTTAGTAATGCTGGCAAAAGCTTGTCATCGTCCGAAGACATCTTAATCAAACAATTATGACCAGAAATTAGAACACAAAGCAGGTCGTGAAACCCAACCAACGGAATGTTTCCTGCCATAATAATTGCAACATTCTTTGAATCAGTTTGGTGTTGAGGGTATTTATTCACCCAATTGAGCAAACGATTTTCGTCCAACAGGTGGCTAATCGATTGTAGTCTTCTCCGGATGTTGGATTCAGTAAACCAACCATTGAATACGTGAGTTTTGATAATCAACTCATTAAAAAGATTGTATTCACCCTCATTAAGTCCACAATTATAGCCTGGCCATTGACTATTTTCCGAAAAGTGACTTAAGGTTTTACCTAATTGGGAAAATGCACTAATTCTCAGGTTTAAATCCATGAATTTAATCTAATTTCAGTACCGATTTCGTTATATTTGCAAAGCTAAAACAATTACGTTTAAATAGGTTGTATGGCGATAATGATTACAGATGAATGCATTAATTGCGGGGCTTGCGAGCCAGAATGCCCGAATAATGCAATCTATGAGGGAGGAGCCGAATGGAAGTTTTCGGATGGAACTTCGCTAAAGGGATTGGTTACCGGATTTAATTCGAATAAGCAAGTCGATGCTGATGAGGAACAGGAGCCAGTCGACATGGATGTGTATTTTATCGCACCTGATAAATGTACTGAGTGCGTTGGTTTTCATGAGGAGCCGCAGTGTGCAGCTGTGTGTCCAGTTGATTGTTGTGTCGATGATCCGGATATTCGAGAATCAGAAGAAAACTTGTTGAAGAAAAAAGATCTTTTGCATTTGGTCAGTTGATTTTGGATGGGTTAAGTGCCCATAACTCTGCCTAGCCTGGAAGGAGTATTTGCAGTTCATTAAATAAATTAGTTGTTGTGGGATTGTCCAAACGATGGTTTGATTGTTTTTTATTACGGGCACGATTCTGGTTATACTTCCGTTGAATTACTTAATATGATCCGGACCATTCCAATTTTGTTTTACTTTTTGTTTTTTACCCAGCTGAATGGGCAGTTGGCTTTTCAAGCTAATGAGGATTCGTTGATTGGGCTGTTGAATTCGATGCGATCCGAATCCGATTTGAACGGGATGATTGAAGCAAATCTTAAATTTAAGAATTCGTTATCTCAAATAGTTGCCGAAAAAGATGCGTTCGAATATCCATTCGACAGACTTTCCAAATTAATGTCCACTTTAAAATCACCGGATGATAGATTTAGGCTATTTAACTGGAATGTAGAGAAACCAGATAAAAGTCAACTTTACTTTTGTCTTGTGGTAATTCCAGATGGGAGGAAGAGTAAAAATAAAGTAATAGATTGTAGGGATAAGTCCAGCAACATGCGTAAGTCCGAATTCAAGTCGTGTACACACAAAAACTGGTTTGGAGCGCTTTATTACGAGATTATTCCGTACGAAAGAAATAACAAAACAGAGTATTTATTGCTTGGCTGGGATGGTAACAATACTTTGTCTTCTAAAAAGATTATAGAATCTTTTTCCATTAGTAAATCTGGTAAAGTGAAGTTTGGTCTGCCGGTTTTGTCTAGTGATTCAAAAGTTAGAAAGCGGGTCATTTTCGAATATTCAGATAAAGCTTATATGTCTCTCAAATTCCACAAGGAAAGAAAGTTTGATCAAATTGTATTTGACCATTTGTCTCCAGAAACCCCCCAAATGGAAGGGTTTTATCAGTTTTATTACCCTGATTTTAGTTACGATGCATACCGGTATTTAAAGGGTAAGTGGGTTTATACTCCTGATGTAATTGTTAAATCCAAAGGGGATGGCATCAAGAGGCCCTATAATGACCCCCGAGAAGACCAAATCCGTTTTCGTTAGTTCAAATTGACGGGCTTTATCTGTTAATATTGAACCTGATCGAAAGGGATAATATTCCAAAAGAAAAAATCGAGTTGTCGCAAAAAAATAAGAACTTTGATCAACTAATTTGTTGGATTAATTTAATAAACGCAGATGAGCAAAGTGCATAATTTTAGTGCGGGCCCGTGTATATTGCCACAAGAGGTGTTTAAAGAGGCTTCTGAAGCTATTTTGAACTTCAACGACTTAAATCTATCGTTGATTGAGATTTCGCATAGATCCAAAGATTTTGTTGTTGTCATGGAAGAAGCACGAACTTTAGTAAAGGAAGTTCTAGGCGTTCCTGAAGGTTATACCGTTTTGTTTTTGCAGGGGGGGGCTAGCCTAGGGTTTTTAAAGGTCGCCTACAATATGATGCGTGCCAATAAAAGAGGTGGTTACATTGTAACCGGAGCCTGGGCGAAAAAAGCGGTTAAGGAGGCTAATTTTGTAGGTGAAGGCAAAGTAGTTGCTACCTCAGAAGATAGGAACTTCAATTATATCCCTAAAAATTATAAATCGGTGTCGGATTGTGATTATCTGCATATAACTTCAAACAACACTATTTTCGGAACGCAATTGCACGAATTTCCAGATGTGGGCGTGCCCATTGTTTGCGATATGTCCTCCGATATTTTTTCAAGAAAAGTGGATGTGTCTAAATTTGATATAATCTACGCGGGAGCCCAAAAAAATCTAGGTCCTGCGGGCACAACGCTTTATATCGTGAAGGATGATGTCTTAGGAAAATCATCGGTTGGTATTCCTACTATGTTAGATCTGAACATTCATGCATCGAAGGATTCCATGTTTAATACACCGCCTGTCTTTGCTGTTTATGCTTCTATGTTGAACTTAAGATGGCTGAAAGCAAATGGCGGAATGAACTGGATTGAAGCCAGAAATAATGAAAAGGCAGATCTTTTGTATGCTGAAATTGATCGTAATCCACTATTTGAAGGGACCTGTGATAAGAAGGACAGAAGTAAAATGAATGTGACATTTGTACTCAAGGATGAAAGTGTGGGGGCTAAGTTTGATGAAATATGGAATGCCTCAAATATTAGTGGTATCAAAGGACATCGGTCCGTAGGTGGGTACCGAGCTTCAATTTACAATGCATTATCTATAGAAAGCGTTCAGGCTTTGGTAGGAGCGATGAAAGAACTCGAGTCAAACTAATAGACTATACCACTTAATTATACTAAACCATGAAAGTATTAGCGAATGATGGAATAGCCCTATCCGGACAACAGGTTTTGGAAAAGGCGGGATTTACTGTTGTGACAGATACAGTTGCTCAGGATCAATTGGTGAATGAGATTAATGATAAAGGATACGAAGTATTGTTGGTGCGAAGTGCCACAAAAGTTCGAACAGATATTATTGATGGCTGTCCAAATTTAAAAATGATTGGAAGAGGAGGAGTAGGAATGGATAATATTGATGTTGATTATGCGAGGGAGAAAGGCAAGAAGGTATTCAATACGCCTGCTGCTTCATCACAATCCGTTGCCGAATTAGTAATGGGGCAGTTATTCACAATTGCTAGGTCTACTTTTGATTCTAATCGGGAAATGCCGGGATCTGGAGCCACGTCGTTTAAATCCTTAAAGAAAAAATATGCCAAGGGAGTAGAGTTGAGGGGTAAAACTATCGGAATCATTGGTTTTGGTAGAATTGGCCAGTGTACTGCTCAATACGCAATTGGATGTGGTATGAATGTAATTGCGGCAGATCCATTTGTTAAGGAAGCTAGAATTCCTGTTCAAATTGGTACTCAGAAATTGGAATTTGAAATTGAGATGCTTTCCAATGAAGCATTATATCAAAAAGCTGATTTCATTACTCTTCATGTTCCAATGCCAGCGGATGGGAAGGCACTAATTGGAGAAGAAGAATTAGCGATTATGAAAGATGGCGTTAGATTGGTGAATGCTGCTAGGGGAGGTGTAATTGACGAGGATGCATTAATGAATGCGCTTAATAACGGCAAGGTTGCGGCGGCGGCATTGGATGTTTTTGTAAATGAACCTACCCCGCGAATAGATGTACTGGAGCATCCTAGTATTTCATTGACCCCTCATATTGGCGCAGCAACATTAGAGGCACAGGATAGAATTGGGATAGAATTGGCAAGTCAAATTTTAGAATTCTATCAAGTTAATGCCTGACGGCACCACTTCAAGAATTGAAATTTGTCGGATTAAATTTATTTCTAAACCCTAAAAATAAAGCTTTGTCGGAACAAAGATTAAGGACTCAGATGTTCCGTCAATTGTAGTTTAGAAAAATACTTATCAATCTGTGATAAAGTAAGGCGGTACGGCTAAAATTAGTAAGTTTGCGGTACGTATTTCACCATATATAGAAACTAAGAACAATGATAACAGCAGCCAATTCTAAGACTGTGGAATTTTTAGGAGATCAGACAAGTTACCTTCTTGATCATAAATGCCAGACTATAGATAAAGGTCTATTGCATTTACCGGGACCGGATTTTATTGACAATGCCTTCCAATCTTCTAATCGAAGTCCGCAGGTGTTGCGAAATCTTGGTAGTTTGTACAATACCGGTAGGTTAGCAGGAACTGGATATATGTCCATTTTGCCGGTGGATCAAGGAATTGAGCATTCGGCAGGAGCATCTTTTGCCCCTAATCCAATTTACTTTGATCCAGAGAATATTGTAAAACTGGCCATAGATGGCGGGTGTAATGCCGTTGCGTCAACTTTTGGAGTTTTGGCTAGTGTTTCTAGAAGGTATGCACACAAAATTCCGTTTGTTGTCAAATTGAACCACAATGAATTGGTTTCTTATCCAGGTGACTTTAGTCAGATCATGTTTGGATCTGTAGATGAAGCATGGAACCTTGGTGCGGCTGCAGTAGGAGCAACGATTTATTTTGGTTCTGAGGATAGCAATCGACAAATTATTGAAGTGGCTCAGGCTTTTGAAAGAGCACACGAGTTAGGGATGGCCACTATATTATGGTGTTATTTGCGTAACTCTGAGTTCAAACAAAATGGATCAGATTACCATACTTCTGCCGATATTACTGGTCAGGCGAATCATCTGGGAGTAACAATACAGGCGGATATTATAAAACAAAAGCTTCCTGAATTGAATGGTGGCTACACAGCGATCAATTTTGGAAAAACCCATGATAAAGTTTATTCAGAATTAAGTTCTGATCATCCAATCGATTTGTGCCGATATCAAGTTGCTAACTGCTACATGGGCAGAAATGGTCTGATTAATTCGGGTGGAGCTTCTACAGGAAGCTCATCATCTGATTTTACTCAAGCTGTTGCAACTGCTGTTATTAACAAGCGTGCCGGTGGACAGGGATTAATTTCAGGAAGAAAGGCTTTCCAGAAGCCAATGGACGAAGGAATAAAATTACTTAATGCAATTCAAGATGTATATCTGGATTCTAGCATTGAGGTTGCCTAATTTGAAGAACACAAAAATTACAGTTTAATGGGCTGGTTTAAGAGAACTGAGAAGGGGATTACCACTCCAACCAAAGAAAAGAAAGAAACGCCAGATGGGTTGTGGTACAAAACTCCTGGTGGACAAATTATTGAGACCGAAGAGCTTGTAAAGAATAGTTACGTTAGTCCCACTGATGGATTTCATACACGAATTGGATCAAATGAGTATTTTGATTTGATTTTCGACGAAGGATCCTATGAAGAATTATTTGCTTCAATGAAGTCTGGAGACCCTCTTGGATTTCAGGATACTAAGAAGTACACCGATCGTCTTAAAGCATCTCAAGAAAAGACAGGATTGAACGATGCATGTCGCATTGGGGCTGGTAAAACTACTAGTCACGAATTGGTTGTGGCTTGCATGGATTTTGCATTTATCGGTGGATCTATGGGGTCAGTAGTTGGGGAGAAAATTGCTTTAGGAATTCAGGCTGCAATCGATCGAAATTGTCCGTTTATGATGATTTCTAAGTCTGGTGGTGCTAGGATGATGGAAGCAGGATTTTCTCTGATGCAGATGGCTAAAACCGCTGCTAAATTGATCTTGCTGTCGGAGAAGGGATTACCATACATATCCTACATAACTGATCCTACCACTGGTGGAGTTACGGCCTCTTTTGCCATGTTAGGGGATATTAATATTGCGGAGCCAGGAGCATTAATTGGATTTGCTGGTCCACGGGTTATCAAGGAAACAATCGGGCGCGACTTGCCAGAGGGTTTTCAAACTTCGGAATTCGTTCTGGAGCATGGTTTTCTGGACTATATAGTGGATCGAAGAGAATTAAAGTCGAACTTAGATCTTATTCTTCGATTATTTAAAAGCTAGTTGGTTCCCGAGCGCTATTATATTATATTTGCGGGCATATTATTTATACATAATAATAACTAAAACAGTATTGGAATGTATCTAACTGGAGAAAAGAAACAAGAAATATTCGCTAAACACGGTAAGGGTAAGGCGGATACGGGTTCGGTAGAAGGTCAAATAGCCTTATTTACGTATCGAATTGCTCATTTGACGGAGCATCTTAAGAAGAATCGAAAAGATTTTGGCACACAAAGAGCGCTAATCAAATTGGTTGGTAAAAGACGAGATCAGTTGGACTACCTTAAGGCTAAGGATATCGAAAGATACAGAGCTATTGTTAAGGAACTTGGGTTGAGAAGATAATTACTTTTCGACTTACTGAATAATATTAAGAGGGGGGCTTAGCGCAGTTTGCGACTAGGCCCTTTTTGGTATTAAAACATGATTTTGGAATTATAATAACAAGGAAATAAAAGATGAAATTAGGCGTTTCAAAAACCGTTGAAGTTGGCGGTAAGACCATTTCCATCGAGTCAGGAAAGCTTGCGAAACAAGCAGATGGTTCGGTCGTGGTCAAAATGAATGATACTATGCTACTTGCTGCTGTGGTGTCAAATAATGAAGTTAATGGCGATGTAGATTTTATGCCGTTGACTGTTGATTATAGGGAAAAATATACGGCAACAGGAAGGTTTCCTGGTGGATTCTTCAAAAGGGAGGCACGACCATCTGAAGATGAAATATTAGTTATGCGGTTGGTTGATAGGGCACTAAGACCGCTATTTCCGGATGATTATCATGGAGATACTCAGGTAATGATTCAATTAATTTCGTCTGATAAGGTCGATATGCCGGATGCGTTAGCTTGTTTGGCTGCTTCCGCGGCAATTGCCGTGTCCGACATTCCATTTAATGGTCCTGTATCTGAGGTTCGTGTTGCAAGAATTAATGGAGAATTTTGTATAAATCCAACATTTGAAGAGTTGGCAAATGCAGATTTGGATATGGTTGTTGCAGCTACCAAGGAAAATATCATGATGGTAGAAGGGGAAATGAGCGAGGTTTCGGAAGAAACTATGATCGAAGCAATTCAGGTGGCGCATGATGCAATTAGATTGGAGATTGAATGTATTGAAACGCTTGCTGGAGAATTTGAAAAAGCTTCCACCAAGAGAGAATACGAACATGAACGATCGGACGATGATTTGAAAAATGCAATTCATGAGTTTGCATATCAAAAGTGTTATGATATTGCAAAACAAGGATTAGAGGACAAAGCGAAAAGATCTGAATTGTTTAGTGAAGTACTTGACACGTTTAAAGAAACTTTATCAGAAGAGGATCTTGACGAGAAAGATTTTTTGATAAAACAGTATTATAAGAAGACGCAAAAAGAAGCGGTAAGACGAGTGCTTTTAGATGAGGGAATTCGTTTAGATGGTAGAAAAACCACGGAAATTAGACCAATTTGGAGTGAGGTTAATTATTTACCAGGGGCCCACGGATCATCGGTTTTTACTCGTGGAGAAACTCAATCCCTTACGGCTTTAACTCTTGGTAGTACATTGGATGAGCAATTGATAGATGGGGCGATTTCTAAACGTACTGAACCTTTCCTTTTGCATTATAATTTCCCACCATTTTCAACAGGAGAAGCAAGGCCTATAAGAGGTACTTCACGTCGAGAAATTGGACATGGTAATTTAGCGCTAAGGGCATTAAAACCAGTCGTACCTTCAAAGCCTGAAAACCCTTACACAATTCGATTGGTCTCGGATATTTTAGAATCAAATGGTTCTTCATCAATGGCAACGGTATGTGCTGGTACATTAGCTCTAATGGATGGCGGTGTTAAAATTAAGAGTCCAGTTTCCGGTATTGCAATGGGATTAATTACGGACGGAGAAAACTTCTCGATATTGTCTGATATTCTAGGTGACGAAGATCATTTAGGAGATATGGACTTTAAAGTTACCGGTACCGAAAATGGAATCACCGCCTGTCAAATGGATATAAAAGTTGATGGTCTTCCATATGAAGTATTAAAACAGGCTCTTTATCAAGCTAAAGATGGTCGTCTGCATATTCTTCGTGAGATGATGCAAACGATTGATACTCCAAATTCTGACTATAAAAGTCATGTGCCAAGAATTCATTCTTTTGAAATTCCAGAAGACTGCATAGGCGCTGTAATTGGGCCAGGCGGAAAAGTTATTCAAGAGATTCAAAAGGAAACCGGAGCTACTGTTTCCATTTCCGATTCTGAGAATAATGTGGCTATATGCGAGATCTTTGCGCCAGACAAGGATTCAATGGATGATTGCTTTAAACGGATTGACACTATAGTAAACCCTCCAACGGCGGAAGTTGGTGAGACCTATGATGGAAAGGTTAAGTCATTAATGCCTTATGGGGCATTCGTTGAAGTAGTTCCAGGAACTGATGGTCTGTTGCACGTATCTGAAATTGATTGGAAGCGAGTTGAAAAAGTTGAGGACCATTTGAAAGAAGGAGAGATTGTGCAGGTGAAGGTGCTTAACAAGGATCCTAAAACTGGAAAATTGAAATTATCAAGAAAGGTTCTTCTTCCTAAACCAGAAAAGAAAGACGAGCCGGTAAGGTCTTAATTAAGTTAAGATTATATGGTATTAAAAAGGTCGTCCCATGGACGACCTTTTTTCGTTTCAAATTGAAAACATTGGTAATGGATAAAATTTGATCAGGTCCAATTCTTTATTGTGGTAGTGTCCAGATTAGTGTGTCTGGTTATTGCTGGAGTTTTCAATAATTTAAT
>JAHDGY010000083.1 GCA_020631555.1 Flavobacteriales bacterium | reverse complement strand
GAGGGAGTTAAAGAAATCAGCAATTACAAGCTCACAAATTAATTGTATCCAACGGCAAGGCTAAAGTGGACGCCTCACTTACATCTAGTCCTTTTTCTCCCAAAGGAAAACCTACTTATGAGCTAGCATCGGACAGAGCGGAAAATGATCGTTGTGCTGAGGATCAACAAAAGGAACAATCGTATCATAATTTCAAAAAAGTGGAACAACCTGGAGTTCTCGAAAAAGAAACCCAAAAATAGTTCCAAGGTCACACTAAACAGTTTCCAAAATCTCAATCTGAATTATTCAAAGGTCTCTCTGAATTATTCAGAGGTCTCCGTGTTTGAATCCCATCACCCAATTGATTATCCTTTTTGATCCACTATTTGTGGTGATTTTAATACGGTTTCTAGACAATCATATATTGCAGAATTTACCGGCAAATTTTGTGAAACATTTTTCTCCGATCAGACTATTGAAGTGTAACTACACATCCATAGTCGTAAGAAAGGTTGAAGACTTCAATTGGAGTAGTTCCATTTATGATGCAGTGCATAGCGCGAATAACTCCCGCGTGTGTTACGCAAACTAAGTTGTTTTTGTCTTGTAGGTTAAGGTGCTCCAGAAAGTCTCTACAGCGTTCAATTAGGTCATCGAATGATTCTCCGTTTGGGGTTCGAGTACTAACATAATCGTTGTACCATGGCTCAATTTCGTTTTCCGGGATGTCTGACCATCGTTTAGATTCCCAATCACCAAAATTTAATTCCATTAATCTTTCATCAAGAACTACATTATCCGAAAGAAGTTCAGCCAGCTTAGTGCAGCGAATTAATGGACTGCTAAATACTTTTTCAAATCGTCCGGTATGATTTATAATTTGAGCAGATTCTTTATAAAATGTTGGCGTTACTCCAATGTCAGATTGTCCGTAACAAACTCCTTTCAGAATGTCCGGAGTGGTATGTCTAATTAGCGTAATTTTCAAATCCGATAAAAATCAAATATACAAGCACTTCTACTATTTGTTGATTGGCTCCGAGTGTGTCTCCGGTGTATCCTTCAATTTTATTTTTGAAATATGCAGTTGTTAGCCATGTGATTAGAGCAGTACAGACAATTAGGATTAAGGCCAGCTGTAATCCGTGAGCGAAGACTACAAGTCCAGCTCCTAATATTATAAACCAGAATAATACGATACCGTTGAGTACGGATAGTTTTCCGGTCATTGGTTTGGCTTTTGAATTGGACTCTGGTTTTGAATACGGTAGAAAAAACATTATTAATCCGGAAGATGAGCGACTGATTACGTGAGCAGCAATTAGTAAAATGTATGTGTTACATGTTTCACCAACGCTGAACAGTTTGCTAAGTGTTGTAAATTTGATCATAAACATGAAAATCAAGCCAATACTAGCGTACACTCCTATTGAGCTATCACTCATTATTTTCAAAATATGATCCTTAGATTTTCCACCTCCGAATCCATCGCAGAAGTCAGCAAAGCCGTCTTCATGCAGTCCTCCTGTAATCAATACACTGCAACCCAAACCCAATATAACCGCAATATCAGTTCCCACTAGTGGTTGGGTAAAATCTATTGCTGCTGCTGCAAGGCCCCCGACTATGGTACCTATCAAAGGGAAATAGCGAATGGAGTTTTGAGCGCGTGCAGGAGTGAAGCCTACAAGATTTCTCAAGGGAATCCGTGTGTAAAATTGAATTGCGTTCAAAAAAGTTTGAACCTCATTCATGCTTCAGCCTTGTTGGACACACTTGCCTCTTCAAAGCTTGCCATTTGATTTAAAAATGCAACTGCCGATTTTACGATTGGGTAAGCAAGCGCACAACCAGTTCCCTCTCCCAAACGAAGAGATAAATTCAAAATAGGTTTTGCCTTTAAGTATTGAAGAAATGCCGCATGCCCACTTTCATCAGATTGATGACTGAAAATTGCGTAATCCAGAATTTGCGGTTGAATTGCAGCGGCAACAGCAAAGGCAGCGGTTGCAATGAAACCGTCCACCATTACAATTTTGCCCTCGCTGGCAGCTTGCAAAAATGCACCAGTCATTTGAGCAATTTCATATCCGCCAACCGATTTCAAGATAGCCTCAGGATTTGCTATTGCACCATGATGGCTAACAACATTTTCTAATATCCTCAATTTCTTCGCAAGTTGATCATCCTCTAACCCTGTTCCTTTTCCAATACATTGGTTCAGCGGAATTTCAGTAAGGTAGTGCATTATCAGCGAGGCACTAGAAGTATTTCCGATTCCCATTTCTCCAAATCCAATGATATTACAATCGGGTCCCACGTTTTCTTTTACAACGTTGGCGCCGTTTCGTATCGCTTGGTTCATTTGATCATTAGTCATAGCGTTATCACCTAACGAGGAGTTTGTTCCGTTACCAACTTTTTTGTCAATAATTCCTTCAATAGTTCCAAAATCATGATTAACCCCTGAGTCAACAACCTTAAGTTTAATGTCATTTTGCTTACAGAATACGCTGATTCCAGCACCACCTCCTAAGAAATTTAAGACCATTTGATGGGTTACTTCTTGAGGATAAGCACTTACTCCTTCTTTAGCGAGACCATGGTCTGCGGCAAAGACAATTAAATGTGGATTGAGAAGTTGTGGTTCCAACGAATTTTGAACTTTTCCAATTTGTTTTGCAATTATCTCAAGAACACCAAGTGAACCTGTTGGCTTGGTTTTAAAGTCAATTTTATTTTGGAGCATTGGCTCCAAAGATTCGTCAACGTGTTTTATACTGAAATCTATCATTGTTCAAGAATACTATCGGTTTGCAAATAAAGTGATTTGAGTTGATCTATTATTTCTTCAGAAGGATTTTCCCACATGCCTCTTTGCACTGCCTCGAGCATTCGTTCCGACATATCTTTTAGAGCCCACGGGTTATTTTCTCTTATAAATTTCTGATTTTCTTTGTCCAATAGGTAGGCCTCTGTTATTCCTTCATACATAAAGTCATCGATTAGATTGGTTGTAGCGTCATAGGCGAACAAATAGTCCATTGTAGCAGCCATTTCAAAAGCTCCTTTATACCCGTGATCTTGCATTCCGGTAATCCATTTTGGGTTAATCACTCTGGAACGGTAAACTTTCAAAAGCTCTTCTTTTAGTGATTTAATTCTGGGGTTGTCAGGTCTAGAATGATCCCCGAAATAGGTGTTTGGTGCTGTTCCTTTTTCTGATTTTACAGCCGCAGTCATTCCGCCTTGAAATTGATAGTAGTCATCCGAGTCCAGAAGATCATGCTCTCTGTTGTCTTGATTTTGAATAACTGCGTCAATCCCTCCCAATCGTTTACGAAAAGATTCATGAGCGGAGCGCCCCTCATTACTTTGCCCATAATAAGCATAACCGCTCCAGTTTACATAGGCCATCGCTAAATCTTCCTGGGTTTCCCAATTTTTTTCGTCAATTAAGCCTTGAAGGCCGGCTCCGTAAGCTCCAGGTTTAGAACCGAAAACGCGAAACAAAGAGCGATCATGAGCTTGCTCTTGTGATAATCCAGTTTGTTCCCAGTTTTCTTTTTCAACCATATAACGAGCCCGAATCGGATTTTTATCAGGGGGTTCATCCATTTGTGCTACTTTCAGCACTGCTGAATTAAAAAAGGAGATCACATCGGGAAATGCATCTCGAAAAAATCCAGAAATTCGTAAGGTCACGTCCACTCTCGGTCGTTGTAATTCCAATAGAGAAATGACTTCGAAGTCTATTACGCGCCGGTTGGCGCCATGCCATACAGGACGAACTCCCATCAGTGCTAATGCCTGCCCAATATCATCTCCGCCAGTTCGCATTGTTGATGTTCCCCAAACTGAAACGCCTATCGACGTAGGGTATTCCCCGTTTTCTTGCAAGTATCGTTGAATTATGTTCTTGGCACTTTTTGTTCCTAACTCATAAGCTGCGTTCGAAGGAATAGTTCGGACATCCACGGTGTAGAAATTTCTTCCGGTAGGCAGAATATCAATCCTTCCTCTTGTTGGAGCACCAGATGGTCCTGCTGGAATATATTGACCGTTCAATCCGTTGAGAAGATTTCCAATTTCTTCGTTGGATGCTTCTACTAGAGGCAATGTTGAAGTCCTTATTTCTTCGAGTACTTCGGTTGTGTTGGGGCCAGCATTAAATGTTGTTGATCGACATTTAACGATAGGATCAACTAGTTCTTTAGCAGTGTTTTCCAGAATCTCTATGGCTTGACCAAACGATCTACATTCGATTCCACTAATTTCAACTGGAAACAATTCCGAAGGTGTAGAAGTCGTATGTAGCGGATCAAATGGCAATTGATAGTCTTTGGCGATTGCTTGAGTGATTCCTTGCGTGATTTTATTTCTTCTTCCTTGTGGTAACCGATGAAGTGCAATAAGTAAATCGGCAAGTTTGGTTTCATTGACAGTACCGAGAATGTGCAGCCCTCCTCTAATTTGAGCTTCTTTCAATTCACATAAATATCCGTCAATTGTTTCCAGTAATTCGTCTATTTCGGTGTCAGGATTTGCATTAATGTCTTTGTACAGCAGCGAAGACGCAACCAATTCTTCAATTTTAGATTTCAGATATGTTTCTCTTTTACGGTCGATTTGTGCAGCCTCGTAGTATTCATCAATAAGCAATTCCAATTTTAGAAGGTCGCCGTGATTTTCAGCTCTGGTCAATGGCGGAACCAAATGATCAATAATAATAGCGTGACTCCTTCTTTTTGCTTGAGTTCCTTCCCCAGGATCGTTGATAATAAACGGATAGAAGTGTGGGATCGGCTTAAGGATTGTTGCAGGAAAACAACTTTTTTCGCTTAGGGCAACACTTTTTCCGGGTAACCATTCCAAGTTTCCATGTTTACCTACATGTATAATGGCTTGAGCATCAAATTTATGATGAATCCAGAAGTAGTACGCTAAATACAGGTAAGTAGGGGGTAGGTCTGGAGAGTGATACGATGCGGTAGGGTCTACATTATAACCCCGAGCAGGTTGGATGCTCAGAAAAATATTGCCTAGCAAAACTCCTGGAATTGGAATTCCGCTTTTTGGCTGTTCACTTTCAAATGAGTCCAAGTCTCCCCATTGATCTTCAATTTTTTGACGAAGTTCAATAGATAGTTGGTGATAATATTCTAAAAAAGTGGAATTACTTAAATGGACTTCAGCCGTGCGGTGGTAACCATCTTGGCGGTCGTTGGTTGGACCTTGTGTAATGAGGTTGATTAAATCCTTTGACGTTTGTGGAAGCCTGCTGTCAAGCGTATAATCAGCTTCTTTTAATGCTTTAAGAATGTTAATTGTGCTTTCCGGAGTGTCCAAACCAACACCATTTGCAAGACGACTGTTTTTGGTTGGGTAGTTGGGAAGCACCACTGCAATTCGTTTGTGCGCATTTGGTGTTTGTTGTAAACCACACCAACTTTTTACATGATTTACAACTCTCAGGATGCCCTCTTGATGAGCGGTGTATTCGATAATTTCAGAATCAGTTACTGGGTCTTTTCCAGCAGATTCCTTAAATGAAACAATGGAGGTTATTATTTTTCCATCTACTTCTGGCAGGGCAACTTGCATTGCAATATCAGTAGGTGTAAGTCCGAATAAGCCATCGTTCCAAGTATCGAAATTGCTACTGGCGATAATCGATTGAACAACAGGAACGTTTAGTTTGCCAAAAAGTTTACTTGATTGATCTGAAAATGAATGAATCGAAAATCCTGTTGTGTTGATTATCACATTTGGAACAAGTCCGTTTAGTCCTTGAAATAAACGAGATTCTACATTTGCATCGCGATAAGCTGGCGCGAAGAAAACGATGGGAATTATTCCCTGGTTTTTCAGCTCTTGCATTAAATCTCTAATCGGAGTTAAGTTATCCGCTTGATAATAGCTTCGATAGGAAAGAATTAAACTCCAAGGACTATCAAAATTTTGGTTTATCGTGTCGGATAATTTTCCATCCTGTTCGAGAAAAAAAAACTCTGACAAATTCGAAATGGGCTTGGCTTGAATCTGTTTGCGATTAGCAATTTGGAAAAGTACGTCCAACGCTGCATCAATATTTTCTGGGCCACCTGCCAATAGATACTTCCAAAGTTTTTCGACTATAACTAGATCTAAAGTTGATATTTGCATCAACTCCAAATCTGGTGTGGCGTCGCCCGGTAAGAAGATTACTTCAAAACCATTGGTTTCTGAACATTCTAAAATTGCCTCGCATAAATAGGGAAAGTAGGCTGTGCCTCCCAACAATTTTATTATCACAACTTTAGCCTTAGACACCACTTCGTCTAAATAGGTGTCGACGGTTAGTTCTTGCTTGAAATAAGTAAGATTTGCCAATCTCAGTGACGGAGAATCTTGATCGCGATTGTGACGCGTTTTATACCCATTATTAACCGCAAATAACTCAGTGTCGGCAGCCGAAAGGAATACAATATCACCCGGTTTTTGTTGAATATGAAAAACACCGTCGTCGTCAGGATTCCATCCACCTGGTATCGTTGCTATTAGATGCATTAATTGAGGTTCCGCCCGATAAGCACTAATCGTGTTTTGCGTTGTTCATCGAACTGCCATTCCCGATCGAAGTAATAATCGAAGCGCTCGCCAACTCCTTGTAATACCATGCGCATTGGTTTATTTGGAATATTGACAAATCCTTTTATACGGTAGATTTCTTCTTGCTGAATCCGATTTTGCATTTCCGTAACTAGTGATTTGATATCCTGAGTTTCCGGATATTCGACAATTACCGTATTAATGTCTTCATCGTGTTCGTGATCATGACCATGCTCGTGATGATGCTCGTGCAATGAATACCTATGCTCTAGATCATCCTCAGCAGCGGCCTCCATTCCAAGCAATAGCTCATTGTCAATCTGACCCCTTGAAATTGGAATAATCTTGGCGCTCTCTCTCGCTTTGTTGCGAATCATTTCTTTTACTCCCTCGAGGTCTGCGGATTCAACCAAATCTGTCTTGCTAACCAGCACTAGGTCTGCACAGGTGAGTTGATCTAAAAACAATTCTTCGATTGGTGTCTCATGATCTAAAGATTTATCTGCAAGTCGCTGCCTTTGTACTCGTTCGCGATCGCATAATTGTCCAGTTACCACCCCGACAGCGTCAACCACAGTCACCACCGCGTCAATGGTAATATGTGGTTTTAAGTCTGGCCAATTTACAGCCCTCACCAATGGTTTAGGCATTGCCAATCCAGAAGTTTCGATGACAATATGATCGATCGAATCTTTACGTTCAATCAAGCTTAACATCGATGGAAGAAACTCTTCCTGTACCGTGCAACAGATGCAACCGTTGGCAAGTTCAATTAAGTCACAATTTTCATCGTCGCAACCTGATTTAATGATTTCACCGTCGATTCCAATTTCTCCAAATTCGTTGACTAAAACAGCAATTCGTTTGCCGTTTGCGTTGCGCAACATGTTGTGGACTAGGGTAGTTTTTCCTACTCCAAGAAACCCTGTGATTATTGTAATTGGTACTTTTCTCATCTCTATTTCGTTTGCACTTTTTTCTTCCTCTTGTAGAGAAATAAATTCCATTTTTCTTCGGCGACTCCGTGTTTACCCATTTCGGCCCTAGCCATGGTAAAAAACAAATCGGATAGTCTATTTATATATGCTGCAATATATTCAGGTACAGATTCCGGATCTTCTCTAAAAAGGGTTACCAAAGTTCTTTCACCTCTTCGAATCTGGGTACGGCACACGTGACACAAAGCGGAAATCTCATTTCCACCAGGTAAAAGAAAATAATCTGACGGACTGCTCATTGCGTTTTCCATTTCGTCGATCCAAGCTTCGCAAAACTCCGCACCGTCCGTTGGCCGAGGATTGCTATTTTCTTTGTTAGAATCTGATGGGCGGGCCAAATGAGACATCATATTCATCATGTCTTTCTGAATTCGATGCAAATTTGTTTGCCAGCTGTGTTCAGGTCCCAATTTCGCTCGAAGCAATCCAAACGTGGAGTTGGCTTCGTCCAGCGCGCCAAGGCACTCAATTCGCGGGTGGTCCTTAAATACTCTTTTGCCACCAAATACTCCGGTTTTTCCGGTGTCTCCTTTTTTAGTATAAATCTTCATAAAACAGGTTCCAAAGTTGCTCAAATTGTTCGTCCGATCCGAAATAAAAATGCATGTAGGATCCTAAAATTCCCCGATCCTTATAAATGTAACAATCTGTCGGCTCATTTCGAATGTTCAGGGTCTCCAACTTTGTCGAAATACCACTATCTTGAAGGGTAGAATAGTGAAATTCGTGTCCCAATAGAGTAGTTTCACCCAATTGAGCGGTTCTATAGCCTAAATGTAGTTTTCGCTGACGCATTGAAGTAGCCGTGTCCATCGCATTCACCATATCATACCTGGTTCCTGATTCAGATTCGATTTCTCGTCCCAAATACATGAAGCCGCCACACTCGGCTAAAATTTTTCCTCCGTCATCAGCGAATTGCCTAATTTGATTTTTGAGCGTGAGATTGGCGGACAGTTTTTCCAAGTAACATTCTGGGTATCCACCGGGCAAATAAATCATGTCAGCTTCCGGAAGTTGTTCATCTTCCAGAGGACTGAAAAATGATACTTTTCCTGCTTTTTCCAATTGTAGAATGTTTTGAGCGTAGATGAAATTGAAGGCTTCGTCTTTAGCAACGGCAATTTTAATTTTTTTCCTAGGCCGGGATTTGATTTTGGGTGGTTGTGGATAATCATTGATTTTGGTCTCGCTCAGCAATTTTTCGATTTGGACCGTTTCAGAAAGCTGATTGGTTAATGCGTCAATTGTTTTGTCGTACCGCCCGATGTCGGCTATTGAAAGCCCCAAATGTCGCGAAGGAATGTTTAGTTCTTTTAGCGAGCGCACATAACCAAAGCATGGGATATTGATGGATTCACAGGCTTCTTGCAATATTCGAAAATGGTTCGGTGTATTTACCTGATTAAAAATGACTCCGGCAATTTTGATTTTTGGATCAAAGGAAGCAAAACCATGAATTAACGGTGCGACGGAAAACGCTGTTGATTTGGCGTTTACCACTAATACGATGGGTAGGCCTAGAAATTTTGCCAAATCAGCGGAACTGCCTTGATCTCGAATTGCCCCATCGAACATGCCCATTACTCCTTCTACTATACAAACTTCAGCTTGTTCAACGTTAGAAGAGTACACCTCCTTTAAGTGGGATTCTGGCATCAAAATAGAGTCCAAATTAGAGCTGACATTACCTGTTGCTAGTTGGTGAAATTTTGGATCAATATAATCCGGCCCACACTTAAAAGCGGCTACACTTTTGCCAGCTTGGGTAATGGCTCTAATTAATCCCAAAGAAATCAATGTTTTTCCCGAATTACTTGACGGTGCGGCTATAATAAATTGAGATTTCACAGTCGCAAGTATAAATATTTCGAACCGTATTTATGTGAGGATGAGAACTGTTTTTGGACTTAACATAAGGTTCACATTTGAATGCTTTGCAGATTGTGGAATGCTACTATTTTCGCGGCCTTTTATTAATCATAACGTAAAACAGGTTTATATCTCATTTATTTTAGCAGCAGCTACGATCGGATCCTTTACCGCTCAGGATATTGAAATTCCGGATGTCAAATTTAAAAATTCGTTATTGGTTGAGGGATTTGATAAAAACAACGATGGAAAGATTTAAAAAGAAGATGTGTCAGCCAATAAAATGCTAGAGGTATTGGTTGTTCAATCTACCGGGATTTCTACGCTGGATGTTAGTAAAACCTGAAATTAAAAGATCTGGATTGCTGTAATAACAAGTTGACGAATTTAGATTTGAATGCGAATATTGACTTGGAAAATTTGGAGCGTTACTCTAATAAGCAGCCATCACTTGATCTTTCCAAGAACACAAAAGTTGAAATGGTTTTGTGCTCGAACAGTAAATTCACGACAATGAATTTATCTAATAATCCAGCATTAATTCAATTTGAATGTGATAGTAATTCGTTAACAACGTTGGATTTCTCAAAATGCCAAAAACTTTCTGATCTTCATTGCGATAACAATAAGTTGATTTCAATTGCCGAAGTAAACAAAAGTAAATTGCTGCAAGTTCAGTTATACAGTCTTTCCGGCGAATTAATAAAAACAACTAGCGATGTCAATATGGATTTGTCAGAGCTTTCCAGCGAAACTTATTCTGTTAGGATAATAGCACAAAATGAGGTTAGCATTCAAAAGGTAATAAAGCTGTAACCCTTCCCCTTAAAAAGTAAAATTTAATTGGGCAGCACGTGGCGATTGGCTACGTGCTGTTTTGTTTTTGCGAAGTTACTTCAATCTAACCGGAATTCCGGCAACAACCATTGTTGTAACGGTGGAGCAGCCCGCAATATGCTGATTAAGTTTGCCATGAATGTCGAGAAATTGCCGGGTGCTTTTCTCGATCGGGACCACACCCAAACCTATTTCATTGGACACGACTGTTAAGTTGATACGTTGCTTAATGATTAGATTCCACTGTGAAAGAGCAAATTCAAGGGAATCCTCTGGATTGTATTCGAAGTGATCAAAAATATTGGTTAACCATAATGTAATACAGTCCAATAAAACTGTTTTATTGTTCAGATTTAAATTGCCAATGTTTAAAGGCTCTTCTAGCGTTGTCCAAAAATCTCGTCGCCTCTCTTGATGAGCCTTAATGCGTTTGGAGTGTTCGTCGTCCCAATGTTTGGAAGTCGCCAAATAAACAGGGGTTTCAGTTTGTTCAAGAACCACTTTTTCAGCAAATTCACTTTTTCCAGACCTTTGTCCGCCGGTAATAAAATGGATTGAACACTCTTTCATGATATTATTATCTCAAACTTATGATTTTGTCAATTGCTTTGGATCATTTTGATCACATAATATAGCTGTTTGTAGTCATTTCTGGATAAAGGCACTCGTACATGTGGTAAAACGCCAGATCCTTTTGGAACCGAACGATCGGAAACATATTTGTTAACTCTCACAAAGGACATGCGAACCAGTATTTTGGAATTGGGAAGTTCATATTCAGCGGGAAATTGGCCGGTATGCATATAGGTGCCTCCACCGGTTTCTTCGCCGACCAGCGTAATGTTTCCGCTGTTCTTTGCACAAAGAGCAAAATCCGATGCGGCCGAAATCGTTCGCCCTCCAATTAATACATAAACCTTTCCTTTGAATGTCTTTTTTCTAGGAAGTGTCGTCACGAAAACATGTTGTCTTTCGAAGAAAATTGTCTTCTCAACATCGACACGATATTTCCGATAGAACATG
>JAHDGY010000012.1 GCA_020631555.1 Flavobacteriales bacterium | reverse complement strand
ATAATATCAAAAATGTCGCTTAACTAATTTGTCCACTTTTTTGTAGGAAGTCCAGAAAGCAGTTACAAAGTCACACTAAACAGTTTCCAAAACCTCAATCTGAATTATTCAAAGGTCTCTTTCGGTATAATATTATGCATTATGACGTTTAAAATAAATATCTAAATAATTGAAAATAAATTAATTAGCTTGAATGTTATTCTGTTTGGATAGAAGGGAGCTATGCTGCTTTGACGAAGTTGCCAATCATTTGTTTTCCGATGTCATGGCTTTTTTCGGGATGGAATTGAACCCCATAAATGTTGTCCTTAAATATGGCCGAAACGAATTCATAGCCATAGGTGGTTTTGGTCAGCACATTTTGATCTGTTTCACAGACAACATGATAGCTGTGAACAAAGTAAAATAAGTCGTTGGTGTCCAGGTTTTCTGTCAGGACCGTTTCGTTGGTTACATTGATTGAATTCCATCCCATGTGAGGAACCTTATGGAGGGATTGAATGATAGAGGCGTCAAACTTTTTAGTTTGGGCGTCAATCCATCCAAGTCCCTCGACGTTTCCTTCTTCACTGAAATTGGTAAAAAGCTGCATGCCGAGGCATATCCCCAAAATAGGTGTGTTGCCCTGAATTACTTTTTCCTCCAATAGCTCTAGCAATCCACGGTCTTTAAGTTGTTTCATGCCAGCTTCGAAATGACCAACACCGGGAAGGATAAGCTTGTCGGCCTTTGCGATTTCCGACAAATCGGAACTGATTGTAGCATCGACATCCATATGTTTAAAGCGATTTTTTACTGAGCGCAGATTTCCCATTCCATAATCGATGACTACTATTTTGTTTTTAGATTGCATGGCTTTCGCTTTTGGCGTACTTCAAGTACAAAATAGATGGAACTAGTTTAAATCGAGCAGCTATTTTGATCGGCAATTTGCTCAATCGCATAACAGGCAACAGAGTTCGATAATTTCGATGTGATTTGTTTTCATTGTCCATAATTTCCTGAAACTCTTCTTTCGTAAGTCCGAGTTTATTTATGGCATAGTCAATAGCTTCTTGTTCAAATTTATAGCCGGAAGCATTAAGCTCTTCTAGCGCTTTCTCTCTAGTAATTTGCCCGGATCTAATAAGGGCAGAAAGTTCTGTTTTTCGCTTATCTATATTGAACTTTTGTGGCAGATAATAGCTTTGAAAAAATTTGGTAAAGCTATTTTCATGATGGTGCCCACCATAATATTGCCAATTTACTTTCTCTTTCAGTACACCGTCTACCTTAGACTTTTGATAGTCCATAAATTCCATTAACCTAACTTCTTTCACACGTTTGATGAACATATATTTTAGCAGTTTCATCATAGACATAATCGGAAAGCTGGTAATTTTTTTGCTTCCAAATCTCCGGTGTACAGCCTTCAGGTACAATGGATCCATATAACTCCAACTTATTGGAGAGGTTCCTTCTGTTCGGAAAGAATGGCCATTCAGAATATACTTTACGCCTTCCTTTGCAGCGGTGTCGTATAACACTGAGTAAATAGCAAAGTCAGTAGGAATATCAGCATCTGGTACAGAGGCTTTAAGGAAAGACAATTGCAAATCTTTAAATTCTTCCCAGTCTGCCACAACTGTGTGCAGCGTTATGTTGAATTTGGAAATAATATTCTTGATGTTAGTTACAGAAATATCTGTGTTCCAGCCGTTATCGAAATGGACTGCAAGAGGTCGAAGACCAAGTTCTACAGCTTTGAGAAGGGTGTATGTACTATCCCGTCCACCACTAACCCCAACAATGCAATCGTATTCCTTGCTTTTGCCGGCTGCTTTTATTTTCTCCACAACCGCTTTCATTCGACGATCGCCTTGGTTTCCCAAAGGATGTGTCTTTTCCAATTCGTCATGAATTTTGCAGAATTTGCATTCGCCATCTTCATCGAACCAGATATCATGCGCGGTGGTATCCATTACACACCGATTACAGGTTTTATGCATTGCTTCTTTCATGGGTATTCATTTCAGTTAACAATAAAGGAGTTGTTGGTGATACCATACGATATAGAAACCGAATTGGTCTTCTGAACTTCCGAATGATGTTGTAATAGTTCGGGTAGTCCAAAAAGGTTTTCGGTGATGCGTTCATTATGGCGTCGAATTCCTCTTCGGTAAATCCTAATTTTTTGATTACGTATTCACGATCTTGAGCTGCCTGCGCAGGTGGCATTGGTGGCTCGCGTTTAAGTTTGTCTAGGGCTTCTTGACGTTTCATCTGACCGCTCCGAATCAAAGCTGAATACTCCCGTTTTCGTTTATCAAAACCAAACTTCTTTGGCAGGATGTATCCCTGATAAAACCTGGTGTAGATAGACTCGTAGTGATGTCCGCCGTAGTCTTCCCAGCCGTATTCCTTAGTGATCATTTTCTTGATCGTTGGCTTGTCGTATTCGTGATAATAGAGAATCCGTACCTGTTGAATTTTCTTAATGTAAGTGTAGTAAATTAAGCTAGCCAACGTGTAGTTCGGAAACGTTTTCAAAGGTGTCTTTCCGAATTTCTTGTGAACTGCCTTCAGGTACTTTCCGTCACCGTAGCTCCACATAATCGGCACTTTCCCTTCGGTACGGAAGGAATGACCGTTCATTATGTACTTAATTCCTTCTTCGTCAGCTATTTTGTACAGTGTTCGCTGAATAGCCAAATCCGTTGGAATCTCAGAATCTGGGGTGGAGGCTTTAAGAAAAGCTACTTGTAAATCTTTAAACTCCTCCCAATTCACAACATAGGTAATAAGGTCGAAGCCAAGTTTGTCAGTAGTTTTCTTAATGTTCGTAACCGCAATGTCCGAATTCCACCCATTGTCGAAATGGACAGCTAAAACTCGTAAACCGTACTTGTGCGCAAGATGGAGTTGGTAGGTACTGTCGGTTCCGCCGCTTACACCAATGATGCAATCGTACTTCTTTCCTTTACCTTTACGTTTAATATCCTCAAGAATGACGGCAAACTTGGTTTTACCTTCTTCATTCAGAGGATATTCTTTTTCCAATTGTTCCTGCATTGTACAGTACTGACAAACCCCGTGATCGTCGAAACGAATAAGGCTGTCTGTTGTGTCCATTACACATTTAGTACAGGTTTGCATGTTTAATGAGTTTTAAGATTAATAATTCTACGGTAGTGAAATTTTCTAATAAACCGGGCCAAATCTTTGTCCACGATTCTTTCTTCTGAACTAAGCAGAGCGTGCAAAAATCCTCTTAAGTAATAAAATGCTGCAATTATTTTTGGTTTGTCTTTAATTCTCAATAAAGTTCGCACCAGTGTCAATCCAATGTCGCTACCTGTGCGGTAGGCTTCTTTTCCTGATTTTAAGGCGTGTTGTTTTGGCTCGTACGCTGCGCTGGTGGGGCGATGGTGAACCACTGGCAGATCTAGAATCTTGATTTTCCACCCTTTGTGCATTGCCATCATGCCGTCGATCCCGTCCCAGCTCCAGGTTTCCATAAAACCACCAATTTCTTTAAAAGTTTCTGTTCTGTAGGCTTTTAAGGCGCCGCGCAAATGAAAATCAGCAGAGTGTTCTTTTATCAATTCTCCATTTTTTTCAATCACGCAGTAACCTCCGCAAAGACCCACTTTGGGATTCTGACTGTATTCCCTGGATACCTCATGGAAGTAATTTTTGGGTAAGGTTAGGTCGGCATCCATTTTCATTATTACGTCGTGATCGACGTCTTTAAATTTTTCGTAGCCCGTGTAAAATGCACGAACCACCTTCGAACCTCCAGTTCGAACTTCGTTGGATGTAGTTTTTTTAATCAGTTTAATCCAGCAGTGTTTTTCGACGTATTCTTGTACAATGCTAGCCGTGTTGTCGGTTGATCCATCGTCTACAATTACCCATAGTTTAGGCTGTAGTGTTTGGCCAATAACCGATTCGATTGTCATTCTAATGAATGCACCTTCGTTTTTAGCTGGTGTGACTACTAGAAACTTCATGATCGGAATTTGAAATAAGATTTATAGGAACCAATAATCACAATCAACATCGTAAGCGGAAGGAGTAGGGCGTTACCATGTCGAGAGGCCATTTTGGCAGTTTTGTTAAGATGTCGAGAGGAATACTTGTTGAAAAATGAACGAGTAAAATTCCAAACGGAGGTTTTTAGCAATGGATTTCCAGCACCAGTCATTTTCTCGTAGCTGTACACGATAGCTTCGAAGCTTACAAATACCGGAATATCTTTTTTGTTTGCCCTCAAGCAAAAATCATCATCGGAGCCATATTGAACCATCGCTTCGTCAAAGAAATTTAACTCGGTCAATCGTTCAATAGGGATTAGCATACCTCTTCCTGGTAAAACTTGTGTAGGTTTTATTCCTTTCAAATCTTCCAGCTTTACTTCCGAAAAAGGAGTGATGTAATTAACTTGTTTATACCTCCACCATTTAATTTCTGGAACCCCGGCAAAGGTTATTTTTAATGGACTTGACTTAGTTAAAGATATAGATCCCATGATGCAGCCATTCCCTTTTTCTTTTTGAGCTTTGTGAAGTTGATCGACGTAATCCATTGGAAGTTGAACATCGTCGTTCATGGTGAGTACGTAATCCACGTCTAAATCCACCGCCTTCTTGAAACCTTCGTTCATACTTTTGGTGTACCACCAATCTCCATTGCCTTTTATCATTTTTATTTCTGGGTAATCGCGAATAATCATTTCTACAGTTCCGTCTGTTGATCCGTCCACTACAACAATCAGTTGTAGTTCGAAATCTCCATTCTTTTGGTTGTTGAAATCATCGATAACATCGCGGAGATAATTCTTGCGATTAAATGTTGGTATTACAACCGCTATTTTATCCATTCGGGTACGGGTTTAAGGTTACTAGCAATGGCCTTTCGTTTGGTAATCGCCAAAAAATAAACTTGAAATGCGAAGAATATCGGTTTAACTAATACGGGGTTGGAAAAGGCCATAAAGCATATAATGGGTACAATCATGAATGCTCCGTTGAACCGCTTGTAATAATTAAGCCGTGCAAAACTTTTTGTTAAACCAATGAACAAAAAGAGCATTCCGATGGTACCAAATTTTACCATGTAATCGGACAATCCATTAACACGAACTAGCCGTATGTAACGATTTTGTTTCCGACCGTCTGCTTGGAGCCCATATCCGATAATTGGCTTTTTTGCAAAATCCTCTGCATCAAGCACAAAACTTCCAAATCGGCCAACGCTAATTGCATCTCGATCTTCGGATTGGTCTTCGGCCGAGTCAAGTACCCGGCCACGATCATTGAATCGTTCTTCAATTTTTTTGGCCACGAAATCAAGGCTCAGAATAAAGTAAATTAGGAAGACCATTATTGGGATCGCAGCCACAATATATTTTCGATCCGTGTTCAGTACGATTCCAACGCCAATTACTAGAATGAGGAGGAAACCGGTTGTAGATTCTGTGGTTAACATGGCAATGAGCATGCAGACGAAACGCCATCGGATTTTCCAGCCATTAATTATAAGGCTGATAAACATTGCAATACTGAGCATGGCGGCGTAGCCCCCAGGTTCCCACATAAATCCGGAGTTTCGTTCCATTCCCCATGGGTTTACCGTGTAAACAATAGAGTTAGTGTAGATCGCACCGGGACCTTTATTCACCTGCGGAATGATAAATCCGAGAACGCCATTGGCGTCTCGGATCACTTCGGGGACAGCAAGTTGTGCAAAGAATAATGGAATACTAATCGCAGCCAGTTTGTATACAATGTCTTCGTAGTAGTGAAAAAAGTAAAAGCCAACTATTTTAATGGTGCAATAGCCGTAAATGATTTTGAGGTAAATCCTCATTGTAGCCGTAATATTTAACCAACCCCACTGTATTAGTTGCAATACGGCAATGAAAACGTAAATCGCGGTAAAAACTCCAAATGCGCGGTCATACTTAAGGCGTTCGTAATGAAAGAAAGCTACGGTACCTACGGTGCAGAGGGCTAAGGCAGCATCAGATAGTGAGATAACGGAGGCCCCGGAACTCATGTGAATCATGATAAACATGAGCCACCAACTGATTTTATGTTGCTGTTTGTCAGTCCTGATTCTACGCATCTATTTTCTTAATGAGTTTAGCAGGATTTCCTCCCCAAATTTCGTTTGGAGGAATGTCTCGGGTAACTACAGAACAGGCGCCAACAATACTATTTGCGCCAATCCGGGTTCCTTTTAAGATTGTTGTGTGTCCGCCAATAAATACATTGGATTCAATATGAACTGGGCGGCTGTTTCTTAGAGAAACATCTTCGTTTTTTGCGGTTCTTTTCTTTGGGTCGAGCGAGTGGAAATCGGTATCGTAAATGACAGTGTTTCCGCCAAGTCGAGCACCATTTTCGATGGTTACGGATTGTGTGCAAACAATTGCGGTAGCGCTCATTGCCACGTTATCTCCGATGGTTAAAGTACCACCATTTTCAACCATAAAAATGCAGGGTTGTTGTCGACCAATTCGGTTGTGATTGGGGCCGTTATTCATTCGAAAGTCCGACCCAATTTTCATTGCGCCTTGTTTGGCTACGCTAATTGTTGGACATCCATTAGAAATTAAGTCAGAGTGAAAGGATACCCGATTGAAATTGAGTAGAAATATTGTTTTTCGTTGGTTGTAGATTCCTCTAGTGGTCCATACAATCTTTCTAAGCACGCGATACGCGACGTAAATTGGATTCATGGGGGGAGTGGTTTTTCTCTATCACTTCATCGTAAATGGTGATAGTTCTGCTTAATATGGTTTGTTCGTGATGGCGCAATCTGGCCATTCGTTTACTGTGATTCGAAAGTTTGGATCTTATTTCCGGGTCTTCGATAAGAAGGTTAACGGCGTCTTCAATGGACCTTGGATTTACATCGACCAGCAATCCAGTTTCTCCTTGTTGAATCAGGGATGCAACTCCGCCTACGTTACTTGCAATTACTGGTAATCCAGAAACTTGTGCTTCGCAAACGCTATTTGGACTGTTGTCGATATACGATGGGTGCACTAAACAAAAGCACTCCCTAAAAGCATCCACGACTCCGAGCACATTTTGAAAACCAACTAGCTCGATACTGTAAGAGTCGATGTTTTTCAAATTGTACTTCGTAATTATATGAGCCAAAACGCTTCTATCGATTCCTCCTAATAGTTTAAGAATAATCTTGTGTTTAGCCCGAATTGCATTGAATGCAATAAGCATCTCGCGAATTCCTTTTATCGGGTGGGTTCCACCAATGAAAAGGATTTTTTCTGGCTTCTCCGAAAAGTTGTCCTGAAAAAACTGAGGGCGAATCATTTCCCAATTTTTATGAATAATCGCAGATGGGTTGTTGCTTCTTACGAAGTTGGAATCGAAATGGGTCCGGCAAATAAAATTGCCAACCTTTTTGATGTTCCAAGATTCGAACATGCTGGCCAGCATCCACGATAAATGTGTGTATGAAAAGTTTTTTGGAAGGACTTTGTAGCATTCCTTCATTACTCCCTGCATGGAAAGAACGATTGGTGTTTTAATACCTTTTAAAGAAGATTCGTATTGATGTTCCGTTCCGTGAACGTGGATGATATCAAAATCGAATTCTCGTTCCTTCAAATATTCATTAATGATTTTTATTCTTTTGGAGTAAAATGACAGTACGTCAGCTTTAGGCTTGGGAGTCTTCAAGTAAACGTATTTAATCCCGTTTCCGAGAACAATTTGCTTCGATTCTGGAATCGAATAATTGTAGTTCAGAATAGTGAGTTCATGTCCAGCTTGAACCAGTGCATTGCCTAATGTGGCAATCCATGGAGCAGGATGGGCATTCTCGTCGCCAACATAAGGGACGGGAGCGATCCAAAGAATTCTCATGACGGTTATTTAATGTATACGGCGATGATGCTGTGTCCAACAATCTTGTTCTTCCAAAGTCCAAGGATGTTATACAACCCAAGTTTTACGGAAATTTTATTGAGAACTTTAGCTAGGAATTTTGAAGGCAGTGTTCTGTACAATGCATTGGACCAAACAACAGGGTAGTGGTATTTCTGCAATGGTTCGGTAACAAGCTTGTCCAGGGTTAATTTGTACACCTTGGCAATGTTGGTTAGCGATTCATCATCCCACAAATTCATGTGGTGAGGAGGCATATTTAGAATACTATTCGGACTTCTTTTAATGAAAGAATTGTTGTTCGGAACGCTAATCATTAGTTTGCCTCCTTTTCGCAGAGCTTTGACCGAGGCCTCAATTACTGACTTAACGTCGGCAATGTGTTCCATTACCTGAAATGAACACACTACATCGTAGCGTCCCTCATTATTTTCCGAATGTTCTTGAATGGTTTCCGTTAATACCTGAAGACCATTTTTCAGTGCTTTACGAGCTGCTTCTTCGTTTAATTCAAGTCCAACAACTCTACAACCTTTGTCTTTTATTCCATTGATGAATGCCCCTTGAGCACAACCGATTTCCAAAATATCTTGATTTTTGCGCAACATATCCGAAACGACCTGATGTTCCCATTTCCAGTCCATATAGTACCATGGAAATTGTTGCAATTGCTCATAAAATTTCCCGTTTCCATCGATATTGGACGGGCCATAAAATCTAAAACCACTGTCTTTGCATTTGAAAATGCCTATTTCAGTTAATCCTCTAAAATACTCGGCCACATCAATATTGTAGGAGCTTTTGTATTCTGTAATAATAAAGTTTGGATCAATTGTTCTCTCCAGAACGACGTTGCTTCCGTAGGTGATAGGGCTAGAGACTTTCATGTTTGTTTATTTATTCCAGATTCCTCTGGCAGATTGGTTGATTATTTTCCGGTATTGTATGTATGACACTAAAGGACCATACGATAAACAAATTGTAGTTGCTAGGATAACTCCCGCGCTTCCCATGTGTTTTCCAAGGAAAATGGATAGCGGAATGTTGGCCAAGCCTGCGGCGATCGAAAAGATGAGTTGAAGTCTAATTTTACCAACTCCGTTGACGAACGTCACAAAAATGCTTCCCCAAGAAATAACGCAGACATATGCGGCCATTGCAAGGGTAAGCGTAAATGGAATTTGTACCCGATCATCGATCCAAAGATCGTAGGCAAATTCGGATAAAATCACCATGGCTATGCATACGGTCCAGAAAAACAAAAGGATACGAAATAATTTAGTTGTGATATTTTTTATCCAATCGTATTCTTTTCGGTGATAAGCGTCGGTATATGCCGACCAAAAGGGAGTGCAAATGATCGAAAATCCAAGCGTGATTAATCCAAAATACTTAAATGCTACATTGTAGGGAACAACTTTTTCGGGTCCGCCCAATGCGTGGGTGATAATAAAGTTGTCTGTATTGAAGATGACAATCCCGGCGATTTGAATAATGAAGAACTGCATTCCCATATTTAACAAACTCCTTCCTTCTCGGAAGCTAACAAAGGCCATGCTCGGCTTGTACTTTTTCAGTTTTCCGTTGAAAACAAAAAGAGAAACACAAATAAATAGCAGCACTGGTATTCCAGACATGATCAATGCCAGATGAACTAGCGAACCGGTTGTTAATTTAGTTAGAAGATAAATTATGAGTAGCGCTAGTCCGTTGCTGCCAAAATTGATCGCATCGTTATACATTGGAAGTTGAATTGCAGAAAGCAATGTTCCTACTAGTCCAAACAATAGTCGCAAACAAAAAAAACCGAATGCAATGGTCATTACAAAGCCCATTGTGCTGTCTGCTATAGAAGAGGCGTTAAAGGCTACAGCCCATTCTACGAATGGAAAAATGCCGAAAAAGAGTAGTAGCATTCCACCAACTATCATAGCGAGATATGCGTAAGTTGTACTAACATAAGTACGTGCCGAATCATGATCGTCTTTGGCTAAAGATTCTGCGAATTTGTTTTTCAGTCCGTGTCCAAGTCCTAAATCAAAAAATGTCGACCAACCAACAACTGAAGTTATGATTAGCCAGATTCCGTAGCTTTCTTTGTCCAAATAGTCTATAGTGAGGGGAACTAGCAAAAAATTTACTGCAATACTGCCTCCCCTGAAGAACAGACTAGCGCCAATGTTCTTTTTAAGAAGTTTAGTTCTGAGAGTGGCGGTTGATACTGACATTTTGTTTCTATTTTTTACACTGCCCTGACCGAACCCTGAGGTTTCGCAGCACTGAGGTGCTCGAAGTGCCAAAGGGTGAGGTAAAATTCAATGTGTCCGTCGAGTGGCTCAAGGACGCATGGATGCTATTTAATTAGTCTTAGGCTTCTAAGCAGTCGAACTGCAATTTGTTTCCACTTGCTTTTATTTGAAGCATCGTATTGCATGTCTTGCAACTCAACGTTTTGCTGAGCTTCGTTGAATATTATTCCTAAATTTTTGAATCTTCCTTGTTCATACAGATCATTTATGAACCCAACATGATCTTTTTTGCTGTAGTTGTGACGTAATACACAAATTGTATTGTCTACAAGTTTCCCGATAATGTACGCATCCGAAACCGCTTTGATTGGGGGAGAATCAATAATAATCTTGTCGTACTCAGAACGTAGATGGTTGAACAACGCTTTCAATTTTTCGCTAAAAATTAATTCTGCCGGGTTTTCGGAGCGCCTTCCAGCGGCGATATAATATAATTTTGAGTTGTAGTTTGACTGACGGACAATTTGATCCAAAGTAACAGGTTCTGCTTCTTCATCAGCTGGTTCCATCAGATAGTCGGTAATTCCCAAATCTCGAGGAACATTTAATTTTTCTTCGATTGTTGGGTTCCGTAAATCCATTTCTATCAACAGAGTTTTGGTTCCAAGAGAAGCATGGGTTGTGGCAATATTTATTGCATTGAAAGTTTTTCCTTCATGATGAACGCACGATACCACAAGTGAAGATTGTCGTTTTTCTTCCTGATCTAGTTTAAAAACCAGACTTTTGTACCGTTCTGCATGGCCGTGGTTTTCTGGTCCGCCAGCCATTAATAGTTGGTTGGATTTGTTTTTTGCAATAAGTTCGATTATCGGAGCAAGAGTTTTTTTCTTTATAAAATCAGCATTCTGAATTTTGTCGTTCATCATGTTAAGTATTGTGATGAACACAATCGGAATAACCAATCCGATTACGAACCCGATAATCATGATGATACTTTTATTTGGCTTGTAGAATGGTGGTGATGAAAATGCGCTTTGTACAAGTTGGCAGTCAATCACTTTAGACGCTAATGCCATGGCGGCTTCTTCTTTCTTTTGGAGCAAATACAAATAAAGTTCTTCTTTAATATTTCTCTTTCGTTCCAATCCGGCTAGGTTCTTAATTTTACTACTCAGCATTTTTAGCTGATCTTTATACGTTTGAATCCTATGGTTGATGTCTTGTACAGCGATTTCCAAGTTTCGTTCATAGGAAATCATGTTTATCTGCAAAGCACTTTTTAGCTCCTGAATCTGCTGACGAAGCTCTACGATCAGTGGGTTATCAGGTTTGACTGTCTGAATTACCAAAGTCAACTCACTCCGTTTTCCGTTAAGTTTTTGGATCATTTGATTCAAAAGGTGATCGGTCATACCAGAAATAGTACTAGGAATGGAAATCTCCTGAGCATCATCTCTCATAAAATCTTCTATAAGTAGTCTAACCTGTGCTAATTGAGTTTCTGCATCACTTTGTTCGATTTCGAATTTCTTGATTCCCTCCAGAATAAATTTGGCTTCGTTATCCAGATCGGTAATATTACTTTCTCTTTTGAATCGCTCGATTTGTAATTCAAGATCAATTAGATCTTTGAAGTTGATAGCCAGTCTTTTCTCGATAAAGTCGTACATATTTTTAGCAAGACTCTTCTTGGCTTTAATGATGTGAAGGATGTAAACTTCGATCATTTTGTTGAGGAAATCCACTCCTCGTTCTGGTACTGTTTCTATTGTTTCCAACATTACGGTACTAGATTTCTTTTGAGCTTCAAAAGCTTCTACCATTCCACCGTACTGACGTACCATGTCCTCTTCGAAATTGAATTTGAATGAGAAATTTCGATGGTTATCCTGCACTGCTGGATCGTTGTATCGGGCCAGTACTTCTGGAAGCCGTTTGTCTATTTTAAAGTTGATTCCCAGGTCATCGATTACTTCTCCAAATTGGTGGTTTTCTGCATGAAATCCTGTATCTCCCCGCATTCCGTAGCGTAAAGTAAATTCGTTGGCGTTAAGAATGTGTACAGAAAAATTGCTGTAATACGCATTTGGGGGAACACTGTCAATTATGACTTTGAAAGGACAGTTGGTGTAGAGATCTTTAGTTTTGTAATTCCCAATTTGGTAATAGGAAGGGCTTAATTCCAATCCTCGCACTGCTTCTCGGCAAATCTCACGGGACATGAATATTTGAACCTCACTATTCACCTTCTTGGGACGCAACAAAAATTGCATGTCCGGAATCATGTTATCCGTCATGATTGTGTTCTTCCCAGTCTGCTGAATGAAGATTTCGGTCACCACCGTGTACTTCGGAATCATTTTGAAATTCTGATAGTACGCTCCCACCATGGCTGGAGGTATGGTCAAGAAGAATAGGTACCAAAATCTGATATAGCTGGAAAAGACGGCCTTGAAGTTTACACCTTCCTCTTCCTGCTCTAGCATTTTCTTTACCTTATCTTCTGCGGATGCCATTGCTTGTTGTTAATGGACAATTGATAGTTGACAATTACCAATTATTCACTGTCAATTATTAATTACTTTAAGTAGGTTGTAATGAATACTGCCGCCACCATTCCGATTCCGGAAGCAACGGATGTTATTCCAATTAAATTTTTCGAGTTTGCGATCCGACCTTTGTTTGACTCAACATATATCACGTCTTCAGGGTGTAAATAGAAGAATTCGGATTCCAGTATTTTCTTAGTGGTTAAGTCCAACCGAGTATAGGTCATGTTTCTGTCTACAGCTCTTGTAATAAGGATGTTGTTTCGTTTTGCGAATTGCGTTAAATCTCCAGCCATCGCGATTGCTTGCAAAACGTTTATTTTCCCGTCATCTGCCACAAACTCACCCGGACGGTTTACTTCTCCAAGTACGGTAAACGAATAGTTCTGAAATTTCACCCATACGTGTGCATGTTCCAGATAGCGACTAAGTCGATCTTTTACGGTGTCTGTGCACTGGCGAAGATTCAATCCATAGACTTGAATATTGCCAATCAAAGGAAAATCAATATTGCCGTTAATATCAACCACATAATCTAGACATTCGACTCCTGTAGCGCCCGTTTTCTCAGTACTGGTTCTAAAGTATTTAGAACCTTCTTTACTAAGACTGCTTACGGCGATACATAGTTCTTGACCTTTATGAATGGTGGGTTCGTATTGCGAAAACTTAAATTCTAATAAAGAAGCTTTTTTGCTCAAATCATTGAGATAGTTGTAATTCGTTTCTGCACAAGAGATTACTGAAAGGATTAAAATAATCGATATACCACCCAACACGGTTCGGCTTTTCAAGTGCAGGCGAATTGCATCAAAATTTCTGAATAATTTGCGTTTCCGAACAGGCCGCGATTGCAGGTTATTTTGAGTGTTGTGGGTCATTGGTTGGTAAACTTTAGCGCTGTTGTGTTTTAGTTTGAGCGTTCAAATTCAAGATCTAATACGCAATATTTGCTCTAAGGTTATGTCTCAGAAGGTTCTCATATCCCACGGTATTAGTGGAAATGAATCGTTCGGAAAACCTTGAGTGTTAAAAAAAAACTTTCGAATAAGGTGTTGCGTACGAGAGTACATGCGAAAGTCAACCTTTTGAATTTTCGGCCAACCAAAACCAATATTATGTATCGCCCCAGAGTCATTCCATGTTTACTTCTTAAAAACTTAGGATTAGTTAAATCGGTAAAATTCAGTGACTATAAGTATATAGGTGATCCGATGAATGCTATTAAAATATTTAACGATAAGAAGGCAGACGAATTGATTTTCTTAGACATAACGGCGTCTGCTGAAAACAGGCTGGTTTCCTTAGATTTGGTGAAACAGCTGGGAGATGAGTGCGACATGCCATTTTCCGTTGGTGGCGGAGTGAAGTCAATTGATGATATTCGTCGGATAATTAATGCTGGAGCGGAAAAGGTTAGTATTAATAGTGTTGCAGTTGAAAACCCAGAGTTTGTTCAGCAAGCGGCTGATACGTTCGGAAGTTCTACCATAATTGTTTCTATCGATGTAAAAAAGAAATTTCTTGGCAAGCGACAAGTGTATGTTAGCAACGGAAAGAAATCTACAGGTTTAAATCCTGTTGAGTTTGCAAAGCAGGTTGAAGCACTCGGTGCCGGGGAAATTTTAATTAACTCGATTGATCATGACGGCCAGATGAACGGTTATGATCTTGATCTTGTTAAGGAAGTTTCTCAGGCTGTATCTATTCCGGTTGTAGCTTGTGGTGGTGCAGGTTGCGTCGATCATTTTTCGGATGCAGTTAATCAAAGTCATGCCTCCGCGGTGGCAGCTGGGAGTTTTTTCGTTTTCCACGGACCTCGTCGGGCTGTATTAATAAATATGCCAACTCGAAAGGAAATTGCCAACGCATTTAAAAAATCTGTAGCGTAATCTAACAACCTAACTATTATACTATGAATGTTCTTATTGACATAGGTCATCCGGGTCATATTCACTTGTTTAAGCATACTGCTTTAAATTTGGAAAGAGCTGGTTACAGGGTAATATTTACCTCTCGTGACAAAGAATGTAGCATTGATTTGCTCGAACATTACGATTTTGAATATTATAATATTGGAAAACCCTTCAAAAGTGGAGTAGACAAACTTGTTGGATTGTACAAATTTGCCGCTGCAATTCATCGGATAGCTAAACTCAATGATGTTCAGCTTTTTCTATCGGTGAGTTCAATGTATGCTGCCCATGTTTCTTTTCTAATGGGAAAGCCGCACATTGTGATGGACGACACCGAACATTCCAAGTTTGAACATATGCTTTACAGACCGTTTTCGACACACTTGGTCAATCCCTCTTGTTTCGAGAAGAATTTTGGTTCAAAGCAGATTAAGTACAGAGGATACCATGAACTAGCGTATTTGCATCCGAATTACTTTAAAAAGGATGCAACGATATACAAAGAACTTGGTTTGGATCCAGGCGAACCGTATTCACTAGTGCGATTTGTTGCGTGGAATGCGGGTCACGATATTAAAGAATCAGGAATGAAGTTCGAAGAACAGCTTAAGATTGTAGAACTGCTCAAAAGTAAGGGGAGAGTTTTGATTTCGTCGGAAAAGGAATTACCTAAGGAATTGAAAGAATATAAGGTTCAAGTTGCACCAAGTAGAATGCATCAGTTGTTAGCACATGCAATTATCTACATCGGCGAAGGTGCTACTATGGCATCAGAATGTGCAGCCTTGGGTACTCCGGCGATATATATTAATACGCTCAATGCTGGTACTTTGAAGGAACAGGAAGACTATGGTTTAATCTATGGTTTTAGAAATTTTGGTGGTGTTCTCGAAAGAACAAAGGAAATCATCGAAATGAAAAACTTTCGCTTAGAATGGCAGGGTAGAAGACAAAAAATGCTGACGGATAAGATTGACGTTACGCAGTTTATTACCGATTTAGCTTTTGAAGCAATGCAGGTTAGAGAAATTGCGGCCTAACTTAGATTACAATTTTCTTAGTAATAGTTTGATCTCCATTGATGAACTTGAGTACGTATGCTCCGTTTGCAATGTCTCCTAATTCAATGCGAAATACGTTATTTCCAATGGTTGTCTTCCCATTCAGATCGAGTACTTTTTTTCCCGTTAAATCATAGATTTCAAGTTCAATTGCGCTTTCCGAAGAGCTATTATATTGAATCCAGATTTTCCCATCTGCATTCGGGTTTGGAAATACAATCAATTCTTCTGCGTTTGGCTTCGGACAATTTGCAACAAGATCCATTACGCTATTGTATGCATTTAGCTTTCCATTAGTTGCCGTGATTCCGAACATAGCTTTGTTGGTTTCAACTCCGTTAAGAATGTAGTCTCGAATTTTTCTAGCTGTTCGTGCCGGATGCGTTATCGCAGAATCTGCAATTCTTGAACATGGCACTGAGTAAAGTAATCCAACCAGGCCGGTAACCATTGGAGACGAGTAAGAAGTTCCTGAAGATTCGGTGTATATAGGTTTGGAGTAATTCATTGATGTGCTTAGGATATTTGTTCCCGGAGCACCTAGGTCAATATGCGCAGAACCATATCCTGCATCGGTTCGTTTGGCATCGTATTTATCAATATTGGTAACAGCGACTATGTACTCGCTCGGACATGTACATGGTAAATCTCCCACTACGTCAATATTCCAATTTTCATTAGGTCCGGATGCGATACTTAAGATACCATGTTGGCCCAAAGTGTCAAAAAATGCGCAAAGAAGAGGAGCATCTTCGGGCTTTGCTGTATCCGTTCCAAAAGAAGAATTAATAGCAACTACAAATGAACCTTTTTTTCCGTTAGTTGAATTATATAACTGTCGTTGTTTTAGTGCATATGCGTAAGAAGCTATTTGCTCGTCATTTTTCTTATAACCTCTTAATGTCATCATCTTAATGTTCCAGTTAATTCCACTTACACCAATTTCATTATTGCCAATTGCTCCCGCCACACCTGCAACTATGGTTCCGTGGGTCTGAGTCGCTCCACTTGGCAATACATCTCCGTTTTTGGATATTGAATTCCATCCCCAAACATCGTCAATAAATCCGTTTTGGTCGTCGTCTATGCCGTTGGCGACAATTTCTTTATTGTTCTTCCATATATTGGTTTCCAAGTCCGGATGATTTCTCCAAATGCCCACATCCAATATTCCGATTACAATGGTGTCTTCATTAATTGTAGTTCCACCGGTGGTAACGTTCCAAGCTAAATCCATATCGGCATCGATATCATTGTATTGCCAATGGTGCCATTGAGCGTTGATCAAAGAGTCGTTAGGCCTGGTTCTTAGTTTGGAAATCCAATTTTTTTGAATGTTGAAAATGCGGTTGTCTCGCCTCAAAACAGTCATCACAGATTCAATCTCATTGGAAGATTCATTAAAATTCAAACGATAAATGTTCATCGAAGGAGTCAATCGAATAGGTTGTGAAAGTTCAAAATTTCGGTATTCGTCGATTAGGTCGTTTACTTTAACTTCATCATCTAGCTGAACCAACAATTCTCCCACAGCCCATTTTTCTTCTGTTGTTTGGTTCCAGGCATTAAATTCCAAGCATAGCAACCAAAAACATAGCATCAACCAACGCTTCATAACTCGTGAATAATTTTTATCCAAAACCTTAATAACGGCAAATATAAGATTACAGTTTGCAAATTTTGAAATGCATTTTCCGTGAATCTAAAGATCAACGGATAAACTTTCGTACCAGGACTTTTTTTACAGAAATTAACTTAATAATGTACGTGCCTGGGTGCAAGTTTCGAGCAGAAATTGAGCATAGATTGGTGCCAACTAACATGGGTTTCTCAACTTGTGTCAGTACTTGCCCATTGCTATTAAAAATTTGAAACTCGATTGTTTCGGTTTGTTTACCTTCAAACTTTATTTTTAGTTCATCACCATCCAAGGGAGAAGGGTAAACAACAAATTCCGAATTTGGAGTATCGTAGTCTTCAATGTTTACATTGATTTCATGCACGCTATTATGAAGGTTTAGTCGTCCTCCAGTCACGGTTTTTCTCAACAGGTCATTCACTTTTTTTACCCCATACAAAATTTGATCTCGGATTTTTTTTGCCACATATTCAGGTTGATCGGTGGCCAAGTCTGTAAATGAAATTTTAGGAGAGGAGTATACAAGTGCAACAGCTCCAGCAACCATTGGGGACGAATAAGAACAACCACTATATCTTCCATAGTTAGGCAACCCAGAAATCATAGTGGTGCTGTAAATACTGGTTCCGGGTGCTCCTAAGTCCATGTGGGTTGCTCCAAATCCAGCATTCAAAGCCTTTTCGTCAAGATGATTAGTGTTAGTAACAGTAATTAAGAATTTACTTGGGCATGCACAAGGCAAGTCACCAACTTCATCAATATTATAGTTTTTGTTTGGACCTGCGGCAACACTCAAAATACCATGCTTTCCCAGCGAATCATACATTGCACACCACAAGGGCGCATCTGCAGGTTGTCCGCCATTTTTTCCAAATGAAGAGTTTATCGCCACCACGAATGCGCCTTCAGCACCGTTCGTTTCGTTATATAATTTACGCTGTTTCAAAGCATAGGAATACGATGCAATAACTTGCGCATTGGTTCCAAAACCTCGCAATCCCATTAATTTAATATTCCAATTAACTCCTGCAACGCCAAATGTATTGTTACCATCGGCGCCAATAACTCCAGCTACTTTTGTTCCATGAGTTTTAGAAGAACTAGTTGGCAACGAATTGCCATTATTGGTTTGACTATTCCACCCCCAATAATCATCAACATACCCATTGGTATCATCATCAATATTGTTTCCGTCTATTTCGTGATGATTGACCCAAACATTTGATGTCAAATCAGGATGTTCTTTATGGATTCCCTGGTCAAGAATTGCAACCACAATAGTATCCCCCTGAGGCGTTAGTCCTCCGGTGGTAATATTCCAAGCCAAATCGGCATCAATATCAATATTATTATCTTGTCCATAAGCCCATTGTTGGTTAAACAATGAGTCGTTTGGAGTTGTTCGAGAAGTAATAATTAGGTTTTTCTGAGCGTGAATAACATTTTGGTCCGAAACCATTTCAGTGAGTACATTGTTAATCTTAAATTTCGAATGGTCAAAATTTACAAGCCATATATTCATGTGATCAGAAATTTCACTTGGCCGGAAAAATTGAAATTTTCTATGTTTCGCCATCAAATCTTTAATTTTTGTTCCGTCGACTAGTTGCAGGAGGACTTGTCCTTCAATCCATTGGGTTCTACTCTGGCCGAAACAGAAGTTCCAAAATGATGAAACCAACAATATGCTCAACAAAAAACGAATCATAAAACTCTTTATTTAATTTAATTTCTATCCTTGGGTACAATGGAAGGACTTACTCGGCCCAAAGATGGCAATTTACGAAATAGAAGACTTTTACACAAGTGGGGTAGATGAACAATTGAAAAAATGCTATAAACCGGCTTGATCTTGCGGTTGATTAGACAACGCTCCATATAACTCTTTGCTGAAAGCAAATCGATAGGATGATTTTCGAATGACCTCTTTAGTTCCCATTTTTTCTCGTTCAAGCTTTCCGAGTTTTTGCTTTTGACTAATGGTGATTTTGAGTTCAAGTTGATCAGAGTCTATCAGGTTAGGAGCTATACTGAGCACAAAATTTTTGTTTACGGATGTGGAGACACGTTTGCTTTTACCAAAAGCGGGTCTAAAGTAAATTCCGTTAACCTCCTTACCTGTCCAATATTTAATCCGTGATACGCTAGTAATCTTGATAGTCGGATATACTAAATTGGTATCTTTATCGATTTTAGGTAATAGTTCTAGTAAATCGATATTAGAGATTGACCAGATATCATTTTTAGAGGTATGCAAGGATAATTCTGATCTAAGGGTGTTAGGTGGGGTAAGTTCGTTAAGGGTTAGAATTCCGTATTCGAAGACGTCTGCTTCTATTGAATTTACTGGAAATAACAGTTCTTTACCAAGTTGGTAGTCGGAGGCAATTCTATTTGGAATGGAGGCAAGGAGAATTCCATCATCGACATTAAACACATTTTGTACTGCTGCATTAGGGTGTACAAAATCTTTTTCCTTTCCGGTAAGTTTTACCCATTGTTTTGTGTAACAACTGTTAAGGAAGATACAGACGAAGGTTACGTATACGTACTTCATGTTAGGCGATGAGTTGGTAAATTACACTGTTGAAAGTATAATTTATCCTTCAAATTGCAAATTGGTCATATTGCTATAAAGCCCTTCTTTGTTGATCAATTGTTCGTGCGATCCCTGTTCTACAATGCTTCCGTTTTCGAGAACTAAAATTCTGTCTGCATTTCTAATTGTTGATAATCGGTGAGCAATAACGAATGAAGTTCTGTCCTTCATAATTGCATCCAAAGCTTCCTGAACTAGCTTTTCTCCTTCGGAATCAAGGGCACTTGTTGCTTCGTCTAAGATCAGAATTTTAGGGTTTTTAAGGATGGCTCGACCAATTGCAATTCTTTGCTTTTGTCCTCCAGAAAGTTGAATTCCTCGATCACCAACCAATGTATTTAATCCTTCTGGAAGTCTTTCAACAAATTCCAGTATGTTAGCTTGTTTTGCCGCTTGGTGCAAAGCCTGATCGGTGCATTCTGGTGAGCCATAGCGTATGTTATCGGCTATAGTTCCTGAAAAAAGCACAACTTCTTGGGGCACTATGCCAATTTGTTTTCGAAGGTTTTGCAAATGTAATTCATCAGCTTTTTTGCCGTCAAGGAAAATTGACCCATTAGTCGGGTCGTAAAATCGGGTAAGTAATGCGCATAGTGTTGATTTTCCGGATCCGGAAGGGCCTACAATGGCTATTGTTTCTCCTGCCTTAGTTTCAAAACTTACATTTTGTAGTACCTCGACGTCGGGCCTTGTCTCGTAGTTGAATGATACTTGATCAAATGAAACGTCACCGGTTAAGCTGAAGTTGACATTATTTTCTGAAATTGTTTCAGGATCTGTTTCCAATAAATCTAATAAGCGCTCCGTAGCTCCAACGGCTCGTTGAATATTGCTAAATAAGGAAGATAAGCTTCCAAAAGATGCACCTAGAAATACAGTGAATAAAATAAAGGAGTTGAATTTCTGAGGATCTAAATCCAATTTAGTCCCTTGCCAGATGACAAAGGAAACAGCACCGAACATGAATAAAATAATAAACGATGCAAAAAATGCCTTGCCAATCGCACCTTTTACAGAAAGGTTCTTTACATCATCGATAGCCCTTTTGTAACGCACAATTTCGTATGTTTCATTGGCGAATGATTTTACATTTTTAATCCCTACAAGCGCTTCTGAAAGAATCGAATTTGAATCGGCTGCAGCATCCTGAGAATTTTTGGACAGTCGTTTAATGTATCTGCCAAAAGCAACAGCCATGGCCACCACAACAGGCACTGTTGCAAGCATAATCCCCGCCAATTGCGGAGAAATCCACCCAATTAATACGATGCTCATTAGAATCGTTAGTACCTGCCGAACAAACTCGGCAATTGTTGTGTTAAATGTATCCTGGAGCATTCCAAGGTCGGTTGCAACCCGGCTGGTTAATTCGCCAACTTTTTGCTTATCAAAAAATGCAACTGGTAAATGAATTAATCTGCGATGTGTTTGTTCTTTTAAATCGCGAAGCGAACCTTCCGTAACGATTCCGAACAAATAAATTCTAAAAAAGGAAAATATAGCTTGAGCAAACAGTACAATAAATAATAGCACTATCAGTGCCGTTGGATCTGCGAAATTGGTTAGGTCTAAAGAACTTTCTTCCGTAGAACTTTTTGCCCCCAACAAATGACCTATTAAGTACGGAAAGGCCATTCCTGTTAAAGTAGATAAAAGTAAAAATATGAAACCTACAATGTAGGTGAATTTGTATGGTTTCAAGAATGCAAAAACGCGCGTTGCCTTAGCCCAAGAAGACTTACTTACCTTAACACGCTCTCCATCTCTTTTATTGGTCATTATTGACATTGGAGCACAAAGGTAGAGGAATACTGGAATTCACATAAAAATGGGGTGCAAATTTTGCACAAAGCTAATTGGCAGTTTTGAAGAACACGGAAGGAGGGTTTGTTAGAAATTTCACTAACCTCGTTTTCGGTTGAAAGATGATTTTACCATTTGCTGGCCATCTTTATTGGACCATGCATAACTAAACCCTTCAAAAATACTGTAGGCTCCAATTTCACCTTTAGTATTTAGGGCTAAAAATCCTACTTGCATGTTATCCACGCTCGGATGTTTGGCAATAATTCTTTCCACAGCAGCTTTACAGGCTTCGGCTGGCGATTTACCATTTCTCATCATTTCCACAACTATTGCGCTCCCGGCGATTCGAATAACAGCCTCTCCAACGCCCGTTGCGCAGGCAGCACCAACCTCGTTATCAACAAAAAGTCCCGCGCCGATTATCGGAGAATCTCCAACACGCCCAAAATATTTATAAGCCAATCCACTTGTCGTACAGGCGCCTGAAAGGTTGCCGTACTTGTCTAAAGCTAACATTCCAATGGTATCGTGATTCTCAATATTCTGCAGGAACGAAACAGCACCACACCTTTGTTGGTGATCCATAATGCACGCATCTAAGGTGACATTTCCTTCTCGATCAGGCATTCCATGGTTCCAAGTCGAAATAACAACCGGTTCAAAACCAAGCCTATAATCAGCTGGTCTATTAGCAGATTCCGCAAAGGCACCTTTTCCTAATGATATTGTCGCTCCTCCGGCAATCGATGTTTTTATGAATTTCTTCTTGTTGCCATAGTCTATTCGATTAGGTTGAGCGAATCAACTTTTAAAAGTGTTGCGTTCAGCTCTTGTAAATTACATAATACTCCCCTTTAATTCTGGATAAACTGGTTAATGTAAGTCTGAACTGTAGACAAACTATAATTACCCTCAAATCCCAGTTCCCTTGCCCTTGAAATTAAATCAGTTTGAGTGTCGTAGCTTTCAAAAACTTTATTTCTGTAATCGATTAAAATCCAAGGGTCGTCGATCCCTTGCGTTGTACGTTCCTGAATTAGAATAAAACGGCGGTCGAAGTTTAGACTTTCGACTGAGGCTATAGCCATGGTACTGTCCAGAGTTTGAAATGCTGTAACACTTGGCGTGTTGTCCGTTAGCCAACCAATATTGCTAAAACGATTTACATGAATAGCATATGGATGGGGGAGTGGAATTCTTGATTGCTCGTCGTTTCCAAAGTGTACGAAATGAATATCTGGCGTTGATTTAGGAGACCAGTTTTGAAGTTGCGCTAATGTGGTATTGGTCGTTTCACCGTGCATCAATTCGTATCGAATATTGAGGTCTAGTTGTTCTTGATCCTGTTCGGCATGCAGCCAGTGATCATAAACTTGCACTACATCATCTTTAAATTCATCCATGCCATCGGCAAGCGATACGAGTGCATTGCCCAACCCCCAAAATCCAACCCCAAAACAAAACAGCGAAAATGCCAAAGCCCAGTTTCTTTTTCTTTTGTTTTTCCGAACGATTATGGCAACCATGATCATTACGAAAAACAAAATGCCTGCGCAAACCGAAATCCCGCTATAGGCAACAAAATCGGTCATTTTATTTCAATAAGTGTTTAAACCTTTCGTTGACCTTTTCAATTTTTGGTGCAATTGTAAGGTTGCAATAGGGGGTATGTCCGTGCGTTTCGTAGTATCCTTGATGGTAGTCCTCAGCGACATAAAATTTCTGAGCTGGAGTAACTTCAGTGACGATTGGGGTGGGCCAATTTCCGGTTGCATTCAACATTGTGATTTTACCAATAGCCAGATTCTTCTGTTGTTCGTTGTGGTAGAAAACAACGGATCGGTACTGAGTACCAACATCCTGTCCTTGTCGATTTAACGTAGTGGGATCGTGAGTGCGAAAAAACACATCCAGCAACGTTTCGAAGGCAATCACGTCTGGATTGAAGCTAATTTGGATGGCCTCTGCATGACCAGTTGTTCCTGTGCAAACTTCTTTGTAAGTTGGGTTGGCCGTGTTTCCGCCAGAATATCCCGAATTAACCGACTCTACACCTTTTAAACGGCTAAAAACTGCCTCCGTACACCAGAAGCAACCATTTCCAAAAGTTGCTAGTTCCATAAGATTAGAGTTGAGGTTCAATTTAAGTTTCAAACATAATCAATTGAGCAGAGTCAATGGTTATTTTTGACTAAAGATTTGCTATGATTTTCGGAATTGTATTGTTGATGTGTATACCATGCAGGGCAGAACCTAACGACCGTGCAGAAATTGTAACCCAGTTGTTATTTGGTGAAACTTATCAGGTTATTGAAAAACAAGAAAAGTGGTATTTGGTAGAAAATACTGCTGATGGTTATCGAGGCTGGATTTGTGCAAAGCAACATGCTGAACTGGTGGAATCTGAATTTAATCAGATCACTGCAAGTCATTCACCCATTAATATCAATGAAGGTTGTAGCGTTGAATTGGAAATAGGGAAGGTGCGTCTAGGACTGGGAGCTAAATTGCCAAATTATTCATCGGGCAGCATTCGTTTAAACGGAAAGGAATATCTGGTGAATGATGCCAGCTTCACTGTTGAGGGTTTAAATATTCAACATGTTGCCAAAATGTTCTTAAACACACCCTATTTGTGGGGTGGTAGGAGCTCAGCCGGAATTGATTGTTCCGGATTTACTCAATTATGTTACTCAATTATGGGTTGCCAATTGCCAAGGGATGCTTGGCAACAAGCAGAATTTGGCAACGAAATTGCCTTCGATAATTTAATGGTGGGAGACCTTGTGTTTTTTGACAACGATCAAGGCAAAATTACCCACGTTGGATTAATGTTGGAAAATTTCAAAATAATTCACGCATCTGGACGTGTTCGTATTGATCGACTTAGAAGAGATGGAATCTACAATTTGGAAAACAACAGTAAAACACATAATCTCAAAGTCACCAAGAGAATAGAACGATAAACTGATTTGATTACAGACGGACATAGGGCATCCCGAACGTTGCAAAAGTCAACGTTGTGCATATTGTCGGTCGTTGTTTTATTTCAATTTTCTTTGTTAGGACAAGAAACCAAAAAACACTCAGTAGATTTTTTGTCGGATCAAAATGATTCGATAAATCGGGCAAATTATCCAAACCTGCCAATTCATGAATTGGAAAATATTATAGTTGAGGCTCCGGACTCGCTATATCTCAAGAATTATTATGCCGCTGCATATTTCGTAACAAGAGTTTATACCTATTCTCAGCTTATGGCAGATTTCATTGAAAAATATGATGCAGATTTAGCTGAAATTAAGCGAAAATCGAAGCGAAGGAAATATATGCGACGAGCTTCTCGCGCGCTTAAAAATGAGTTTGAGTACGATGTCAAAAACATGAGTAGAACGCGTGGGCGTTATCTCGTTAAATTGATCAAACGAGAAACAGGAAAATCGGCGTTTCAATTAATTGCCCAGTATCGCGGAAAGCCGGCAGCACAAATATGGTATGTTATGGCTTTGACTTTGGGAGTAGATTTAAAATCAGACTATCAACCAGAACTTAGAGATCATCTTATAGAAAAGGTGGTTGTCGAAATTGAACAGGGCAGGCGAGAAGCGCTTCCAAGGCCTGCTAAAACTGAAGAAGGTCGAGGAATATTTGGCTGGCGAAAAAGAAAAAAACGAAGAAATAGTTGACCACTTCATCTCTTCAGATTCTTAAGTTTGGCTTATGAACAAACCTGTTTGCTTTTTACCGTGGGTTCATTTGTATGTTGATACAAGAGGTAATGTAAAGTCATGTTGCAATGCCAATGTTGTGTACGGAAACATAAGGGAACAAACCATTCGTGAAATATGGTTTGGTGAAAAGGTACAAAAATTTAGAGAACTTAACTTAAATGGTGTAAAGGATAGAAGGTGCGGGCATTGCTGGAAAAGAGAAGCTGTAGGAAAAGTAAGCTTGCGACAGGAAAGCCAAGATAGATTCCATATTCAACAGGAGTTGAATTTTGAACCACAAGTTCCAATTTCTTTTGATTTGAGATTTAGTAACTTATGTAATTTGAAATGTAGAACCTGTTGGCATGGGGCTAGTTCAAGTTGGTTCTCCGATGCTAAGGTTTTGGGTAACAATTCTGGTTCTAAGGCGGTTATTAGTGCAACGGAAAATGTAGATTTGGTTGGGGCGATTTTTAAGTTGGACGTTGATCCCGAGGAGTTTTACTTTGGTGGTGGTGAGCCCCTAATGATGCAGGAACATTATCAAATTCTGGAAACGCTCATATCAAAAAAGCTAACCAACGTACGGTTAAGATACAATACCAATTTAACTCGACTGAAATTAGGCCAATGGAATGTTTTAGAATTGTGGTCTCAGTTTTCCGATGTTCATGTGGATATTAGTATAGATGCTCTTTTCAAACAAGGCGAATACATTAGAGATGGATTGCGGTGGAATGATTTTATTGAAAATTTTAAAGTGTTGGTTGATAATAATATGCGCGTTCGGATTGCTCCCACTATTTCGGTTCTCAATGCGTTGGAATTACCTTCATTGCATCGGTATTTTGTATCCAATAATTTTATAGGCATCAATGATATACAGTTAAATGTTCTGGATCGACCTAATTTTTATAACATTAAATCATTGCCGAATGAATTAAAGAAAAGGTTTAAGTCAAATATTGAACAGCATGTGGAATGGGTTAAATCTGTTGGTGGTGAAGATGCTCTGATAAAGGAATTTGAGTCGACAGCGGAGTATGCATTAGCACATGATTGGAGCGATCAGCAAGAGAACTTTAAGCGCTATAATCAAATTTTGGATAATGTAAGGGATCAGCATGGTCCAAGCCTAATGCCGCATTTGTCGGGTCTTTGGAAAGAATAATCACTTGCCCCATATTTGTGCCGATGGTTCTAAAAACAAGGATAAAAGTTGAGCGAAGATGGTTATAGCTTAATTTTGTGGCCAAATTATGATACGACCAAGAAGAAATAGAGCCACGGCTGTTATTAGAGATTTAGTTCGGGAAAATGAGGTTACGCTAAAGGATTTAGTATATCCATTGTTTTTATTGGATGGAAAATCTAAGAAGCTTGAAATTAGCGCAATGCCAGGGCAATATCGTTGGAGTGCCGATTTATTGATCAATGAGATTGAAGAATGTCTGAAACTTGGTATTCAGTCGTTTGTATTATTTCCAGTAGTTGAAGATGGTCTGAAAGATCGTACAGGGTCTTATTCATGTTCTGGAAAAAATTTCTATTTAAAGACAATTACACAGATTAAGCGAAGATTTTCCAATATTTGTCTGATTAGCGATGTTGCCTTAGATCCCTATTCATCAGATGGTCATGATGGCTTGGTGGAAGATGGCAAAATTCTAAATGACGAGACACTTCCAATTCTTGGGGAAATGGCCGTAGCTCAAGCCGACGCAGGAATGGACATTATTGGTCCATCTGATATGATGGATGGGCGCGTAGGCTATATAAGAGAGAAGTTAGACCTGGCAGGACACAAAGAAGTAGGAATTATGTCCTATACAGCCAAGTACGCTAGTGCATGGTACGGACCGTTTAGAGATGCTTTGGATTCAGCTCCAAAGTCTGGGGATAAAAAAACGTATCAAATGGATCCGGCGAATAAGAGAGAGGCGTTACTTGAGGCAGAGTTGGATGAGTCTGAAGGGGCAGATTTTCTAATGGTTAAACCAGCAAGTCTATATTTAGATATCATCCATGTTTTGAGCGAGCAGTCTAAATTGCCCATTGCAGCTTATAATGTAAGTGGGGAATATTCGATGTTAAGGCTTGCTGCCGCCAATGGGTTAATTGATTACAAACAAGGAATGCAAGAAATGTTGTTGGCAATCAAACGCGCGGGAGCTAATGTTATATTGACTTATTTTGCCAAGGATTTTGCCGAATCCTTGTTCAAAAATATGTCGAGCTAGTTTTTCATAGGAATGAAAAATCAACCAACAACAGAACTTAATCAACAATCTCAAACTACTTTATGTGCAAAGGTATCTGTAAGTTCGAACATAACTTTGGCGTTGGGTGATGTGTTCTTTACCCGCCATTTCATTGCAACGATCTATTGTAGTGGTATAGTTTGTTCGGACGGGTATCCGATAAATAACGATAGCAGCTTTTTACTTCGGATCTAAAGTTAATTGCGCTGACTTTTGAAAAGTTCAGGCCAAATAATTCTAATTGTGAATTTAGTCCCTGGCAACCATTTTGAACAACAGTCTGCCAGTGCTTTCAAGAAATTTTCGAAGCATGTCGTAGTACAGAGTAGTAATAAAGATTAGAGACATTAACCAAATTACCATTGTGTTCGCCCAGAAAGTATCGTAGAATTTGCCAAACAATTGCTTTCTAGGGGCATAAAATTGAGCTCGGAACCAATCTCCTCTGGCATCTAAATATATTGGGGTAGATTTCATGATTAATCTACCGTTTACTTCTGCAATAGAACCGCTTATTGAAGTTTTGTTAGTTACGAAGTCTTTTAGGTTTTCGTTCATGTAATCATCCTGCAATTCCTTAAATGCTGTCTTCTCTTCAGGTGATGTTTGCATGGATTTTACTAGGCTATCTTTTTCAAGTTCATTTCTAGCGTAGACTCTTCTATAATGGGTTCGAAGAATGTCGAGAAAATCTAGGATGTTGTTTAGCGTCGACTTATCAAGGTTTTTAGGGCTAAGTTCATCTAACCCGTCACATTCAAGCGCTCCGTTAAGTAACTTCTGTTCTTGTTGAATTTCGGATTGCAACAGTCGTATGTTGTAGGCAGCGCGTTCCTCGTCAATTTTACCCTCTTGTAGTTGTTCAACTTTTTCTTCTAAACGTTTAGTCCAGTTATCCTTCTTCCAATTAGCGTATTTCATTCTCTTGTCATAAGGAAAGAAGTTCTTTTCAAATTCATTGTCTTTAAATTGGGTAACGGCCAGAGACTCGTACGCCCATCTTGAGGCCATTACATTTCCAATTGTTGGAACATGAGAGTTGGAAGCGAAAAAAGGATTGAGCTTGTCAAATGGTACAATTACTCCGCTGAACAATAGCTGAGGGATTATCAGAATAGGAATTAAAATGTAAATAACCTTGGCTGTATTAAAGCTAGCAGAAACATTCAGTCCTAGAATATTTGCAAAACAAGAAGTAGAAAATAGCACAATCCAGTATTCGAACCACATTCCTTTAATTTCCATTATCGCATTGCCAACAACAACATAGAGTAGCATTTGAATCGCGGAGATCATAAACATGATGCTAATCTTAGAGGTTAAATAACTTCCCCTGCTGAGGTTCAAAAATGATTCACGCTTTAAAATCTTGCGATTGCTGATAATCTCTTCAGCACTAACAGTTAGCCCTATAAAAAGGGCCACAATCACTGAAATGAAAATGTATTGCGGAATGTTCTCATTAGTTCTAAAAATATAGCTCAGACTCTGGTTTTGGTCCAAGGCAAAATATTTCATGAAGAAAGCTAAGATACCAGCAAGCGCCGGGGCTTCAATCAAATTGATGAACATGTACTGTCCGTTCGACAACTTAGCTAAAATGTCTCGAGTAAAAAATACACGTAGTTGGTTCAGTCTTTTAGGAATGCTAAATCCAACCTCTGGTTTTTTGTAAACAGGCGCTAGCGGCGTCTTTTTAGATTCTATTTTTTCCAAATAAGCCCGATACCATTCTCGCGGTCCAATTTTTCGATGGATTGTTAGGTTTCCATATTCGTCAACAACTTTAGCTTCAATTATGTTGAATACAAGTTCTGGATCCACCTTACCACAGCTTGAACATTCGCTTTCATCCGCATTAGCATGATTTACAATTTTCTTGAAGTAAACTATGGAATCTACTGGGTTTCCGTTGTATATAGGAAATCCTCCTTGGTCTAAAATCAAGAGATTATCGAAAATTTTGAAGATGTCGGAAGAAGGTTGGTGGATTACTGCAAAGATTAATTTGCCTTTCAGAGCAAGCTCCTTGAGTAGATCCATAATATTCTCAGAATCTCTTGACGATAAACCAGAAGTGGGTTCATCAACAAAAAGTACTGAGGGTTCTCTAATCAATTCCAGAGCAATATTCAGTCTTTTTCTTTGTCCACCGCTAATTGTTTTTTGAAGTGGGCTTCCAACTTTCAAATGCCCCACTTCTAATAGGCCGATTGAACTCAGAGTTTTATCAACTAACTTATTTATGGCATCGTCATCCATCTTGCCAAAGCATAGTTTGGCGTTGTAGAAGAGGTTTTGAAAAACAGTCAACTCTTCTATAAGAAGATCATCCTGTGGTACATACCCGATCAATCCTTCAATATCTTTCGGTTGTTCGTGTATGTTTATTCCGTTAATAGTTACTGCACCACTGGTTGGTTTTAGGTTACCATTTAGTATGTTCAGTAGAGTTGATTTTCCAGCTCCACTACCGCCCATAATTCCGATGACTCTACCGGATGGCTCTTCAAACGATAAATTGTGTAATCCTTGCTTTCCGCCCTTAAACTTATACTGAATATCATGGGCTTTAAAAACAATCTTACTGGTGGATTTTTCTCTGAGGAATCTACCAATAATATCACTGTAGTATATCGGTTGAACTTTGGCACTTCTTAGGGACGCTCCTTGGTTAAGAGTGTAGACCCTAGTCTGATTGATGCCTTGACCATTAAGGTACAAGTCTTGGTTGCCAGAGGACCTCAAGAAAAGGACATTAACCGATGGGATAATAATTATTCGAATCGTTCCGTCAACACCATCGTTGTGGATATGTTTTATGTGCTTGAAAGGATGTTCCTCCTGATTATTGATTAGTAGGATATCAGGAGTGTCGATTAGTTCATTTTCTTGACTTGCTACGAATGTAGTGGCGTTTCTAAATTCTTTTGGTTCAATATTGAACGTCTCCGCAACAGTACTAACGAATTCATTTTCTTGATCACCAACAGCCTCGTTAGCGTAAATAAATTCCAGAATTCTCATCAAAACGATGATTTTCTGCTTTTGCGTAAGTTCTTCGTTAATCTGTGTGCATATTCTAAGAACCTTTACTGAGTTAACGGCCGTTCGCTTGCGCTTACCATCTTTTTTAATGGATTTTCCTTGGTGGGTTTCAATGAATTGGTCGAATACGGTTAGGTACTCATCAACCAATTCCCGATTCAGTTCTTGCGTTAAAAAACTTTCGACAATTCTTCTGGCACCACCATTTTTGTTGCCATCGCCTAATTTTTCTTTGATTACCTCACCAGTATCTGGATCTCTGTTTACCCTCGCAATGATGGCAAACAGTTGCATAAGTGCTCGAAGAATTCTTTCACTCATCCTAAGTTATCAGAGGATTAGGGTATAGAGGTTCTAGTGAATTTGCTCGAATCCAATCATCATTACTAAACAGCCAGAAGACTTCAATGTTGGGTCTAAACGAGCTTCTATCGTGCAGGTGACGGTGTTTAAAGTCTGAAAATCCCAATACTGGGCCTTTTCAAAATTTTCATTGGCGAAAAGGACATTTCTTTCTTGGTCGTAAACCGTAAACACGACGAAATTTTCTTCATCACCAGCTGAAGTAGAAATTCGATACGTTGAGCCACTGAAAAATGTGGTTTGAAATTCTGCATTTTCATCTCCGTCCAAAAAAGCTTTGTAAACCTGACCGTCGGATATGAAAGTTCGATTTCCGATCTTCAAATTTTGATTGACGATATTATTGATTTCATCACATGTGGATTGCGCGCTAATCGACAATGAGTTAATTAATAAAAGCGCAAATGAATATATTACAAGAGTGAGGTGTTTCATTCTATCCAACAATTTCGTTTCTTATTTGGTATACCATGTTACAGATAGCCTGGAATGATTCCGCGCTTACGTTAACTGTTGTAACGCTATTAATTACTGTGGTTTTTGATAGGGAATCAGTAGAGCTTGGGCGGTATTCATACTGAGATTCAATACCACTGTAGTTTTCATGTAATTCTTCCAGATTTCTTGCGAGCCCATCAAATTCTTCCGTATTTCTATACGGGTTCATAAGTGAAATCAAGCTTCTAAGACTGTTACCTTGCTCACCGATTCGTTTAATGATTTTTTCGTCACCAGAGGCTTCTGCTGCTTTGCAGGCGTGATGAAGTGATTCTATAAATCCACCAGCTAAAACTAGTGCTACAATGTTGTGCTTGTCGTTATTTTTTAGATAATTGTCTCCGGCTCTGTAGGCTTCCGAAACAAACACAAGCATTGAATCTTTCACTCCTAAGTTATCTTGAAATCTTCTTACCAGCGACTCACTAAAGACGTTCACCAAACCTAGGTCCTCCGCAAGAGTCCTGATCGTCTTCAAGTATTTTAAGGAAGCCTCTGTGGATTCGAAGATCGTATTATACCCCAGGTCCGCGCCGTAAATTCCAAGGTTTACCGCCTTTGAGTGGATTGTGGAGTAATTGTGAACATTGTCCTCTGAGTTCAAGCAAGTAGGGTCGTATGCGATGCCAGATTCTTTCAGCAAAAAAGCCGTTTGAACAGGCGAAGGAATACTGAAAATTTGACCATCCATTTGAACAACCAACGTTTTTTCACCTTCACGTTGGGTTTTGTTGATGTCAAATACTTGTTCCTTTTCTTTAGGGTCATCACTACCGCATGCAGTGATTAAGATTAGGGAGGAAGCTAGCGTATATATTGCTAGTTTCGAGGATACTTTTTTAAGCATGCTAAAAGTTGATTATGTTCAATCAATAGGGGATGCAAGTAATAAAAAATTAACCACAACTCAAAGATAATTTCGGTCCAAGAATTGGGGTGATTTTAAGTGAAATCTTATTAATTGTTTTTCAGGTGTTTTGGTGGTTTTTTATCCACAATTCAATCACGTAATGGGAATGTGCAGACATCTGGGAATTGTTAGTTTTGGAGAAAATTCATAAGCAATTTCAATTTTTGATTTGGAAAGAAAGACCATTTTCGCAGATGTCATTTTACCGGTTGCGGTTCCGCAGACTTACACGTATCGAATTCCGGTTGGTTGGAACGAAAATGTAATGGTAGGTCAAAGGGTTGTAGCGCAATTAGGAAGGTCTAAATTGTACACCGGTATCATAAGAAAACTCCACGATCGTCCGCCAGAAAAATATACGGCTAAATATATCGAGTCTATTATTGATGAAATCCCGATTGTCAAAGAAATTCAATTGAAATTGTGGGACTGGATTTCTCAGTATTATATGTGTCATTTGGGCGAAGTGATGACAGCAGCTTTGCCTAGTTCTCTCAAATTAACCAGTGAAACCAACATTATTCTCAATCCAGACTATGCCGGATACGAGGAATTAAAGGACGTAAGGTTGATTACCATTGTAGAAGCTGTTAAGCAGAATGAAGTGTTGCCGCTAAGTGAGGTTGGGAGTTTAGTAAATTTGAAGGTAGTACAACCCCTTTTGAAACAGTTGATTGAATTGGGAATTGTTCTGGCCGAGGAGGAGTTGAAGGACCGATACAAGCCTAAATTGGTTGATATGTTGCGCCTCACGGATTATTATGAGGTGGAGTCTAATTTGGAACAGCTGCTGAACAATGGCTTGGAACGAGCTCCTAAACAACAGGATGTTCTGTTGAATTTTATTCAAATGAGTAACCGTTATACGGACAAAACGGAGGTTAGAAAAATTGATCTCCAGAAGAAGTCCGGGGTTAGCTCTTCTGTTGTAAATGAGCTTATCAAAAAACAAGTGTTTCAGCTGAATAGAATTGATGTTTCAAGACTCACTCTTTATCGAGGGCAGCTGAAACCTCTTAAGCAATTGTCGGATCCACAATCGGAGGCATTTGGGTCCATTACGCAACAATTTGAGAAACTAGACACAGTACTTTTTCATGGGGTCACTGGCAGCGGGAAAACTGAGGTGTATTGTCACCTTATGCAGCAATATATTCAACGGGGAAAACAGGTGTTGTATTTGCTTCCGGAGATCGCATTAACCTCGCAAATGATCAATCGCTTACGCGTGCATTTTGGCGATCGTATTGGGGTTTTTCATTCCAAGTTTAATCCAAATGAACGTGTTGAAGTTTGGATGAATACTCTGAACACACTTTATCAGAAGTACGATATTCTACTTGGAGCTAGGTCTGCGATGTTTCTGCCATTTGATAAATTGGGGTTGATAATTGTAGATGAGGAGCACGAATCATCTTACAAGCAGCACGATCCGGCGCCAAGATATCATGCTCGAGATTGTGCTTTGGTTCTGGCCAAAATGCACGGAGCAAAGGTGTTGCTTGGTTCGGCCACACCCTCAGTCGAATCGCACTGGCATGCACAGAATGGAACCTACGGTTACGTTGCTTTAAATACCAGATTCGCTGGAATTGAGTTGCCGGAAATAATGTGTGCTGATCTAACCAAAGAACGTAAAAGCAAGACGATGCGATCAATTTTTTCATCGTTTTTGTTTGAAAAAATGACAGATGCTTTGGAGCGCAATGAGCAAATAATTCTATTTCAGAATAGGCGTGGTTATGCCCCTATGTGGTTGTGCGAAACATGTTCATGGTCCCCTGGATGTCCTAGATGTGATGTCGGATTAACGTACCATAAATTTAAGCACACTCTGAAATGCCATTATTGTGGTTATGGGATCACCCCACCAGTAAAGTGTGAAGCTTGTGGAAGTTCGGAAGTCAAATTGGTTGGATTCGGAACGGAGAAGATTGAAGAGGAATTACAAGAATTGTTTCCAAAGGCAGGCGTTGCTCGAATGGATTTAGATACAACAAGATCAAAGAACGGACACGCCCGCATCATTTCAGATTTTGAAGAGAAAAAAGTTGACATTCTGGTCGGAACACAAATGATTAGCAAGGGGCTTGACTTCGAGAATGTGTCACTTGTAGGAATTTTAAACGCCGATCTATTATTGCATTTTCCGGATTTTCGTGCTTTTGAAAAGGCTTATCAGTTGATGAGTCAGGTTAGCGGTAGGGCCGGAAGGAAAGGTAAAAGAGGTAAGGTCATAATTCAAACCTACAACCCGAACCATTGGATTGTTAAGAAGGTTATGGCGCATGATTACGATGGAATGTATCGGCAGGAGGTTATTGAACGTCGCAATTTCAACTATCCACCATTTTTTCGAATGATTGGAATAACGATTAAGCATAGAATAAAACCAGTTTTGGATGGCGGGGCGATTGAATTTGCAAATAGGTTAAAAGAGGTTTTTGGCAATCGGATATTTGGTCCAGAATACCCCAGTATTCCTAGAATAAACAATATGTATCGCCAGCAAATGTTTATCAAATTCGAAAGGTCATTTTCTCAAGCCAAGGTTAAAAGTGCGCTTGAACAAAATGTTTTACGTTTCAAGCAGCATCCTGATTTCAAATCCTGTCGAATTAAAATTGATGTTGATCCAATTTAATGCCTTGCTTTTGTAATTTTGCGCAAACTTTTAGCCGATAATGTACCAGCTAATTAGGCCGCTTCTATTTCAATTCGATCCTGAGAAAATTCACTATTCTATTTTTAATTTGATCAAGTCTACTTCGAAAATTCCTGGCGTTGCCGGAATTTACAGAAGTGCGTACGAGGTTAAAGACAGTAAATTAGAAACGGAGGTGTTAGGTCTAAAATTCAAGAATCCGGTGGGCTTGGCGGCGGGTTTCGATAAAAACGGGGTATTGTTTAATGAACTTGCCAATTTCGGTTTTGGATTTGTAGAGGTCGGAACGGTAACGCCTAATGCACAAGAGGGAAACCCTAAAAAGAGGTTGTTCCGATTAAAAGCGGATAATGCGCTTATTAACCGTATGGGATTCAATAATTGGGGTGTTGATGCGATTGCAGAAAATTTAAAACACCGACCTTCTGATATCATAATCGGGGGGAATATTGGAAAGAATAACCAGACTTTGGCGGAAGAAGCACAGGAAGAATACGAGTACGTTTTTAAGACTTTACATCCACTGGTTGATTATTTTGTTGTTAATGTTAGTTGTCCGAATGTGGGCAATTCGTCTAAAATGCAGGACAAATATTTTTTAATTGATTTGTTGAAGGACTTAGACAAAATCAATCAACAACACCCTAAACCGAAACCAATTTTGATCAAAATTGGACCAAATAGAAGTGAGCAGCAACTAGAAGAGGTTATTGAGATTGTTGATCAAACCAAAATAGCTGGAGTGGTTGCCACAAATACGACAACGGATAGAAGTGGTTTGATTACAAGTGGAGTCGAACTCACCAAGATTGGTAATGGAGGTTTGAGTGGTAAACCGTTGGAAAACAGATCAAATGAAGTAATACGGTTTCTTGCAGAAAAATCAAATAAAGCTTTTCCGATTATTGGAGTTGGTGGAATACATTCAGTAGATGACGCGCTAAGGAAACTGGATGCCGGTGCGGATTTATTGCAGGTTTACACAGGATTTGTTTATGAAGGCCCAGTATTGGTAAAGCGAATTAACAAGGCAATTGCACAAAGAAGGAATGGATAGTTTGGTAAGCATTGTCATGCCTGCTAAAAATGTAGAAAACTACATTGATGAATGTATTGACTCTATCGTAAACCAAACCTATTCGTATTGGGAATTGATTGTTGTGGATGACGGTTCAAGTGACGCCACACTATCCAAACTTTTCGAATGGTCGAGTCGAGACTCAAGAATTAAGGTTTTCCAAAACTCGGGAATAGGCATTATTGATGCGCTCGTTTTCGGGGAAAATGTTGCGTCAGGTCAGCTGATAACTAGGATGGATTCCGATGACAAGATGACCGTCGATAAATTGCAATTGTTTGTGGATCAGATGCAGGCAAGCGGCCCTGGTCATGTTGCGGTTGGATTGGTGAAATACTTTGCTGATTTTGAAATACAGAACGGCTACCGAGAATACGAGAAATGGTTAAATGATTTGACCATTTGTAACTCCAATTACAGTCAAATTTTTAAGGAGTGTGTAATTCCTTCTCCCAACTGGATAATGTTTCGCAATGATTTTGATAGAATTGGGGGGTTCGGAAGCGCGCAATATCCCGAAGATTATGATTTATGTTTCAGAATGTGGCGTTTTGGAATTAAGGTGGTTGGACTGAATAAAATTACCCATTTTTGGAGGGACTATGCCGAACGAACTTCCCGAAATGATCCAAACTATCTAGACAATATGTTTCTTTCTTTGAAGGTAAAATACCTTTTGGAATATTCTGAAAGAAAGGAAAATATGATTGTTTGGGGAGCTGGAAGAAAGGGTAAATCCATTGCGAGAATATTTAGTGATCAAAATGTTGCTTTTCGCTGGGTTTGTAATTCTGAATCAAAATGGGGTAGGCATATTTACGGGGTAGAATTGGAGCCAACTTCGCGTGTTTCAGAATTAGTTGGTTGTGTGGTTTTGGTTCTGGTTGCTGGTCCGGCTCAAAAGGAGGTGGTTGAATTTCTACAATCAAACAATATCGACTACTTGTTGTTTTGCTGAACACTTTTTGTGGATCTTGCAAGGAGCTTTAAAAGAAATTGTTAATTCTGTATTTAGAATTAATTAAAGGGTAGAAAGCAAATACCCAATTGCTATATTTGATTGAAATATCCTATGATTTCTAAACTATGAGATACCTTCTACCTTGCTTAATTTCGATCTTTACAATTCTAATCATGGCAAGAATTTCCAATGGTCAAGAGCGGCTGTTGGCTCAACAGCTTTTTGATAAAGAAGATTTTGAATCTGCAATAGACGAATACGAGTTGCTACTTAATGATTCTCCAGACCATCTGGAATACAACTACAGGATTGCGGTTTGTTTTTTAAATACGAACATCGATAAATCCTTAGCAATTCAATATTTGGAAAAAATAGTTGATCATCCAAAGGCTGAACCTAAGGCTCGCTACTTATTGGGAAGGGCTTACCAGTTTGGGTATCAGTTTGACAAGGCTATTTCTGCATTTAGGCATTTTTTGGACAAGGGAGAAGGAGACAAAAAGAACATTGATGATTGTTTAGTGCAGATTGCTCATTGTCAAAATGCCAAGGAGCTCATGAAATTCCCAATTCGAGTAGAGTTTGAATCTTTAGGCAAAGACGTCAATTCCCAATTTAAGGATTACTTCCCGTTTGTTCCTTCTGATGAGTCTTTTCTTGCATTTAATGTTAGAACTGATGATGGAAGCGAATTGAACCCTGATGGTTCCTATAAATCTAATGTTTATGTATCTAAAGTAAAAGATGGAAAGTATTTGGCTGCTCAGCAGGTTTCGCTTGTGAATACCTATGACGGAAACGAAGAAATTGTGGGTCTTACAAGTAATGGTGATCATGCAATTATCTATAAGGAGGACATCAAAGGAGAGGGCAAACTGTTCGTTTGCAAAGTTGTTAATGGAAGTTTTATGGTTTTGCAGGAATTAGATCGCAGTGTTAATTCGAGTAGTGAAGAGATTGCAGCGTGCATTAATAAAGATGGTACTAAATTGTATTTTGCTAGTGACCGACCGACCGGTTATGGTGGAACGGATTTGTACGTATGTCAAAAATTGCCAAACGGAAAGTGGGGCGAAGCACAAAACTTAGGTCCATCGATTAATTCAAGTGATGACGAGGATTTTCCGAATCTAAGTCCAGATGACAAATATTTGTATTTCAGCTCAAAAGGAAACATGAGTATGGGTGGCTATGACATTTTTAAAGCTGCTTGGAACAATAAAAAACGGAAGTATGTTTCGCCAAGAAATATTGGATACCCAATCAATACTCCAGAAGATAATATGAATTTCAGGATCTCTTCTTCAGGGCGATATGGTTATGTGTCTGCTTTGCGGAAGGGAGGAGAAGGGGATGTTGACATTTATCGCGTGAAATTTATCGATATTCCACCCAGATTGACTGTAATTCATGGTAAAATTGATGGGGCACCAAAGGATAATCAGAAAGACATTCTTATTACTGTAATTGACGATGAGTCGGGAGAGGTGTATGGACATTATAGGCCAAATCGGCGAACAATGAAATATGTAATGATCTTACCTCCTGGAGAGTACGATATGAGCGTGGAAGTTGGGCCTGAAGAAATTTTGTACGAAAGAATAAAAATTTTGGATAAGGTTTCTTTTTGTTCCGAAATAAAGAAGGATATTTCGCTCGTAAAAAATGCGACGAAATAAGAGATGAATGAATTGATGCAGACGCCAATTACTATGGCAGTCCTAGTACTTACTATAATATATTCTATTAGAGGGTTTAATAACTCTTCAGTTTTAGATCAGATGCTGTTTTCTCCGTATCAGTGTACACAAGAAGGTAAATGGTATAAGTTGTTTTCACATGGTTTTGTTCATGCGGACTACATGCATTTGTTCATGAATATGTATGTGTTGTGCCTATTTGGAATGCAACTTGAGTCAGTATTCATGCCAGCTTTTTTTGGAGCCAAGTCATCCGTTTTATACGGGTTTCTCTATTTGGGAGGGATGGTGTTTGCTACATTGCCATCATTTAAAAAACATTATGACAATCCTTATTATCGATCGCTCGGAGCTTCTGGAGCTGTTTCAGCAATAGTTTTCGCCTGGATTTTATTAAATCCGCTAGGGCAAATGGGACTTATTTTTTTGCCGGGAATTTATCTTCCCGGATTTGTGTTTGGTGCTCTTTATCTTTGGTACGAGTCCTACATGGATAAGAAGCAGCAGGGCAGAATTGCCCACGATGCACACATTTGGGGCGCTGTTTTTGGAGTTCTTGTCATGGTGGTTTTCGACTATAACGTGCTGATTTATTTTGTGTCTAATATTAAAGAGTACATAATTAATTTTTGAACAACAATAAAAAATAACTGTTGACAATTTCTCGATTGTTATCAAATATTAGGGCGGATTTACAGTTAGTTTTGCATTAATCTTTTAGAACTTGGAAAAGTATTACTCTATATTGAATGGTAAGTTGGTAGATGCCGACGCCAAAATATTAACCGCTCAAAATAGAGGGTTTAAATACGGAGATGGGGTATTTGAAACCATTCGTATTGTTGGTGGAATGCCTTTCAACGTGGAAAATCATGTTTCTAGAATGCTTAATGGAATGCGCATCATCAAGATGAATGTTCCCAAGCACTATACTACTTCCTATTTCGAGGAGTTGATCGAACAATTATCGAAAAGCAATAGGATAATGGAAGGTGGAAGAGCTCGAATTACGGTGTTTCGAGAAGGTTCTGGCGCGTTTATACCAGAAAGCAATGATGTCAGGTTTTTAATTTCTGTCGAAGCCTACGATCATAACGGATTCACTTTGAATAAGGATGGACTTAATATAGGGCTATATCAGGAGTACCAAAAAACGGTGGATCGGTTGTCCGTTTTTAAAACGTGTAACAGTTTACCTTATATCTTGGCTGGAGTTTATGCTAAAGAAAATAACTATGACGATGTGCTAATTTTAAATTCAAAGGGAAGCATTATTGAGGCTGTATCTTCCAATATATTCATTGTTTCTAACGGTGTTCTTTACACGCCTTCATTGGATGATGGTTGTGTAGGGGGTACCATGCGTATGAACGTGATTAATTGTGCCATTGCCAATGGAATCAAGGTTTATGAATGCTCTCTTTCGCCGCAAAATTTACTTGCGGCAGATGAGATTTTTCTTACAAACGCAATTAGTGGAATTAATTGGGTATCAGGATATAAAACGAAAAGATATTTTCACTCCGTTGCAGGTGAAATGATTCGTTTAGTCAATGCTAGTATTTCTAATTTAAAGTTGGATTTTCAGGAAAGTTAGAAATCAAGGAAAATCTTCCTCCCATACTTTTTAGCGTGTCTTGCCACAAATGGTCGTGGTCGATTGCCATAACGTCGCCTATAGCATCAACGTCTGTAACAAACCAGGAATTACTGATTTCAAGTTCATCCTCTAGTTGGTCGGGAGACCAACCGGCATAACCCAAGAAAAAACGAATCGTACCCTCCTTGACAACTCCAAGTCGAGTATACTCTTGAAGGTGTTCAAATTTTCCGCCAACGTAAAGTCCGTCAGTTACTTCTGTAGCTCCTTCGAGGTCTTCGAATTTGTGCAGAAAGAATAGATTGTCCGTTTGAACCGGGCCGCCCAAACTAATTCGAGATTCTATGGTCTCTAGTCCTTCAACTAGTTCGTTGAGTTCTATATCAACAAAGTTGTTCAGTACAAAGCCAAACGAACCTTCGTCGTTGTGCTCGCAGAGTAAAATTACTGAACGTTTAAAATAGGAGTCTTCAATAAAAGGTTCGGCGAGTAAAATCCTTCCCTTTTTAGGCTCCAATTTATTCATGTTTTCAAAATTGAACAATTTTTCGCTCATTAGTGATAAATTTAATGTAATGCAGAACGCCATTCTAGGCCTTCGCATATTTTAGCTTCATCAGCTAGTAGTTGGTTTAGTCTGTCTCTTACGTAATTTTTACTCCAATAGGTACAAGACATGTCAATAAATAAATCACCGTGCCGATATTCCGAAAGGTATAAGTTTTTGTAAAACTGTTTTAAATCTTTGTTGTTTAATATTTTAGAAATTATATGAAAGCGTTCCGCACCCCGATATTCTACAATGCCAGCAATTAACATTCTATCCATTAATCGCTCTTCTCGAGATGATCTGCAACAGGAAATGAGTTGTTTTATATATAAATCTTCCGGCATTTTATCCTTGAATGTGATTCCTCGTTGAACCATAATTTCATGCACCATTTTGAAGTGATGCAACTCTTCAATTGCCGTGTCGATTAATTTTTGATGGATTTCAATTCTGTCGGGGCATTTGGCTATGAAGCTCATTGCCATTGCTGATGCTTTGCGCTCGCAATCGGCGTGATCCCTTAAAAACATGTCAAAATCTTCTATTGCTTTATGCCCCCATTCAATTGGGGTGTCGTATGCTAGTCTTAAACCGTCTTCCATCACCTAAATCTTAAAGGCGAAACTAGCTAATATTGGTATCTTTACCCAATGCGCCGAATAGCTATTTTGCACTAGAAATAGGAAGGATACATTAATTGAAAAAACTGGTGGACGTAAAAAAGCACATTAACACGGATAGAAAAGATTTTGATAAATCTAGTCTGGTAGAAGGCCAAGTATCGAAAGATCCAATGCAATTGTTTGAAAAATGGTTACAACACGCTATTGAAAGTCCTGATCCAAGTCCTTATGCTTGCACGCTTTCCACTTGTCGGGATGGTAAACCTTCATCGCGAGTGGTTTATCTGCGAGATATTTTGGATCGCGGACTTGTTTTTTATACCAATTATGAGAGTAGAAAAGGACAGGAGTTGGTTAGTAATCCAAATGCTGTGCTAAATTTCTTTTGGCCCAGTTTGGAACGACAGGTTAGGGTTGAAGGGGTTGTGAATCAATTGGAAAGCGAAATTTCCGATGCCTATTTTGCTGCTCGACCAAGAGAAAGTCAAATAGGTGCATGGGCTTCATCTCAAAGCGAACGGTTAAAGAATCGAGAAGAGCTGGAAGGTTTAGTTAACCATTTTGAGAGCAAGTTTAACGGCAAGGAAATTCCACGTCCAACTCATTGGGGTGGGTATAGATTAAAACCAGAATATATAGAGTTTTGGCAAGGGCGGCCAAGTCGTCTGCACGATCGTTTAGCGTTTGAATTGACTAATGAGAATTGGGGATTAACTCGGTTATCTCCATAGATTTCATGAGCAAGTATTTTGAAAAATATGGAATTCGGCCAAAGCTGATTGAAGAGAAACCTGACCCACAATTGGGGATTTGTGTCGTAATTCCGTGTTACAATGAGCCTGACTTAGAATTCTCATTGGAATCTTTATATAAATGTAATGCTCCAACCTGCAGCGTGGAAGTGATTGTAGTGTTGAATGCTGGTGAGCAGTCCGACTCTGATGTGATGGCCCAAAATAGGGAGACAGAAAGAGAATTTCGAAAATGGACAAGTGAGCACTCTCATGCGTGGATTTCCTTCCATTTGATAAAGGAAAATAGATTGCCCAAAAAGCATGCAGGGGTAGGTTTGGCGCGGAAAATTGGAATGGATGAGGCTGTTCGTCGCTTTACTTTGTGCGAATCGAAAGATGGAATTATAGTATGTTACGATGCGGATTCTACTTGCGATCAGAATTATCTAACAGCAATTGAAAAACACTTCAATAAATACCCGAAAACGCCGGGATGCTCAATTCGATATGAGCATCCGGTTGCAGGTTCTAAGTTTACAGCAAAGGTCTACGATGGCATTATTAAATATGAACTTTTCCTCAGGTATTATAATCAAGGATTAAAAGATGCCGGTTTGCCTTATGCGTTTCATACTGTTGGTTCATGTATGGCTGTTCGATCTTCGGCTTATCAAAAGCAGGGGGGGATGAATAAAAGAAAGGCTGGCGAAGATTTTTATTTCATCCACAAGATAATTCAGCTGGGTGGTTTCACGGAATTAAACGAAACTAGAGTCATTCCTTCTCCAAGAGAATCAGATCGGGTGCCGTTTGGAACGGGTAAGGCAATTACGGACTGGATTATGACCGGAAGAGAAGAATACATGACCTATGATCACAGAACGTTTATGGATATTCGGAAATTTGTATTGTCGATCCCGAACTTTAGGTGTGAATTTGTTTTTGAAAATATTCCAAAATCTTTTCAATCATTTTATGAAAAAAGAAAATTTACAAATAAAATATTGGAAATACGTAAAAACTCATCATCTGATACAACTTTTTTGAAAAGATTTTTAAGATTTTTTGACGCCTTTCAAGTATTAAAATTTGTGCATTTCTGTAGGGATCATTTCTATCCTAACACTACTTTGGAACAGGCAGTTCGCTCACAAATAGCCTTTAAGAAAATCGGTCCGAATACTTTGGACAATGCTCTGGAAATGCTTTGGATTTATCGAAAGCTGGAAGAAGGAGCTGATTGCTAGTACATATTTTTTTATATTTGTTATCGAATTGATGCTTAAAGCAGCAGTTTTAAGTAGCTCTTAGGTTTTAGGTTAAATGACAAAGCCCATCTGTAAGGATGGGCTTTGTCTATTTATAAAAATTAGTTTGTTTATTCCTTTGCTGACTCTTCTATTTTCTCTTCGGCCTTTGCGGTAGATTTCTTGGTTGTGGCCGTTTTAGCAGCGGGCTCTTTAGCTGTAGCGGATTTCTTAGTCGTTGAGGTCGATTTTGTTGTTTTCGTCGCCGTGGATTTAGCTGTTGTCTTTTTGGTCGCGGCAGGCTTGGCTTCGTTATCTACTGCTTCTGTTTCTTTCGATGTGGCTTTTGCAGCTGCTACTTTTTTCTTTGCTACTGGCTTTTCCGCCGGAGCAGCATACTTGAGCTTTTTAGTTCTTTTCCTTACAACTCCATACGATCCGGCAATTCTTTTGCCTCTTTTGGTTTTGATATCTCCTTTACCCATTATTAGTAGTATTAATTGTAGTTTGTTAAATTTAGCAAAAATTGACCACGATTAAATCAACTTTAAACTGTAGCAATTGTACTTGTTCATCATCTAATACTTATTCAGCATAATTAAATTATCTGAATCGAATAAAATTATCAACCGTGACACTTATTAAATCAATCTCAGGAATTCGAGGAACTATTGGAGGCCAGGTAAACGACTCGCTTACCCCATTGGATGTGGTGAAATTTACCGCAGCATACGGTACTTGGCTAATCAAAAGAAATAACCAGGCTGAACTGTCCGTAGTTATTGGACGAGACGCAAGAATATCTGGTGAAATGGTTCAGCACTTGGTGATAGGAACCCTTCAAGGTTTAGGGATAGATGTGGTGGATTTAGGTCTTTCCACAACACCAACGGTTGAAGTAGCGGTTCCAATGGAACAGGCTGCTGGGGGAATTATTCTAACCGCCAGTCACAACCCAAAGCAATGGAATGCACTAAAACTACTGAATGAACGGGGAGAATTTATTTCGGCTCGGGACGGAGAAGAAGTGTTAACGGTTGCTCAAGAGGAATCCTTTCACTTTGCTTCAGTGGATGAACTCGGTTCGTATAGATTAGACGATTCTTATTTGCAGAAGCATATTGACGCAGTTTTGGCGCTTCCATTGGTTGATGTGGAAGCAATAGAGCAGGCTAATTTTAGTGTGGTTTGTGATTGCGTTAATTCTACGGGGGGGATATTTGTTCCTGCGCTTTTAAAAGCTTTGGGTGTAAATCAAGTTGAAGAGTTGTACTGTGAACCTACAGGACATTTTCCGCACAATCCAGAGCCACTACCTGAAAACCTGGTAGACATTTCCAGCGCCATCAAAATATCAAAAGCCGATGTTGGAATTGTTGTTGATCCTGATGTGGATAGATTGGCGTTGGTCTGCGAAGACGGAACGATGTTCGGTGAAGAATATACGTTAGTAGCGGTAGCAGATTATGTGGTTGGTCAGAACTCAGGAAACACAGTTTCGAATTTGTCTTCTACTAGAGCTTTGAGAGACGTAACCGAAATACATGGCGGAATCTATTCGGCTGCGGCTGTGGGAGAGGTTAATGTGGTTACGAAGATGAAAGAGGTTAACGCAATAATTGGAGGAGAAGGAAATGGTGGAGTTATTTATCCCGGGTTACATTATGGTCGTGACGCATTGGTTGGAATTGCTTTGTTCCTTACCCATTTAGCCAAGACTGGTAAAACTTGTTCAGAATTGAGAGCAAGTTACCCCGATTATTTTATTTCTAAGAATAAGATTGAACTAAAGCCAAATATGGATGTTGATGCAGTGTTGGCTCAGATGAAATCTCGTTATGCGCATCAACCTGTTAATGATATTGATGGAGTGAAAATTGAGTTCGACAAAGAGTGGGTGCATCTAAGAAAATCGAATACGGAACCAATTATTCGAATTTATTCGGAAAGTAAATCGGAGGCAACGGCTAAAGAATTATCAAGTAGAATTATATATGAAATTCAGGAGGTTATCGAGGAACGGCTGTTAGAAAGCTAGCTCTAAATGTTTTGGTTTCGTTTTTTTCTGGACCATAATAACATACCACCATTACTAATATCATTGACGATATAGTGTAGTAAGAACTCTGCCTCCATGTTTTCCATAATCTACATCCATCGTTAAGGTAATTGCTATCAATAAACCTGCAAATAAATAAGTTATTGGCGTTATGTCATGGACAAAAGTATTTACAAAATTTCAATTCAGCAACGAGAATTATAGGAATGTAACACATTGAAGATTAATAGATTGCTTGTATTGTTGAGAATAAGATTATTTCGTAATTTCGCCTAATCGTTTTTTTCTTTTAAGAGTTTTTGCATTCCATACATTTCGTCTCTAAGTCTCGCAGCTTCAACAAAATTTAAGGCTTCCGCTTGCTGTTCCATTTCGGTTTTCAGCTTTTCAATAGCCTTTTCTATTTGTCCGCTGGTCATGTACTGTATGACTGGGTCGGCTGCGATGGACAATGAGCGTTCAATTTGGTAATCTGCCGCTTGTTCTTTAGGTGTCTGCACCAAAGGACTGTCTTTTTTCTTGTGAATTGGTTTTGGTACTTGTCCAACTTCGGTATTAAAATTCTCCTGAATTTTCCTGCGTCGTTCAGTTTCTGTAATCGTTTTGTGCATACTTTTAGTTATGTTGTCCGCATACATGATTACTTTACCGTTTACGTTTCTGGCCGCTCTGCCCACAGTTTGAACAAGTGATCTTTCGGATCGAAGAAATCCTTCTTTATCAGCATCTAGGATAGCGACTAAAGAAACCTCAGGAAGATCTAATCCTTCTCTCAATAGATTGACTCCAATCAAAACGTCAAATAGCCCGTTTCTGAGTTGACTAAGGATTTCTACACGTTCCAAAGTGTCTACATCTGAATGAATGTATCTGCTTTTTAAACCAACCATTTCAAAATACTTGTCCAATTCTTCGGCCATCCGCTTGGTAAGTGTTGTAACTAAAACACGTTCATCTCGCGAGGCAACCTGATGGATTTCTTCCAGTAAGTCGTCAATTTGATTTTCTGTTGGTCTCACTTCAATAATTGGGTCTAGCAATCCAGTGGGGCGAATAATTTGTTCGACTATTACTCCCTCGGATTGTTCTAATTCATAATCCGCTGGAGTAGCGCTTACGTATAAAGTTTGACCAATAACCTGTTCGAATTCATCAAATTTCAGTGGCCGGTTGTCCATTGCTGCTGGCAGTCGAAATCCGTATTCAACTAAATTATTTTTTCGAGATCGATCGCCACCATACATCGCCTTGATCTGAGAAACGGTAACGTGGCTTTCATCAATGACCATTAGAAAATCGTCTGGAAAATAATCGATTAAGCAGAAAGGCCGGGTGCCAGGAGCACGTTGGTCAAAATATCTTGAATAGTTCTCAATTCCAGAGCAATAGCCTAATTCGCGCATCATTTCTAAATCTAGTATTACACGATCTTCAAGTCTTTTTGCTTCTAAAGTTTTGCCTTCATCTTGAAAAAAATCTAGTTGTTTGCTGAGATCTGCTTGGATTTCGATCATCGCATTTTTTACCGAATCTTGGGTGGTTACAAATATGTTGGCCGGAAATATTTGAAAATGTTCGTATTCCTCAATTACATTTCCATTGATCTGATCAAATGTTTCGATAGACTCAATTTCATCTCCCCAGAAAACGATTCTAGCCGCATGATCAGCGTATGCTAACCAAACATCAACAGTATCTCCACGAACGCGAAAATTTCCTCTTTGTAAGTCCAAATCATTTCTTGAATAAAGGCTTTCAACCAAATTCATAAGAAACTTATTTCGAGAAACAAGTTGACCAACTTGTATTTTAATCACTCCTTGATTAAAACTCTCTGGATTTCCAATTCCGTAAATACAAGAAACAGAAGAGACTACGATGACATCTTTTCTGCCTGACAGAAGAGCTGAAGAAGCCCTAATTCTAAGCTTTTCAATTTCGTCATTAATAGATAAGTCTTTTTCAATGTAGGTATCCGTAACTGGGAGGTATGCTTCGGGTTGGTAGTAGTCGTAATAGGATACAAAATATTCTACAGCATTATTCGGAAAAAATGACTTAAACTCTGCATAAAGTTGCGCAGCCAAAGTTTTGTTGTGAGAAAGAATCAGCGCTGGACGATTCAGGTTTTTAATAACGTTAGCAACGGTAAAGGTTTTGCCGGACCCAGTAACTCCAAGCAATGTTTGTGCCTTAACTCCGGATTGGAATCCTTTGACAAGTTGGCTGATTGCATCTGGCTGATCTCCAGTTGGAGAAAACTCTGATTGTAAGTCAAATTTCATTGAAAAAGCTTATTTTCATAACATGACGACGGAGGATTTTTCTAGCTATAAGCTAGATCAAAAATACGCATTGCTGAAGAAATATGGTCAGTTTATTGCCTCGAGAAGACATTCTGAATATTTCGTCTATCTGTTTACATTTCATGGGCTTTACGTAGAAATGTGGAAAAGCTTTGGACTTAATCAGGTCCGGTGATAGAATCGGTGTCAGCATCTCGAGCCATGGACGCCTATTCGGAAGAAATTAATATTCATTCATACCTGGGCTTGGAATGAACTACACGCTGGTTTACGAACGCAACTGACTAACAATTTCTTCAATCTGATATTGTAAGCTTTTCACAGTTGAATTGGCAATTACAAAATCAGCGTAAGGTATTTTTTTTTCGTCTGACCACTGGTTCCTAATTCGTTGCTGAGCAGCGTTTCTTGATACTTTATCTCTTGCGATTACTCGCTGAATTCTCTGTTCTTCAGGAGCAGTTATTAATACCAAATGATCTACACTTTTATAGGCTCCGCTTTCAATTAAAATAGCTGCTTCTTTCACCACAAGCCAAGAGTCTTGTTGGCCGCACCAAATATTGAAATCCTCTCCAACCACAGGGTGTACGACAGCGTTTAGTCGCTCGAGCAAAGTTTTGTTGGCAAACACTTGTTCACCAATCCAAGGTCGATGCAATTTGCCATTATGGTATGCATTTTCTCCAAAAATTGAAGTAATTTTTTCAACTAGACTTTTGGAAGTTTGCATGAGTTCCTTGGCACGCTCGTCCGAATTGTAAATAGAAAATCCAAGATGCTGTAAATGGTTACATGCCGTGGTTTTACCACTGCCAATACCACCAGTTACACCTAATATAATTTGACCGTTTCCGTTTGATTCTTTGCTTGCCGACTCGAGCGATTTCGTAAATAATTTGTTACGAGAAGAGGACCTGTACCACCTTTGCTTTTCATTATGGCAGTTTAAAATAGATTTACCGTCATACCCATCGAATTGAATGTTCTTAAGATTATCACGCAAATCTATTTTACTAAGCACGCTTTTTTTCTTCTTCGGTAAGAATATTAGATGCGTCGCTTGTTATTGCAGATTTTTCCACTTTCATTTTAGTACCGCCTTCTACCGATATAACGACTGTTGTTTCTGACACACCGTCTACTTTCCCATGGATTCCACCAATAGTAACAACTCGATTACCTTTTTGCAGTTGGTTTCGGAATTTTTGTTGTTCCTTTTGTTTTTTTTGCTGCGGGCGAATCATAAAAAAATACATTACTCCTATGATCAACACCATCATTATCAGTCCTTGACTTCCTTCCATCATGATTTTATTTAAGCTGTTTTCTTTTATTCGGATTCGGGCCCAGCCACATGAACTTTTATATGGGCTAATGTTGTGGCTGGTCGGGTATTGGCTAAAATGGATAGTGATTTTCTAATTGCGCCGTTACCTGTTCCTGTATATTCAATGGTAATTTCCCCAGTTTCTCCTGGTGCAATCGGATGCTTTGGCCAATTCTTTGGTACCGTACACCCACATCCTGCGGTTACACTTGACAAAATAAGATTGCTTTTACCAGTGTTTTCAAACTTAAAAGTGTGCATCACTTTTTCTCCTTGCGCAATCTTTCCAAAATCGTGAAGGTCCTTGTCCAACGTTAAAATCGGAGGATTTTCAGTATCAATATCTGCTACTGTAATCGTTCGATCATCCTTATTTGTTGGTGCGCAGCCAAAGCCTATCGTACTCGAAATTCCAATTATCCAAAATAAACGCATCATCCTACTAACTAATTAATCCCCGTCCGGTTTTCTTAATTTTCCCACTTTTGGTGAACTCGGCAAATACTTTGTCCAGAATTCCATTTATAAATACATTGCTTTTAGGTGTACTGTAGTACTTCGAAAGTTCAATATACTCGTTCATTGTAACCTTTGTCGGAATGTTTGGAAATTCGATTGCTTCGGTTAAAGCAAGTTTAATCAAAATCATATCCATTAAAGCAATTCGCTCCAGCTCCCAGTTTTTTACATTCTCCTTGACCACTGAATCTAATTCCTCATTTCTTCTAATCGCTCGATTGAAAAGAACATGCATGAAATCAGGTTCGTCCATTGGGTCCTTAAACTTTGGTAAAATATCTAGGTACTCATCAGAGTCCAATTGAAATAATTTTACGGTTTTAATAACCATTGAAGCGACATGATCTAAATCATCCGACCAATAAATGCTGCTTTCTTCAATATGATGATGCAACAAATCAAAATTGGCAATGTGGCGTTTAAAGAGCTTTAGAGTTACTTGTCTGTCTTCTTCAAAACCTACGTTGGGTAGGTTCATGTATTCTATATATTCTTCCGTTTCTTTTAACTCCAGAAACAGCTTCTTAATAAAGTCCTGATGATTTGTCCATGAGATTCCCCGGTCCTGCGCATTTTTCTGAAGTTGCTTATTTACAGCCAATAAGTCTAAAACCCGGTTGTCAATAAATCTTGTATTTGGATTAAGATCTTCTTCGCTAGGAAGTCTTTTGGACTTTGCCTCTTCCAGTTTCAATTCTGCAAAATGGCGAATATCAACTAGAAGTAACAACATCGATAAATACAAATCATAGGTTTTGTTAACGCTATGAATTAGTTCTTTTTCAGCTATTACTTGCTCGTCTTTCTTTGATTGAAAGAAGGCATATAACGCGTGAATAATTTTTATCCTAAGGTGTCGACGATTTAGCATAATGTTTAAGTCAACAAATCAAGTTTTCATTTTTATTCCAGATCATTCGATCTTTTCAATCACCTGCATTTTCAAATCCCTTATTAATAATACTGTTTAACTTTACCAATAAGTTCGATTCTCTTTTCAGCAATTTTGTTTGCTGCCAAGTAAGTTGGAATATTCTGAGCTTCAGCTTCATTAATAATCTGCAGGGTAGTTTGATAAATATTTTCCGTGGTGGCCATTGTTTGCTTATCGTTAATTCCATGAATTTCGGAGTAACAATTGATTAAACCACCAGCATTTATCAAGAAATCAGGAGCATAAATAATCCCTTTTTCACGAACTGCTTGTCCATGAATTTCTTCATTTTTTAGCTGGTTGTTTGCTGCACCAGCAATTACTCCACAGTTCAATTTGGCCAAAGTATCATCATTAATAACTGCACCAAGTGCGCAAGGTGCAAAAATATCCATGTCAACATCGTAGATGTCTTCTGGAGCCACTGAAGTAACATTAAATTTATCGCATACGTGCTTAACAGATTCCTGATGGATATCGGTAACCACAACTTTAGCACCTTCCTTGGTAAGGTATTCTACAAGGTAAGCTCCAACATGTCCTACACCTTGAACTGCAACTGTTCGATTGGCTAGACTGTCAGTTCCAAATTGCACCTTTGCTGCGGCTTTTAAACCCATGAATACACCATAGGCAGTAACGGGTGAAGGATCGCCACTTTTGCCAGGCAAACCTGCACAGTGTTTCGTTTCCATACCAACGTAAGCAATGTCACTTGGCGAAATACCAACATCTTCGGCTGTAATATATTTTCCAGCCAAGCTGTCTACAAATTTTCCGAACCTTCTAAATAATGCTTCGCTCTTGTGCTTTCTGGAATCTCCAATAATTACGGCTTTTCCACCACCTAAATTAAGGCCCGAAATAGAAGCCTTGTAAGACATTCCTCTTGAAAGCCTGAGGACATCTTGCAAAGCATCCGCTTCGTTGTCGTACTGCCACATTCTGGTTCCGCCCAACGCAGGCCCCAAAACAGTATTATGTATTGCTATGATTGCTTTTAAACCTACAGTTTTATCCTGGCAGAAAAGCACTTGTTCGTGATCGTTTTCCGCTAGTTGGGCAATTACAGATTTTTCTTCTTTACACACGTCTTTTAGTTCTTTTACCTCCATGCAGCTTTGTAGTTTCTTTAAGTAAATTGTATTGGCTACTTTTGGCCATCGAAATTGAGTGCAAAAATAGAATAATAAACGAGAATAGTTTGACATTCTATCGCTTTGTATAATGGTTGAACAACTTAGAATGGCTCTGGACAATGAAAGCACTCGCTTACCTTAACAAATATCTTTGGAAGTATAAAGTTCGATTAGGGCTTGGTGCTCTATTTATAATATTGTCCAATTTGTTTGGGGTTAAAATGCCCAGGTTGGTTAATGACACAATTGGGTACATAACATCTATTGTAGACGCTGGTGCTTTGGATTCTGAGGGTGCGCAAGATGAGCTTATCAATACGGGACTTTGGCTGGCTTGTCTGTATGTGTTATTTAGTATTGGTAAGGGATTCTTTTTGTTCCTCACACGCCAAACTATCATCGTGATGTCTCGAAAAATTGAATTTGACTTGAAAAATGAAGTCTATTTGCAATACCAGCGAATGTCGACAGCATTTTACAAACGGAATAATACAGGTGATCTTATGAATCGGATTAGCGAGGACGTTAGCAAAGTTCGGATGTACCTTGGTCCTGGTATAATGTACACCATAAACCTTACAGTTCTGTCGAGTTTGGTAATTTATCAAATGTTTACAAGAAGCACTGAGTTGACAGGTTACGTTTTACTTCCACTTCCAATAATGGCTTTTCTGATTTACAAAGTAAGTCATATTATCAACAGGGAAAGCGAGCAGGTTCAACGTCAACAATCAAAGATGTCAACATATGTTCAGGAGTTCTTTTCTGGAATTCGAGTGGTTAAAGCCTATAGGAGAGAACACGCATTTCAAGAAGAGTTTGCGATAGAAGCGCAGGAATACATGGATCGCTCTATTAGGTTGGTTAAAGTGAATTCTTTGTTTTTGCCCGTGGTCGTTACACTAATAGGACTGAGTACCATTCTTGCTGTTTATTTGGGAGCCATTATGGTTGTAGATCCAACCGTAAGTTTTAAAGTAGGAGATATTGCCGAGTTCATAATCTATGTGAACATGTTGACTTGGCCATTTGCTTCGGTTGGTTGGGTGACATCCATAATTCAACGTGCAGCTGCATCTCAGGTACGAATCAATGAATTTTTGAAGGAAGAACCGGAAATTCAAAATTTGGAGGAGGCCCAACCTTTTAACGGGAGTAGTATAGCTTTTAAGAATGTTTCTTTTACCTATCCAAATTCTGGAATGATCGGATTAGATGGCGTCAATTTTGAGATAAAGCAAGGACAAAGCCTCGGAATTATGGGAGGGACAGGTTCTGGAAAATCAACAATTGCCAATTTAATTTGCCGACTGTATGACGTGAGTTCTGGTCAAATCGCTGTTGGTGGTTCGGATTTGAAGACATTAGATTTAAATGACGTTCGCCAGAAAATTGGATATGTTCCGCAAGAGGTGTTTTTGTTTTCAGATACGATTGCTAATAATATTCGTTTTGGAATTCATGATGATAAACTTTCGGATCAGGATATCGAGACGGCGGCTAAAGATTCTTGCGTTCACGAAAATATTGTGGACTTTAAGGATGGTTACGAAACTATCTTGGGAGAGCGTGGGATTACGCTTTCGGGCGGACAGAAGCAAAGAGTCTCCATTGCTCGAGCAGTAATTAAGTCTCCCGAGGTTTTGATTTTTGATGATTGCTTGTCGGCGGTAGATCATGAAACTGAGGAAGCGATATTGCGCAACTTGAAGAGAATTATGCAAAACAAAACAACGGTGATAATAAGTCACAGGGTATCAAGTGTTATGCATTGCGATAAGATAATCATGCTAGATCAAGGAAAGATTGTTGAGTATGGAAATCATCAATCTTTATTAGAAGAGAGAAAAAAATATTACGTCCTGTATCAAAAACAGTTGGAAGATAATTAGCCGCTTTTATTGAAGTTTAGAGAGGGTTTATGTGAGAGTGAACGTTTCTTGTGTGGAAGAAAAACACTAAATTTGTTAGACGAATCATTAATTTTAATAGACAAGAAGATGGAAGAAGGAAATGGAAACTACAGAGATGAGATTTATTCTCAAGCTGTACGGGCAGGAAAGAGAACTTATTTTTTTGATGTCAAAACCACCAGAGGAAATGATTTGTACCTGACTATCACAGAAAGTAAGCGCAAGTTTGGTAGAGAAGGCGACTATAGCTATGAAAAACACAAACTTTTCTTGTATAAAGAAGATTTTGAAAAATTCTCTAATGGACTTAAAGATGTGATAAGCCGTATTGAAGAACTTAAGAAAACAGAAGAATTTGCCACTTCGGATAATAGTAACGAACAGCGTGTTGAACGATCTGAGTTTACTGATGTGAACTTTGAAGAGTTGGGTTGATCTGCCTCGATTGAATTTGTACTTTGTTGCGCCTAATACTACTATAAAAGATCATTTAAGTTCTCTTCGTCCAATACTTAATCACCCAATTCCCATTTACCCAACCCACCATTTCCAGAATTCTCCAATCACTCGATTCTCAATCATGAATTATGTGTAGAAGGGTGAAATTGTTTGTAAGGGTCCGGTGTAGTGCGTATTGATTTTGGTTTTTTGACTTCTGAATT
>JAHDGY010000011.1 GCA_020631555.1 Flavobacteriales bacterium | reverse complement strand
AATCTGAATTATTCAAAGGTCTCGCTCAGATAAATCAAAAAAACTGTTCACTTTCGCAAGAATCTCCAGTTGGTCGTGGGGTTAAAATTGCTAAAAATCTCGTGGGCAATTTCTCCCCTTTGGGGCAGGGGATCAAGACCAACCTGCTCCAGTCATTCCGCTTAAAGCCCCCGCACCAAAACCACCGGCTCCTGCTACTGCCTTTTAGCCCCGTCCGAAAATCCGGACCATTACTTCGGAAATTCATTCGGACGTAGCCCTGGAATAAATTTAATCTGTGAATGGAATAAAGAGGTCAATTGACATTTATCTAAAAACCTCCTCGCCATTATTCAAAGCGACCTAAAGTTTCAAATCAACCAGAGCACATTTCGCAATTTTCCGGATCATCTAAAGAACAGCTCATTTCAGCTTGTCTTTGTTCCACTGTTTTTTCGGATAGATCCTGCACAGCAGATTTATCCAAAGTAAACTTAATTGCGTCGGTAGCGGCTTTAGTTCTCAGATAGTACATACCTGTTTTTAGACCCAATTCCCAACCGTAGAAATGCATGGAAGTAAGCTTTCCGAAGTTTGCGTTTTCCATGAAAACGTTGGTAGACTGCGATTGACAAATAAACGCTCCACGATCAGCAGCCATTTGAATAACATTCTTTTGAGAAAGTTCCCAAGCTGTTTTATACAGTGTTTTAATATTGTCAGGAATCTCAGCAATACTCTGTACCGATCCATTGGCAGCCATTAACTTGTTTTTCAAGTCATCATTCCAGATATCAAGTTTTACCAAGTCTTTCAAGAGGTGTTTGTTAACGATAATAAACTCACCAGAAAGAACCCGTCTTGTGTAGATGTTAGAGGTATATGGTTCGAAACATTCGTTATTTCCGAGAATTTGGGCTGTAGAAGCTGTTGGCATTGGGGCCAGCAAAAGCGAGTTTCTTACACCATGTTTTTTAACCTCTTCTTTTAATAAATCCCATTCCCATCGGTCGGATGGTGTAACATTCCACATGTCAAATTGGAATATTCCTTGCGAAGTAGGTGAACCCTTGAATGTTTCATACGGTCCATCTTCTTTAGCCAAGTCTTTCGAGGCAGTCATTGCGCCATAATATATTGTCTCGAAGATGTCTTTATTCAATTGTTGTGCTTCAGGCGAATCGAATGGGAATCTCATTAAAATAAATGCGTCAGCAAGACCTTGTACCCCGATTCCAATTGGACGGTGGCGCATATTAGAATTTCTAGCTTCCGGCACTGGATAATAATTGCCGTCAATAATCTTATTTAGGTTAGCTGCCACTTGATAAGAAACTTCAAAAAGTTTCTGGTGGTCAAACTTACCGTCCTTAACAAACTTCGGCAGAGCAATTGATGCGAGATTACAAACTGCAACTTCGTCTTTCGCAGTATATTCTATAATCTCGGTGCACAGGTTTGATGAACGAATAACCCCCAAATTCTTTTGGTTGGATTTTCTGTTTGCAGCATCCTTGTAAAGCATGTAAGGATTTCCAGTCTCAATTTGAGATTCGAGAATCTTAAACCAGAGGTCTTGTGCTTTAATGGTTTTACGCCCTTTCCCTTTCGCTTCATATTTTTCATATAAAGCTTCAAATTCTTCTCCATAGCTATCTGGTAGTCCAGGGCACTCGTTTGGACACATTAGCGTCCAATTTCCGTTTTCCTTAACCCTTTTCATGAAAAGGTCTGGAATCCAAAGTGCGTAAAACAAATCGCGTGCTCTTTGTTCTTCCTTACCGTGATTCTTTTTTAAATCAAGGAAGTCGAATACATCTGCATGCCAGGGCTCTAAGTAAATGGCGAATGACCCTTTTCTTTTACCTCCACCTTGATCAACGTAACGGGCAGTATCATTAAAAACTCTTAGCATAGGCACGATACCGTTAGAGCTTCCGTTAGTTCCTTTAATGTAGGACCCGGTAGCTCTAATGTCGTGAATAGCTAACCCTATTCCGCCGGCTGATTGGGAGATTTTAGCGCATTGCTTTAAAGTGTCGTATATTCCATTAATGCTATCTTCCTGAGTGGTTAACAAGAAACAAGATGACATTTGTGGTTTTGGCGTTCCCGCATTAAATAGGGTAGGAGTAGCATGCGTAAACCATCCCTCACTCATTTTGTTGTAAGTCTCAATGGCTGCTTCAATATCTTTTTTGTGGATTCCTACAGAAACTCGCATCAACATTTGTTGCGGACGTTCAGTAACAGCGCTATTGAGCTTTAGTAAATAAGAACGCTCAAGAGTTTTAAAACCGAAATAATCATATCTAAAGTCTCTATCGTAGATGATAGTAGAATCTAGGAGATCAGCATTATCAATAATAATTTGATATACATCTTCGGCTATTAATGATGCATTTTTACCCGTCTTAGGGTCAATGTACTCATAAAGGTCTTTTACTGTTTCAGAGAAAGACTTTTTGGTGTTTTTGTGCAGGTTGGAAACTGCAATTCTGGATGCTAACAATGCAAAATCGGGGTGGGTGATTGTATTGGAAGCAGCAACTTCAGCTGCAAGGTTGTCAAGTTCGCTTGTGGTAACACCGTCGTAAAGGCCTTCAATAACCTTCATTGCTACCTTTTCAGGTGTTACTAACGGACTTAATCCGTAGCAAAGTTTTTTAATACGAGCAGTAATTTTATCAAATTTCACTGCTTCCTTGCGGCCGTCTCGTTTAACTACGTACATAATTTAACTATGTGTTTCTAATAAGTTATTTAAAAATCAGCATCCAGGGTAAATGAATTATCGCTTTTATCGCCAAGAACACCTGCTTTTTGATATTCGCCTACGCGTTTCTCAAAGAAGTTGGTTTTCCCTTGAAGATTTATCATGTCCATGAAGTCGAATGGATTACTAACGTTATAAACCTTTTCATTACCCAGTTCCGTTAATAATCGATCTGCTACAAATTCGATATATTGTGTCATCAGCTCCGAATTCATTCCGATGAGTCTCACCGGAAGTGCATCCGTTACAAATTCCTTTTCAATTTCAACTGCGTTTGTGATGATTTCTTGTACTTCTTCCTTTGGTAATTTATTAACCAAGTGATTGTTGTAAAGTAAGCACGCGAAGTCACAATGTAGTCCTTCGTCTCTTGAAATAAGTTCATTGGAGAAGCTTAACCCAGGCATTAAGCCTCGTTTTTTAAGCCAGAAAATTGAACAAAATGATCCTGAAAAGAAGATTCCTTCTACTGCCGCAAATGCAATAAGACGGTGGGCATAAGACCCATTGTCAATCCATTTGAGCGCCCAATCCGCTTTTGTTTTTACGCAGTCCAAAGTTTCAATCGCATTAAATAAAGTGTCCTTTTCAACTTTGTCTTTGATATAAGTGTCGATTAACAGTGAATACGTTTCTGAATGAATATTTTCGATTGCTAATTGAAATCCGTAGAAAAACTTGGCCTCGGTGTATTGTACTTCGCTTAGAAAATTTTCTGCTAGGTTTTCATTCACAATTCCGTCGGAGGCAGCAAAAAAAGCAAGTACATGTTTTATAAAATGCCTTTCGTCGTCGTTTAATTTATTTTTCCAGTCAATAAGGTCTGGAGAAAGATCTATTTCTTCTGCTGTCCAAAAACTTGCCTCTGCTTTTTTGTACATCGCCCAGATATCGTCGTGCTCTATAGGGAAGAGTACGAAACGATTTGGATTTTCTTGTAATATCGGTTCCACTAGTTCAATTTTGTTCGGTAAGATTTCCTTTATATCTAATTGTTTCTTGGCAAGGGAGTCTTCGAGTTCTTTATCTTCTTTCATGTATATAATGTGTTGTACGGTTTAAAATGTGTCAAGCCTCATTTTGTAGCGAAAACTATTCCCTCAAGGCAACTTCAATCGGTTTTTAGAATTCTGAAAAAGAACTCTATATGACCCTATTTTTTCGCTATGCACTTCAATCGGAAATTGACTTCCGAATTGCAGAAATATTTATTCTAAATCGTTCAAATGAGGATTACAAAATTTGAAAAAAATGAATCTTAGTACAAGTCATTTTAATTCACATTCATTTCAAGTTTTCAACACGCAATTTTAATTGGAAAAAGTGCTCTAAATCGTGCCGAAAAATCTTCTGAAATCCGCAGTGTTATTGCGATTCGACTTTTTGAATATGCCCAGTGGCCGAATTGCTATTCCACTAATATATAGAAGTTTTGCCTTTTCAATTTGCCTGTTGATAAAAACAGATTAACAATGTTTTTTTGATAGAAATATTATTCGCATTGAAACCTTATGTATGAAATTACAAATTGTCTTAATTCTTAACGGCGAAATTTATTTTAGGAATTTTTGTCAAAATCTCTTGAAGAGATTTCCTTGTTAATATATTCAAGTTTTTCGTAAAAATCTATCCCCCATTTTCGTATAATGGGTTCCCTCAAAAATTTGAAAACCGGAACGTCTAATTTGTTCCCGCAGTCGCATGCTGGTTTGCAAATATCCCACTCGTTATAGTTGATGGCTTCGTGATGTTTCAGCTGCGAAACTCTAATTGGATACAAATGGCAGGATAATGGTTTTTTAAAATTGGTTGCTTCCTCTTTATGTGCTTTTTCAATGCTACATTTGGCGACTCCACCTTCATCAAAGATTACAAATGCACATTCTTTACCATCAACAAGTGTGGTTACAGGTTCATTTTCCCAGTCCATGTAGAAAACACCTTGATTATCTATGCTTTCAATTCCTTCTTTGCGCATAAAAGGTTTAATAGATTCGTATTCTTTCTCCAAAATATGGACTTCTTCTTCCGTTAAAGGCGCGCCAGAATTTCCTTCAACACAACACGCCCCTTTACATGCTGATAGGTCACAAACAAATTTTTTCTTAAAAAGATCCTGTGCTATTAATTTATCCTCCAATTCAATCATACTAATTACTTTCGCTTCTCAATTGAAATCACCATGAATTTTACTTTGCAGCAGCTAGATTACAAAATCCTTTACAAACCATGTCCTGAGATTTTTGAATTGTTGCGAGAAACCGTTTACGGAACGACTGGAATTAGGTATCGTTGTACATAAAATTGATAGCAAGCGACAGATAGATAATTTGATGAGTAAGCCTAAGTATATATCAATGTTTGATTGTAGCTAAATACGCACCGAAATTGAATTTGAAGGATTAGATGTTCAATTAGTTAATAATCTTAAAAGGAATCCAACCCTTACTGGGGTCGTGGATTTTAATTGTTCCGTTGGCCTCAAATTCTGGAGGCCGTGCCATACTAGGTTCAAGTTTAAAGTTACCAATGTTGTCGATAATTCCCCAAAAACCGTCTTTTTTTACAATAGCCAAACCATCTTCAAAAGATGACGCTTCTTCAAATAACGGAGCGATAACATGTTGGCCTTTCGAATTCAAATATCCCCATTTTTCTCCGTTAAAGTAGGGAGCCAAGTCTCCGCCAAAACTACCCAATAGTTCATATTTGGGTTGAATTAAATAGTTGCCACTATTGCTAATCACACCGAATTTTCCGTTTACCATGACAATAGCTTTACCGTCATGAAATCCGTATGCAGCATCAAATTTGCAATCCGTTACTATAGAATATTGGGAATTTCTGTATCCAAATTTAATTTGATTACCGTGTTTAGTAGCCCATATAGTATAGCCTGATCCGTTGTCAAACCCTCTAAAACTGATTGTTTTATTTTGATCATCAAAGTGAATTTGACGATCAAATTTATTTTGATAATTGAGGCTTTCAGCTGAAAACAAAGTTCTGGACTTGTGTTGCAGTGAATCCTTTAGCGCTAGAAAATTCGATTTTAGTTTATCACATTCAAAATACAGTATCCGGCGCCAGTTTGTGGAAAGCGAAAAATCGTCGGAGTATAAATAATTATAAAAGTTTCCGAAATGAACTTTACCATTCTCTAACCATTCTCTTGATACTTCCACTCTAATTTTGCCGTTTTTGGCAGGATGAATTTCATTATACCAGGATGATTTTGTTTGACCCTTCAAATTGAATAGGACTTTTTGAATAAGTGTTTTTCCTTTGAATTCTTGGGTATGCGTTCCGATGAGCAGAGAGTCATTGTACTTTTCAATATTCTCATAAGGAAGCGTCCCCGTTTTTTTACCATTCTTATCGCACGCGTACCATTTGCGATATTCGTTTGAGGCTTTGAAATAGTAATCATTGCCGAAGGTTCCTAAATGCAGGATTTCATCAAAAATTGGTTGACACAAAGTAGTGAAGGTTGAATCAATAATTCCCCATCTGTAGTTAACTCGAAATGTACCATAACCTTTCTGAAATCTTCCGTATTCGTGATACCAGGGGGATATTATTTTGCCATCTGAATTTCGGAATGCCCACAACTTACGGTTTACATTTCCTTGGTAGACGTTTCCTGGTACCAAAGGTTCTTTAGGTTTGGAAGGCAAACAAACTGGTTCTCTATCTGCAAAGGGATTGAAATTGTTTAAGTACCATTCGGTATATTTCGTTCCATCTTCATTTAAGTATCCGTAAAGTTTGTTTCCGCCAGATCGTAAGTTGGTTATGAGCCAAATTTTAGGATTTATCCTTGTCATGGTTCTGAAATCTGGCGATAGTCGTTTTCCATCAACGTTAATGTAATACTGTTCTGTTCCTTCGTCGGAATAGAAGCTCACGAGTGATTTTCCTTTTTTGAATGATTCGACACGCTTGTACTTAGGCTCAATTATCAGTTCCCCTGAAGTATTAAGAAATCCCCAATTTTGAGTTTGCTCATCTTCATTTGTTATCAATACGGCTGCGCGATCTTCACTAAATGAGTTGATTTTTGAGTATTGAGGTTTGACTAGATATTTTCCATTCATATCTACTATGCCCCATTTATTACCATTAGCAACTACTCCAAAGCCTTCAGAGAAAGCTAAAGCAACTTTAAATTTCGGTTTGACCAACCAAGTAGAGTCCTTCCACTTATAGCCCCATTTTCCACGGTTTTGTGTAGGAGTAGCTTGTTGCGCGCTAGTTTGAGACGACAAAATTATCGCGAACAGGAACACAGTTAAATTCTGAATCGCTGAAATAATTCTCATTACATTAATTCATTAGGCAGTGGTGCAAAAGTAAAGACAATTGCAACGTTATCATAACTGCCTGTGTACGGATGAGGAGTTGTAATGGTTTTTATTCGACTTGATTTTTTCGGCACGAAAATTGCCTGCCAACGCGGCACAAAAAAGGGGGATTTGCTTAACAGTTTTAGTTGATATATAGGTAAACAGGGTGATAAGGGATGGGATATCCAAGGAATAACTGGTAATCTCCAAACAGACTTTATCTTCTAAAGGCTGACAGCAAATCTCCTTAATTCTAAAGGTAGATTTCCTATTTCTGGATTAAAACTAATTGAATTAAAAAAATATAAATTATCCGTTTAAATACGGTGCTAATTACTAATGGTATACCCTTGTTTTGTGATTTTTGTGTTAAATTATACACAAAACAGGATTATAAATTGGTTTTGTGTTGGTCTAAAATAATTCCTTGTTCGAGGGCTATTTTTATCAATTCGGCTGAGTTTTTTACGTTCAATTTCTTAAAAATATTGCGACGATGACTCTCTATCGTTTTAACTGACACTTGGATTTGTTTAGCAATATTCTGAGAAGTTAACCCATTTGCGATATGGCCAATTACTTCATGTTCTCGTTTGGTGATGGAGTGAATTGCTTCAATTTTATTTTGCTTAATAGTAAGTTCAACCATGCTATCCAATAATTCTGAAGAAAGAAAGAAATTGTCATTTAATGATGCTTTAATTCCTGAAAACAGTTCCTGTTTAGTCGCATTTTTGGAAATAATTGCATCTATTCCTGTGGTCAAGAGGGACTTGTTGAACATTAGATCTGAAGGGTCGCTAATGCCGATGATCTTTACCCATGATTTTTGTTGTTTTATTTCGTGAATAAAGCTTGAGACTTGTTTCAGCGGTCGATTGAGGCTTACAAGAATAGTATGAAATTCCATAAAGTGAACTCTTTTGATTGCTTCTTCCATTGATTTGAATGAATAGTTTACAGCAAAGTTGTTGCTGCTGGAGAGTAGGTTAATTATTGCTTCGCGGATCAATCGGTGCTCGTTTATCACTATTACTTGTACTTTCATTCTTTAATAGATTGAAATAAGAATAATTTCATTGAACATAAAAATGGCTTGCATGAACACTACATTCGATGTTGAAAGTTTGCGCATTTTTGTTGCATTGAAATTATAAGATATTAGGAATGTTTGAACTGATCGATGAGAAAATAGCTAACTATTGTGAAGCATATACAAGTGCAGAACCCGAAATTTTGGGGAGATTAAATCGAGAAACCAATATGAACGTTCTTCAGCCTAGGATGTTGTCTGGGCATTTGCAAGGAAGAGCTTTAAGTCTTTTGAGCAAGTTGCTAAATCCTCAGTTAATTGTAGAGGTAGGAACCTACACTGGATACTCTGCTCTGTGCTTGGCAGAAGGACTAGCACCGGACGGTAAGCTTATCACGTATGAAGTTAATGATGAACTAGAGGAAATTTGCAAGCGATATTTTGCCGAAGCTGGGCTTTCCGATAAAATTGAAATGGTTATTGGGGATGCTAAGGAGCATATTTCGAATATATCTGAACTAATTGATTTTGCTTTTATTGATGCTGATAAGCCAGGGTACTGGCAATATTTTGAGTTACTTATCGACCGAATGAGGCCCGGTGGACTTATCGTTGCAGACAATGTGCTTTGGAGTGGAAAGGTCGCAAATGAACTTGAAGAATTGGACGAAGAGACTAGGGCGCTTCAGGAATTCAGCAAGCTTGTTCATAATGATCCTAGAGTTGAAAATGCACTTCTTCCAATTAGAGATGGATTGATGTGTATTCGTGTAAAATAAACTTAATTATACGTCAGTCAATTTACCTTGAATTTTTTGTGGTGATTAATTGAAAAAGAAAATGCCGGTATCAGAATACCGGCATTTTTCTACTATAAATATTTACAAAATCAATATTACTTGCTTACCACAACTTTAATGGTTTTGGTTGTAGTATTGGATGTTAATTTAACAAAGTACAAGCCATTTTTAACGTCTTGCAAATCTATCTTTACAAGGTTTCCAGATGGCTTATAATTGGTACCGGCTATTAATTTTACCTGAGATCCTAGCGAGTTAATTAAACTTAATTGAAGCTCTTCTCCTTTAGGATTGTTAAAGCTGATATAGACCTCATTTGTAGCTGGATTCGGATACACCACTTGATCGAATTTATTTAGCTCGATTTTATTGATGCTAAGAGGTATTCCACAAGAATCAGACAAAGTTGCTGTAAGATATACGATTTCATTCTCATCAACCGGATCTTTATCACCTCTAACGGCAAGTCCAGGTTCGAAGTCTGATTGATAAATTATGTGGATTTTATCATCAATATTGGTCGCTAAGTTTGCAAATACACATTCTCTCTCATCACCATCCACTTCTGGGGTTAAGTCTTGAGGCGCGCACCAAGTCAAACCATAATCATTAGATCTCGTTATGTATACGTGACGATACATTTGAGAACCGTTATTTGCACCTTCTACAACTCCCGAATAAGTAACGAATAATTCTCCGTCTTTTATTGCGATTGAAGGGTAGGAGGTTAAGCTATTTTGATACTGTCCGTGTGAATTTGTTTTATTAAGAAATTCAATGGTACCGTTACCATCCTCATCAACAATATCCGCACATAAAATAGAGGAATCTTTACCAAAAGTTTCGTTCCAGTACAGGACACCGGAAGTGAACGGGAAGTAGGATGATTGTCCAGTTGCAGCGTCTGTTCCGGCGTTATCATCACCATAGATCATTTTACCAAATACCGCGTGAACCATCCCTTCGTCATCAATTGTTATATTTCCACTACGGTCTGTGGAATGGATCTTATCTTCATCATCAATTTTACCGTCATTATCTGCGTCTGTAGTACTGTCATTATTTCCATCCCAAATATTACCGAGTTCTTCCCATTTGTCGATTGGAAAGTCAATAATTGTTTTCTTGTTCCAAGTGTCTCCGTTATCAGAGGATTTCATGATGATACAATCAGCCCAATCATTCCATATGCCGATAGCTATAGTGTTTTGTTTTGCCGTAATAGAATAAGCGTCTCCGTCAAAATTGTTGAAATGAGCAGAATCTAATCCAGGGATTACTGAGTCTTTTATATCCCAAGTTGTACCACCATCTTTTGATCTCCAGTACAATATTTGACCGTCTACACCTTTGTATTTTTTTCCATCATTTGCTATCGGCGCGGTTATGGCGATACAATGTATGGTATTACCATCAGCTCCACCGTTTGTAGCTCTTGCCCATAAGATGTTCTCACCTGTTGCAGTAGGAACTTGACCTCTTGTCCAGTCTTCGCCTGCATTAAAAGTTCTGGTGGACATAACTAGGGAACCTGAAGCCTGGTGTGCGATTACAACCTCCTTGTTATTTTCCAATATCATGTACGATGGCCAGCCAGTTCTTACAGTTTCAATTCTAGAGCTAGGGGGCTCTGACCACTTTGAGCCATCAAAGAAGAAGTATCCTGTCCCCCGATCTGTAAATTGATTGTTGTCACTATATGTAAATACCCCCCCAAGTACACCGTTCCGATTTACTAATCTTTGTTGCAAAGATGAGTTTGTTTGTAAATCGTATTTCGTAGTTCCTCTTTTTTCCTCAATAATGTCTCTAGTTCCATTGGAACCAATCGACTGATAAGAGGAGCCATTGTTGTTACTCTCTTCTTGTTGGATTTCAAATCCGCTTAGTAACCGCGTCTTGGAAGGAACCGATATCTTACTTAATTCATTTTGAGGCGAATAAGTTTGTGCGCACAACGACAGCGCACTCAGGCTTAGCCCGATAATGGTAATAGATTTTGTCATAAGAAAGTTTTAATGCTAATTATTTCGCTTATAAAACTAAAAATAAATGAGTTTATAGGGTTTTTTAGGGAATTCTTCAATTCTGCTTCTATTTTGTAATGCCTTTATAATAAGGGTTGATGGTCGATGTTTGTGCGTTATAAATTATTTAACGGTAGCTGTTTATTGGGTTAATATTTTATGGATTATAATATTTTGACTACAACTTAATGCAACGAAAGCATGAGTTGGGCAGAAGATGGACTTACAACTCTAAAGTTAACTCTTCTGTTTTTATGTCTGTTAGTTGGCAAGTCTTCACCGGAAGGACTGAAGTTAGGGAGCTCTGGTTTGGATTCCCCAAACCATTTCATATTCATTCTTCTGTCTTCTACACCTTTATTTTTAAGATAGTTGAAAGCCGCATTAGCTCTTTTTTCGGATAAAATTAAATTGTAGTTATCTGTTCCTATACAATCAGTGTGCCCTTCAATTGTCAGTTCAACTTCTTGGTTTTGCTTCATATATTCAGAGATTTTATCCAAAATAACTTTGCTATCGTTAGCTATTATTGTCTGATTGAAGTCAAATACGATTCGTTTTAGTTTATCCATAAATGGAGCTGGTCCTTCTTCTTCGGCTGAACTTGAAGTAGTATTTTCAGTCGATGGGTCGATGTCTCGATTGTCATACTCCTTCTGAACAACTACAGAGCCTTTTTCTTTATCCAGACTTTTTATAAATGCTGAATAGGCTTCATCTGGGTCAACAGTCAGTATGTTGTGGTTAAAAGTCTTCGAATTATCAACGTTGATATTAGGCACATTGTCAAGGGCAAAAATTCCAGAATCGCTGGCTTTAGTGGAGTTGACAATTGAATTGTCCTGATTTACTAAATAGACATTTAGGTTTTCAGAATCAACTCCTGTAAGATTTAGATCACCATTGACAACAACGCTTTTATTGTATGATGAATTATTATCGAAGTAGCTATTCTGTATGTCCTGTTCGTCAAATAGAATTGAATAGTTGTCTTTAGGCATATTGGCAAACAAGAAAGAGCCATCAAGTCCAGTGGTTGTAGTTGCAACAATTTCGTTTTTAGAATTAACTAACGAAGTCTTAACCTCTTTTGCAGGTATTGAATTATTATGCAACAGTTTTGAACCGATATTCATCGAATTGCTAGCGTTATATTCCTTGGCGTTTTTGGACGTAATAGTCTCTAAATCATCTAATCCGTAATACTTTTCAACCTCATATTTTACGTCAAATGGTGCAAAGTAGAAAGCTAGTTCTTCTCCAACAAGTTGGTTGTCAGTATTACGTATTTCCGTGATTGCAATTTCCTGATACATTTGGAAGTACTCACATTGTCTAGGCAATGAAAATTCTTTCTCGTACGTTTGATTACCAGTTTTAATAATACTCTTGTAATTGTTCTCAGGAGGCAAGATCAACAAAAACTTACCTGTTGACGGATTAGACCTGAAGCTACCCACTTCTTGATCGGTATTAGAATCGAATACGGTTATTATTGCATCTACAGGTTGTTTATTTGCTCCAGCATAAATTACACCTCGAATTTCCGTATTCGGAATGTTCCGACACATTAGTTCCGCACTATATAAGTCCATTCGTCCATAGCCATTGGCTCGATTTGAAGAAAAGAAAGCCATTTCTCCGGCGGAGTCTTGTTGGTAGTAAATATCTTTTCCAGGTGAGTTAATAGGTAGACCTAAATTTTCAGGAGCGGACCACTCACCATTATCTTTCATTGTACACTTAAAAATGTCAAAATCTCCCATGGTGTTGTGACCCGATGAAGAGAAGAATAATGTATTGCCATTCTCTGTTACAAAAGGAGCGTCTTCGTCGAAAGCAGTGTTGATATAACCTCCTAAATTGGTAGCTACTCCCCAAGACCCATCTGCAGCTGCTTTGGCTTTGTACAGATCACGTCCACCAAATCCATTCTCTTTGTTACTGGAAAAGTAGATGGTTTGTTTGTCAGGTGAAACATAAACACTCGTAACATGAGTTCCGTTGTTTATGTTTTTTGTAAGTTTTTTTGGCCTACCAAATTTCCCTCGCTTTTTAGATGAAATCCATATTGTATTTTCGCGGTACGTGTAAAGTGAATTTTCATCTGGAGAAAATCCAACAGTAGCATCGTGGTATTTTGAATTAATTTTGTGACTAAAATAGCTTTTATGGTCATTAGCATTCATCGAAGCTCCCCACGCTTCGCCTTCTTTTAACGCAATATAAATGTCTTCAAATCCAAGATCATTGTCGTCAGAAGGTTCTTTACCTCTTCTTGCTGTAAACAACAATGTTTGCTGTTGCTTGTTAACAAGCGGAGCATATTCGTGAAACGTGGTGTTAACTCCGCTTCCCATATTGGTTACGGTAACCTCCTTACTTTTTGAATCACGGTATTTCTTAGCAGTCTTGCACATTTGTATTTGTCTGCTAACGTCTTTGGCTATAAGTTGTCCAGAAGTTTTATCACGTTCAATAAAATTCTCAAACGATTCATAATGCTGAATAGCTTTGTCATATTCACCTACATAATGATAGGACTTTGCCAAATACAATATTTCTTCAGCAATTGTGTCAGTGCCTATTAAATCTAGTGCATTTTCGAAGTATGATACACTTTTTTCAACTTCAACACCAGAGTTAAAGTAAGCTAATCCACCTTCGAAATGATAGGTGCCGTTGGATGCGTCCATATCTATGAGATCATCATACAACGTTTTAGCTTCATCGTAATTGTTTTTAATAAGCTGTTTTCTCGCGTTTTTTAACTTCTTAGACTCGTTTTGAGCTATACCAGAATAATTGCTAAAGATCAAAATTGAGATGACAGAGAAAATCTTTAGGCTGGAATTCGCTTGCATTGCCTATATTTTAATTCGCAGTTATTTTTACATATTGATACTTACGATATATGTTTTTATTCTTGGTCGCATCAAAGCTATAAGATGGCCCTTGTACAAGTGAAGTTATAGATTTTATTTTAACGGACTGAAGATTTACATTTTCTTTTTTAAGCCTTTTCAACAGTAATTTTTTGGCTTGTTTTGATCGGAAACCTGCGAGTTTTGCATTGCTCCCTCTTGAAACCGTAGGAACCTTCGAAGCACTTCCTTCAATGTTAATGTTCACAATTTTGCCTTTAATACAGTATTGGGCAACTTGCTTAACAAATTCACTGAATTCAGCTTCATCTCTACTAGGTATGGCGTTGTACGTAAAATATTTAATATATGTTAATGGTTTAGTTAGTGAAACGTCTAGCTCATCCGAGAGTTGTATTTTTTTCCATTCTACATGGGGTGCAGGAATTAAAGTTTTCTCATTGTCTTTTGTAAAGGGTTGTAAGTCAATTTTTTCGGTGGCACTACTACTGTTTGTTTCCAAATAAATTTTGTGATCGTCTTTTGATGCTTCCTTGTGATATTTGAACGTGCCTTTTTCAGAAACTTGTTCCCTGAATAAAACTGAATCATTTCCATCAACGTAAATTGCTTCTTGTCCAAATCCTGCATATAGTTTGGCAGGTTGGTCTGTTACAATTTGCCAATACTCAGTCAAATCTTTGCCATCAGAAGCGTTGTTAACCACTTCGTCTAACAAACTAACCGTATTTAGCATGTAGACATCTTTTAGTTTGCTATATGCAGCGCTCTCCGGGACTTTTATGGTAGTTTGGTAAAAGGTAGATCCTTCCGCTTGGTAATTTAGGTCATAGGTATGACCAGGCTTAAGGTTTAAAACGTAAGCGCCATCTCTCGAGCGAGGTGAAAAATCAAGCGCATTTGTTCCCTCATCAATGTCGGTCACCCAAACGGTAGTTGAGGCTGGTATTTTTGAACTATCCCCACTAATTATGTAACCTTTCAAAATTGCAATGGTATTGGTAACAGACTCATCAGAGATTACCATATAAATATCCGATTTGCCTCGACTATCGTCTCGTTCGGAAGAATAGTAGCCAGTTTTACCGTCGGCCGTTGTCACGTAAAATACGTCGTTCTCCACTGTATTTAACGGGTACCCCATATTTATAGGGGTAGTCCAACCGTTATCGTCGTCTTTTTTCGAGAAGAATATGTCGTAGCCTCCCATACTTTGGGAGGAATTGGAGCTGAAGAATAAAGTAACGCCATCTGGATGAAGAAATGGAGATTCTTCATCGTCTGGGGTATTTATTGGTGCGCCAACATTTGTTGCCAAACTCCACTTTCCATTTGGCAACTTGGTGCATCTATATATGTCTTGTCCACCCAAACCACCAGGACGGTCGGAAACAAAATAAAGAGCAGTTCCATCTGGAGAGATCGTGGCATGCGTTTCTCGGTATTTACTGTTTATGTCGCTTCCCATTTTCTGAGGAGTGGTGTAATCTAATCCATCCATTTTACTTTCATAAATATCTCCGCCATCGATGTCTTTATATACGAACAAGGATTGACCGTCCATTGAAACTCCAATTGTCGCCTCGTTAGAACGTGGACTTGACGATTTGCTGAAACTCAATAGTTCTGGTTGATTCCAAGACCCATCTTTGTTTTTGTAAACAGCGTATACGTCTTCGTAATAATCGCCATCCTCCTTATTATGAATTCCGTAATTGGAACTATCTGCTCTCATTCTTCTTGATGTTAGGAAAAGAACAGACTCATCTACTGTAATCACAGGGCTATGATCCGCTGCTTTCGAGTTTATTTTGTCACTTACATTTTTTAAATCCACCTTCTTGGGATCGTTGTAATAACTCAACGCGTTTTCACACATTTGAATTCTTGTGTCAACTCCCTTAACTAGTCTATTTCTTTTATGCGCTTGTTCGGCAAAGGTTTTAAAGCTGGCAATGGCTTGGTCAAATTTATAACCTAAATGATACGCTTGTCCCAAATGATAATGTGCATCTACGGGGGCATTTTCTTCTCTGTACGAAAATGGATCGTAATTCCTACTAACCTTTTGAACTGCCGTTTCTAAATATGGTATAGACTTATGCCTGTCTTTTTTTAACATTAGATAGCAATATCCCAACTTGTAATTAATATTTGCATGATCAGGATTTTCTTCCACCAAATTATTAAGAACATCTAATGCATATTCATACATATGATCTTCGAGTAACAGGTTTGCGGTTTCAAACTTTTCCTCAAAAGATGCAGTGGCTAGAGTTTGCATCAATTTCTCGTGATCCTGAGCCGAAATAATAGTTCCGATAATTATAAGGCAGAGGGATATTAAAAGGTGTTTAGATATACTCATAGGGTTTATCTATAATTCTCGATTTAAGTCAAATTGTTCTAAATAGTCTGCAACACGCTTAACAAAACTTCCTCCAAGGGCGCCATCAATATTTCTGTGGTCGTAAGAATGGGACATGAACATCATGTGTCTGATTCCTATTGTATCACCATACTCGGTTTCGATAACTGCAGGCTTTTTCCTAATCGCTCCTAAAGCTAAAATAGCGCTTTGAGGTTGATTGATAATTGGAGTTCCCATTACGTTTCCAAATGTGCCTACATTGGAGATGGTGTAAGTGCCTCCCTGTATATCTTCTGGTGATAAAGTATTATTCCTAGCTTTTAATGCTAGTGAATTTACTTGCTTGACTAGTCCAGTTAAATTGTACTGATCAGCATTTTTGATAACGGGAACAATCAAGTTGCCTGATGGCAGAGCTGTTGCCATTCCAACGTTAATATCCTTTTTGACCAGAATTCGATCTCCGTCGATAGAAGAATTAACAAGAGGGAAGTCTTTGAGGGCTTTTACCACAGCTTCAAGCAAAATTGGGGTAAATGTGATTTTTTCTCCTTCTCGATCTTGGAATTGTTTTTTAATTCTTTCTCTCCAGAGTACCATATTAGTAACATCAGCCTCTACGAAAGAAGTTACGTGAGGAGCAACCTGAACGGACTTCACCATGTGATCGGCGATTAGCTTTCGCATGCGGTCCATTTCAATTATTTCAGTATTACCATCCACCGCAGCAGACGGAGCTTTAACTGGTTTCGTAGTCGGTTTCTGCGCAGCCTTTGGCGGCTGAACCGCAGTATTGGATGCCGTTTTGGTTGTTGTCACAGCTCGATCTTGTCTATTGGCTAGATAAGCCAAAATATCTTTTTTTGTCACCCTACCATTTTTACCTGAGCCAGGTATTTGATCAAGTTCAGCAACTTCAATTCCTTCCTTGTGCGCAATATTCTTGACTAGAGGAGAATAAAACCTGTCAGAGGTAGAGGTGATGTTTCCAACAGCGGAGATATTTCCATTTTCGATAGGGGCAGGAGTTGTATCCACCACTTGATGACCAACACTTTCTGCAGGCGCGTTTTTAGGCGCCGACTCAACCACACCTTCAACATCTGTTGAAATCAATGCTATTACTTCTCCAACCTGAACGGTTTCATCTTTTTGTCTTACTATTTTGATAGTTCCCGACGCTGGGGATGGAACTTCATTGTCCACTTTGTCCGTGGCAATGTTGACAATAAAGTCATCTTCTTCTACCTTGCTTCCCTCTTCAACAAGCCATTCAGTTATCGTGCCTTCCACCACACTTTCTCCCATTTTCGGAAGCAATACTTCTATGTCAGCCATTTTATATTTAAAAGTCTTCCAAAAACAAATAAGCGCTAAATCAACAATTTCGATGTACAGATATCATTTCCGGAGTTGATTTTTGATTTATTCCACACACTCTAACGGATATTTTGGATCGATTGGAATGTGTCTAAACCCTTTTTACGACCGGGTTTTGGTTTCGCCTAACTTGCTTTTTCGTTAAATTATTCGGAACAAAAATAGTTTAATTATCGTTATCCACAAGGCATATAAAGTCTCCCAATTCACCGCCTGTTGTTGATAGGTCCGGGGGATAATGTTCGTATTTTTAAGGGGTTGTTTGGCTTGCCAAAAGGATAAAAACAAATCTTAATTACGTGTTGGTATTCCCCAAAGATTTGACGTTGTTGAACAGAACCCTAAGATCTTGCGAAATGGAATAATTCCTGGCATATAATAGATCCAATTTATTAATTAACGACGATGAAGCCTTGTTCGTTAGTCCTGTAGAATTGCTTATAACAGAGGGTTTAAGTCGGGGTAATTGGTTGTTTTTGATGGAATAGCCAACCCAAGTTTTTTGACCTGCTAAAACTTTAATGAGGTTCTGAAAGAAGTTCCATTTTTTAGGGATAAGCCAAATTATAATAGGCGAAACACTGATCATTACAAGTGAAGAGAAAATGTCCAAGAGACGTTTGTTTCGTTTGTTTTTAGGTTTGGATACCGAGTTAATATCTTGAACATAAAGATCATTCGTTCCTTCTATTGACTTGCTCCCGATTAAGTGAGCACTTTCTGGTTGAGCAATCTTATAATCTACTTGTGGATAATCGTTTTGAGACATGAATGAGATTATGTCTCTGGCAGATTTGTCCCGAGCGCAGAATACAACCTCATCGACTTTCCGAATTCGAATAAATTCGGATAATTGGCTGAATGAAGCCGAGTGAAAATTTGGTTCGGCTTTTTCGTCGGGAGCTATAAAACAGACTTCATCAATCGCATGGTTAATTTGTCTGAGTATATTTTCGACTCTCTTGGCTTCTTTAATTCCACCTACAATGGCAAATTTTTTATTCTTCTGCTGCACAATTGCAAAAGTGCTTATGCCAATAGTCTGGCAAATAACGCGTACACACAAAACACTGATGAAAGAAAATGCTGGGCCCAGAAGTACGATTGCTCGAGAAAATCTGAAAGTGTCTGGTAAAATGGAATAGATAGTGAGCGTAGCCAATAGGCCGCATAGTGTTCCTTTTGCCAGTTCCAATACCTTAAATGGTTTGTCGTATACGCCAATTAAATAGTTTACAATTAACCAGGTAATAGCATATAATGGTAAGGCTGTTTGGACCAGATTGGGGTCGAGGTTAATATGACTAGCCTCTTGATAGTAATGGCGAAGTACAAATAATAATAAAATGGTAAGTGTCAGGTCTGAAATTGGTACCAGAAAAGTTTTTATTGCTCGGTTGAATATTGCTGCACCTGCCCGAATGTAAATTGCCAATTTTATAAGAAATCCAAAGGTTCTGGCATTTTTTGCCGAAAAGTGTTTTTTAGCAAAAATCAACATGGCGTTGTAAAAAATGAAAACGTAATTCACGCTTCCCTTTTTAGTGCTTTCACCTTTATAATGAATTATTTGTGTGCCGGCAAAATAGTAGTTTTTGTATCCTGCTTTCTGAATGCGATAGGAGAGGTCAATGTCTTCGCCGTACATAAAAAAGCTCTCGTCCAAAAGACCAACTTGGTTCAAAACAGATTTTCTCATAAGCATAAATGCGCCAGAGAGAATGTCAATTTCGTGGTTTTTATCACGATCTAAATAGCTCAGGTGGTATTTTCCAAATCGTTTGCTTTTTGGTAATAATGCAGAAATTCCGAAAATTTTATGAAAGGCCACGTGCGGAGTTGGGAGGCCTCTTTTACTTTCAGGCAAAAACTTTCCTTTACCATCAAACATTTTGACCCCTAGTCCGCCAGCGTCGGGATGATCGTCCATGAATTGCACGACTTTTTCCAAGGTATCTTCTTCCACAACCGTATCTGGGTTGAGAAGTAAAACATATTCTCCAAACGAGTCTCTGATTGCCTGGTTGTTTGCTTTGGAAAAGCCAGTGTTTTCTTTGTTTGCGATAAGTTTGACATCAGGGAATTTGGATCTCACCATTTGGACAGACCCATCTACCGAATTATTATCCACTACAATTACTTCAGAGTCTAGATGAATTGTAGCTCTTTGAACGGAGTTCAAGCACTGTTCAAGAAAGTGCTTAACATTGTAGTTGACGATAACAATCGATAGCTTCATCCTTGACTAGCTCAACGTATTTTCGAATGGCAGACGACCTAGAATTGACCTGCCTAGCGTCACTTCATCAGCGTATGCTAATTCGTCTCCAACTGCAACACCTCGCGACAAGATGCTGACTTCTACTTCGATTTGACTTAGTTTTTTGAATAGAAAAAAGTTAGTAGTATCTCCTTCCATAGTGGTTTTTAGGGCGAGGATAACTTCAGAACAAGAATCTGATTTTGCTCTTTCGAGCAACGAATCAATATTCAGGTCTTTTGGTCCAATTCCCTCCATTGGAGATATTACACCTCCTAAAACATGATATAATCCGTTAAACTGTTGCGTGCTTTCAATTGCCATAACATCCCTAACATCTTCCACGACACAAATCAATGCTTGATTACGATTTGGGTTCGAACAAATGTTACACTTTGAATTGTCAGCAATGTTGTGACAAACACTGCAAAAGTTGACCTTGTCAATTAAGTTTTCAAATGCGAATGTGAATCTCTTGACTTCTTCCGGGGATCTTTTTAATAGGTGGAGAACAAGTCGGAGTGCGGTGCGTTTTCCAATACTAGGTAAGCTAGACATTTGTTGAACCGCTTCTTCAAGTAAATTTGAAGGAATATTCATGGCTCAAATTTAATGTATTTAAATTTGTCCTACTAGAGATAGCCGAAATAGGTGTAGATTGTATATTTAGCCTGTTAAATGTGACAGTAATGAAAAGAGAAATTATAGTATCCAAATCAAATAATTCTGAAAATGGGTGCAGAGGCATCTTTATATTCCATTAATTACTGATAATTTAACCGTATGACCGGAACCACCCTTCTTTTTGTGGTGCTAATTTACTTTGTACTGTTGGTTTTTGTAGCTAGACTGACTTCAGGGAAGAAGGGGAATTATGCCTTCTTCAAGGGGGAGCAGAAGTCGCCTTGGTATTTGGTTGCATTTGGAATGATTGGCGCATCGCTTTCGGGTATAACTTTTGTTTCCGTTACCGGGCAAGTTAATTCTAGTTCGTTTGGTTACATGCAAATGGTTATTGGCTATTTGATCGGCTACGGAGTTATTGCGTATGTTCTTCTGCCGATTTATTATCGCTATCAAGTAGTCTCTATTTACGAGTATCTTGGTAATCGTTTGGGTAAGCCAAGTTATTACATAGGAACAGCGTACTTCATGTTATCACGGGTTTTTGGCGCTTCAATTCGTCTTTTATTGGTCGCTCAGATTTTGCATCGATTTGTATTGGTAGATTTTGGTGTGCCATTTTGGGCTACGGTAGTATTTTCCGTGTTGTTAATATGGTTATACACTTTCAGGGGAGGTATAAAAACTATTGTGTGGACCGACACTTTGCAAACAATGCTCATGCTGATCGCAGCAATCACAACGTTTGTCATTATTGCAAAGGAGCTCAATTTTTCCATTGTTGAATTGACTAACCAAATATTTGTTGATTCGAGAAGCAAAATTTTCTTTTTGGAAGGTTTCAAAGCAGGGAATTTTTGGATTAAGCAAATACTCGCAGGTGCTGCTGTTGCTTTATGCATGACTGGTTTAGATCAGGACATGATGCAAAAGAACTTGACCTGTAAAGATCTGAGGTCATCACAGAAAAATGTTGTGTCATTTTCAATTGTTCAATTATTTGTGAATTTGTTCTTTTTGATGTTAGGTTGTGCGCTATTAATGTACGCTGAGCAACACGGAATTAAGTTGCCTTTAAACGATGCGGGAAAAATAATTCCAGATGCAGTATACCCAAGCTTGGCTTTAGAGAATGGTCCGCTGCTTGGAGGTGGGGTGGCGATTTTATTCATCGTAGGACTAGTTGCTGCAGCGTATTCAAGTGCAGATTCAGCATTGGCGTCGTTAACGACTTGTTTTTGTGTTGATATTCTTGGGTATTCGGAAAAGACTAATGAATCGAATAGTTCGCAGTTAAATCAAATTAAAAGTAGGCAGATCGTACATGTGCTAGTGTCTTTAGTTTTAATTTTAGTAGCGTTGGTGCTTAACGAAGTATTGGAAAAAAATGCGCTCATGAGCATATTCAAACTTGCGGCGCTTACTTATGGGCCGTTGCTTGGATTGTTTTCCTTCGGAATATTAACGAAGGCGGTAGTTTTAGGTTGGAAAGTATTGCCGATTTGCCTTGTCGGTCCTGTGTTGTGTTTTTTATTAGGAAAGTATGACCAGGATATTTTAAATGGATATCAATTTTCTCATGAGCTTTTGTTAATCAATGGTTTGATTACATTTGTTTTACTCTGGACGTTTTCTGATAAGAGATCAACTAATCAAATTTAGGTAGTGTTGATCTATACCAGCAATAAAATGAGTTTGGAATAGTTTTGGAAGGAAACGAAAACTTTAGAAATACGTTATAAAAGGATCAAAATATTTTGGCGGATGAAGATAGAACATATTAGTCGACTGTTAGTATTGTTATTGGTTTGTGTATCGGTAGGGTATTCTGCGGAGTATCCTAATGATGAGCATTTCAAGCAAGCGAGAAAATTTACCACGTTAGTTAACTACATTGATCGCTATTATGTTGATGAGGTAGATAAAAGCGAATTGCTTGGTTTTGCATATCAAGGGATAATTGATGCCGTAGATTCTGCAGATTGTAGAATACCGTTGGACGAGTTTGAGACTGAAATTCAAAAATTGGCTAAGGTTGAGGGTTCTTCGCTAATCAAAATGAACGGTAGGTTTGTGGACTTACTTTCATATGTGGAACAAGTTCTTGTCGATTCGTTGACTTCTGAACTGGTAACAGAGAGCGCCATTGTAGGTATGCTGAATAAATTGGATCCTCATTCGATTTATATTCCTAAGAAAGAAGTTGATGCAATGAACGCTCCCTTAAAAGGAAATTTTGAAGGCGTTGGTGTGCGATTTCAGATTATGGTGGATACAATTTTGGTGGTCAATCCTATTCCCGGAGGACCGTCTGAAAAGGTAGGTATTTTGGCTGGAGACAAGTTTATAGAGGTTGATGGGGAGAAGGTTGCTGGGATTGGAATTTCTAATTCGGGAGTTAGGGATCGCCTACTCGGAAATAAAGGAACCATAGTTAAAGTTAAGATGTTACGTGAGGGGGAGGGGCTTCTTGATTTTGTAATTGAAAGAGATAAGATTCCGATCTATAGTATGGACGCATCATTTATGGTTGCGCCTAATGTTGGATATATTAAACTGAACAATTTTTCTGCCACTACTATAGAAGAGTTTGAAAAAGGTTTAAAGAAATTACGAGGCGAAGGGATGAAAGACCTTGTTTTGGACCTTCAGGGCAACGGGGGAGGTTATCTCATTACTGCCATTGACTTAGCAGATCATTTTTTAAAGGATCCTCGTTTGGTAGTGTATACTAAAGGTAGATCTGCCAATCGAAAGGATTATGAAACAAGGAAGCATGACGCTTTCGAGGAGGGAAGATTAATCGTGTTGGTGGACGAGAGCTCTGCATCTGCAAGTGAGATTGTTTCTGGAGCAATTCAAGATTGGGATCGTGGTTTGGTAGTTGGTAGGAGATCTTTTGGTAAAGGATTAGTGCAGCGTCCGGTGCCATTACCTGACGGATCATCCGTACGATTAACAATGTCACGTTATTATACTCCATCTGGTAGATGTATCCAAAAGTCATATAAAGATGGTACGGATGCTTATCGAAAGGAAAAATATACTCGTCGAATTACAGGTGAAGCATTTAGTTCGGATAGTATTGCAATTGTTGATTCGTTGAAATTTACGACAAGGATAAATAGCCGGGTAGTGTACGGCGGTGGTGGAATTACGCCAGACGTGTTTGTTCCGTTGGACACAACAAATTCATCGAAGTACTTTGGCCAGCTTTTGAGAAAGGGTGTTTTTTCAAATTTTGCATTGAAATACGTGAATAAGAATAGGGAGGCTCTGGCTGCGGATTATCCATATTTTAAAGACTTTATGGCTAACTTTGATCCGGAATCATTGATTGATAAGTTTATTGCTGAAGGCGAAAAATCAGAGTTGGAATTTGATGAAGAGGGTTATGAAAAGGCGAAACAACTCATTCATGTGCGGTTAAAAGCTGATATTGCACAAGATATGTGGGGGGGGGAGAAGTTTTATGAAACAATTAGTTCCCTTAATACAGCGTTACAGAAGGCCATTTATATATTACAGGAAGATATGTATCAAAAGTATAGGTTGGCGACTAACTAGAATATTGTAAATTCGAATAAAATAATTTGCTTTGGAAAATTTGAAAACCGGATTATTGGTTATAGCCGTTGCATTGTTGTCGGTTAACACCTTTTTTTTGTACAGTGTATACAGTAGTTCACAGGATAAGTACTTTAATCCTCAAGAGCACAGTCTGCCTGATATCTCTTCTCCACAAATGTCACATGCCGCTAAAGGTATTCCTGAGCCGCCCAGACCTACGATTAAGGAGGAAAAGGTAAGTGGTCCAATTACTACGATGAGTTTCGATAAAGAAGTTCACGACTTTGGTACTGTTCTGCAAGATTCGGAGAATAGTTATTCGTTTTCTTTTACGAATTCGGGGAGCGAACCGCTGGTAATTGAAAACGCTAAAGGTTCTTGTGGGTGTACTGTTCCTGATTACCCCAAAAAGCCAATATTACCTGGACAGACAGAAACGATTGATGTCGTTTATAAGCCAGGTAAGCAAAGTGGAAATATTCAAAAGACGGTAACTGTTACCGCTAATACTAATCCAAGACATACGATTATTAAGATAAAAGCACAGGTTAACCCAGTGGAATCTAATTCTTAATTTCGTCTTTAACTGTTTGCATCATTTTTAGTGAGTGCAGAGGCTGGTTGGCTTTAGCGTTAAGTCTCTTGTTTATTGGAGCCACTGGACAGGTAGTAGATAAAATTCTCCCGTTTCGAGGAGGAGAACAACTAGACTATGTAGGGTACTACAATTTCAAAAAAGTTTGGGTTCCAGCGGGCAAGGTTACTTTTTCTGTTACTGATACAGTTTACGAATCGACCAGTTGTTTTCACTTAAAAGGTGCCGGCAGGAGCTTTAAGGAATATGATGTGTTGTTTAAAGTCAGGGATGTATATGAATCTGTGATTTCAAAACATGATTTGTTACCGCGGAGGTTCTTGCGAGATGTTTCTGAAGGAGGTTTTGAGATTTTTTACGATTATAAATTTGATCGAAATCAGTTGGTGACTTGGGTTACGAATGGCGAAGGTCTAATTGACACAATACCAATCCAGCCTACCACGATGGATATTATGAGCGCAGTATACCAAGTTCGTACATTAGATTTTTCCAAGTCGAAAGTTGGAGACACTGTGGGTTTGAACCTAATATTGGATAAGAGAAAGTATAGGATCTATGTTCGGTACCTCGGCAAGGGAGTGGCCAAATCTCTGAAAAGAGAGAAGTTCAATTGCATTAAATTGAGTCCACTGTTGGTCGAAGGAACGGTATTTAATTCAGGGGAGCATATGATAATTTACGTTACCGATGATAAAAACCGAATCCCGGTGTTTGTGAGTGCAGACATACTTATAGGAACAATAAAAGTTTACCTCGAAAAATATCAAGGAGTGAAATACCCCTACGATCAATGATAACTCATCTTTACGTGCGGTCTGATGTTAGGTTTACGTTAACCGGATTGATAAACAGTGTTTTGTTGGATAATCTTGTTTGTGGGCTATGTGGTTGTCGGGTAAAATAAGATTGTCATGGGGTTATTTTTGTTCGTAGTAGAATAAAACAGGTATTTCGTCTAAAACGATAGTGGTTTTACTCTACGTAAGCGGTTCTGCATTATATTTGCGATGAGAGTAAAAAAAGCTTAAAGAATATTTAAGTAATTTTTTCATGTTTAAGGTTGGTTGAGCGCAAGTAGGAGTACTTGCGCTCTTTTTTTATTGGGATTTTTTGATAATTAGAATTAGTCCGTGGTGGTTCCAATGTTCAATAAAATTATTATTTGGTTATATCGTTGGAAGGACTTTCGTTTTTACTTCCCCAAAACCAATCCTTAATTTGTCATTGGATGAATAGCCACGCATAATAACGGAGTCACCATCGGCAATGAACTTTCTTTCGGTGCCGTCAGGCATTCGAACTGGTCTGGTCCCTTTCCATGAAATTTCCAACATTGATCCGTACGAGCCTTCTTCTGGTCCTGAAATGGTTCCGGACGCCATAATATCACCGCAATTTATGTTACAGCCATTAATTGTATGATGAGCCAACTGTTGGTTCATATTCCAGTACATGTATTTGTAGTTGCTACGGGATACGACGTGTTCATCAAAATCAGAAGAGGAAATTGCTACCTCTAATTTAATGTCTAGATGCTTTTCTTCTTTATACTGCAGGTAAGGCAGTACTTTGGGGGCTTGATCCGGCCCAGATACCCTAAATGGCTCTAACGCATCTAATGTAACTATCCATGGAGATATAGAGGAGGCAAAACTTTTACCTAAGAAAGGTCCAAGTGGAACATATTCCCATTTCTGAATGTCCCGGGCGGACCAGTCATTGAAAAGACACATTCCAAAAATATAGTCATCAGCCTCGGCGGTGGAAATGTTTTGACCTAATGGTTTTCCATCGAATGTTATAAAGGCCATTTCCAATTCAAAGTCTAACAGTCTGCTCGGACCAAATACTGGTTGAGTTTCGTTTGGAGGAATTTGTTGTCCTTTCGGACGATGAATGTCCGTACCTGATACAATTATTGATGATGCGCGGCCATGGTATCCAACCGGAATATGTTTCCAATTTGGAAGAAGGGCATTATTGGGATCCCTGAACATGCAGCCAACGTTATAGGCGTGCTGTTCACTTGAGTAAAAATCAGTATAGTCGCCCACTTTTATTGGCAAGTGCATGAAAGCATCGTGCTGTTCAATCAGAATAGATGAATGATGATCGGTGTTTGTTTGCAGCTCAGAATTTGTGTCGACAAAAAGATCTGATATTCTCTGCCGCAAATCGCGGATAGCCAGTTTGCTATGCCCCATCATGTTATTGAGTACTGAATTCCGAAAAGCATCGGTTGGAATATCAAGATCTTTCAGATAGCCTAATTCACCGAGAGCATTTAAATCGATAATTTTTTCGCCCAATGCAACTCCTACTCTGGGACTCAACTTTTTTGTAGAAAATATACCGAAAGGAAGGTTTTGAATCGGGAAATCAGAGTTTTCTGGGATTTGCACCCAAGAATTTAAATTTGGATTGTTGGCAGCTATCATAATGGCATCCTGTTTAATTAAAATAGTGGGGTACAAATATGGCAACAGTTTGGTAAATCTACTATGTTTAATTAAATAAAGAAACCTTCAAATTACAGCGCCAATAATTTCTACATTAGGATTGTACTATAGTATATGGGAAATAGAAGTTGGTATTGGTTAGTGGGAGTTTCAATTCTGGTTTTACATTTCGTATTGACCCTCTGCTATGTGCTTCCAACTTCATTAATCGGAAAGGAGCCAAAACGTATGGTTACCCCATATATTACTCCCGTGTTTCAGCAACGTTGGAACCTATTTGCGCCAACACCTAAGATGGAACGTTACTTATATTACCAGTATTTTTCTATGGGGAAGTGGAGTGATACAATTGATGTTTTTTCCAAAATTTATCCAGAACACTATGCCAGTCGCATTTCTTATCATGAAAAAATATGTTTGTCGTACGAGAATTGTTTAACGTTCTTGTACATGGATTATTACAAATGGAAGGATAAGAGGGCGTATTTTGAAAAGTTAAGAAATGGAGAGTTGCATGATAGTTATCAGCTGGTAAGCCATTTTATTAAGAATTTCACTAACTACAGTTTTCAGGTAACGGAAGTTGATTCGATTAGTTTCTACGTTCATTTTAAATCAAGACAAAAGGCATTTTCTGATGTATTTTATGAGGAAATAGCGATATATCCTAAATGTGCATTTAAGCAATGACCAAATTGGTTGATAATATATTCGAAAGTTTATTTAGGCCTAATCAAGAGGATCTAGGTTACCGGTTTTTTAGAGTTATGCTTTACTTGGTTTTACTGTTCCAGACTTTGCGTCTTTTGCCAATTGCTGATTTTGTCTGGGGAGAATCTAGTTTAATGCTTGAGACGGTTTATTATCCTGGATCTTTATCCATGTTGTTGGATTGTATAAACGTGTTCGGATTGGGAAAGTATTACTGGATTATTGTTTGTATTCAGCTATTTGCCTTGGTTTTTGCCCTGGTGGGTAGGTTTCCTGTAGCTAATTCAATAATTATTTGGTGGTCTACTTCTAACCTGTATAACAGAATGTACTTGATGGATAATGGAGGGATGGACCTGGCTGGAATATTATTGTTTTACATGATGTTGGTTCAACCTAAATTTGCAGAAAATAGCCAAGGTATTGGTTGGCTGGTATCTAAATTGGCACTTTGGGCTTGCAAAACTCAGGTGGTTCTAGTTTATGCAATTGCTGGTGGTTATAAATTGTTTAGATCTGAATGGCTTGATGGGGAAGCTAACTTCTATATTTTAGCGCATAACCACTTCAGTACTCCCATGCTCCATGGGCTTGCTGAGGTTGAATGGCTGGTCCGGTTAGTTACCTATGCGGTTTTAACTTATCAGGTTTTATTTCCCGTACTAGTCTGGTTTAATGGTATTAAAATTCCCTTCCTGTTGATTGGAGTTGGAATTCATTTATACATAGCATTTGGAATGGGGTTGCCAGACTTTGGGTTAATCATGATTGCAACCTACTTCTTGTTTTTAAATGACCGGCATATTAAGTCTATCAGAAGAAAATTAAATCAAATAAGTTATTACCTCAAGAAAATGCTTGGAATTACCAAGCATAAAGTGGTCGATCGTTCATCATTTCATTGATTTCCTTCTTTACATCTGCAATTACTTTTTCATCAGAAGAATTAGTAATCACGCGATCAATTAAATCGACTATTTTTTTGATTTCTTTTTTCTCAACCCCACGTGTTGTAATTGCTGCAGATCCAATTCTAATTCCGCTTGTTACAAATGGAGATTGATCATCGAATGGCACCATATTTTTGTTAACGGTGATGTCTGCAAGTCCAAGTGCATTTTCTGCGTCTTTTCCAGTGATATTCTTTGACCGTAAATCAATAAGGATTGAATGATTTTCAGTTCCTCCGGAAATAATCTTATACTCTCTTTTCACCAATTCACTGGCCAGGGCATCAGCGTTGTCGATTACTTTTTGACAATAAACTTTGTATTCAGGTTTAAGGGCTTCGCCAAATGCCACGGCTTTGGCTGCAATAACATGCTCCAAAGGACCTCCCTGAGTTCCTGGGAACACAGCCGAGTTAAGAAGGCTGGACATTTTCTTTACAACTCCTTTGGGAGTTTTTAAGCCCCAAGGGTTTTCAAAGTCTTTCCCCATCATGATGATTCCGCCTCTTGGTCCACGTAGGGTTTTATGCGTAGTAGACGTTAAAATGTGGCAGTGTTCAGCAGGATTATTAAGAAGTCCAGCAGCAATTAGACCTGCAGGGTGGGAAATGTCTGCAAGAAGTATTGCTCCTACAGAATCTGCAATGGTCCTTAGTCGTTCATAGTCCCAATCTCTAGAATATGCAGAGGCTCCGCAAATTATCATTTTCGGCTTTTCTTCAGCTGCCTTGTTCTCAAGCTGATCATAATCAATCCGACCAGTGTCTGGGTCGACGCCATAAAAAGATGGGGAATAAAGTTTGCCCGAGTAATTTACAGGAGAACCGTGCGTAAGGTGACCACCATGGGATAGATCAAAGCCAAGAATTTTGTCGCCCGGCTGCAGACAAGCTAACATTACTGCTGCGTTGGCTTGTGCTCCAGAATGTGGTTGAACATTAGCCCATTCGACTCCAAATAATTCTTTTAACCGGTCTATGGCAAGTTGCTCGATTTGATCAACAATTTCGCATCCTCCATAATAACGCTTAAAGGGTAGTCCTTCGGCGTATTTATTGGTAAGCTCCGATCCCATGGCATTCATTACATCGTTGCTTACAAAGTTTTCAGAGGCAATCAATTCAATCCCTGATTTTTGTCTTTTTTTCTCTTGTTCGATTAAACGAAAAACTTGTGTGTCCGCTCCCATTATAACTCAATAAATTTCTGCGAATGTACAGTATAAAGTATGGTTTGCAAAAAAACAATCGGTTAAGGTTTGATACTCAACGATCACCTGTTTAACACTTTGTTGTTTTTGATGTAAGCGCGTATACCAATGGTTAAAATCATAATAGGCATTGGTGATTGAATAAATTGCATTAGGTTGATAGGAATTAAATAGTTGCCCGCTGTGTACAGCGCACAAGCAATCAGGATAATTATAGTATACAAGGCTAAGTTCGCGGTCCGAAATAATTTAGGGTCATTAAACAACTTGGCGGCAAAGTGGTTGGTTAGAAAAAATGCAATAATAAAAAGACCCGTTAGAATCCATTTTCCGAAGTGCAATTGTTTGTAGTTGAACTTGGAAAGAATGGGTTCAACTAAACTGTGTGTATAATTGAAAGTGCTTGTTTCTCCAATTGCAACTTTGTAATCGTAGTAAATCTGAGCATTCAGGTTTTTGAAACTAAAGTCCCGGCATGCATACAAAGTTGTAAGAACTAAAACAATCAGGGTAGTCCAGAGTACTTTATTTTTTCGGGGCATCTAACTCCGCTTTAGGCGTATTAATTTTAATCCAACTCATCCAAAGACCAATTACGACGGCCCAAGTTATGATATAAAAAGTGACTTCATGATTAATATTGAAGCTTTCAGGATAGAACGATGAAATATAAGCCAAGGCAGAGATTCGAAGAGCGTTGATAAAGTGAAGAGTGAATAACCCCAATGGAATGAACCAGATTTTGTTTTTGAGTCTACCAGGAAAGCAAACTATAAAAGAAAAGAATAAGATGAATAATGTTGTCCCATTGCAGCGTGCCCCAACCCAAACGCCCTGGGAAAGTGATTCGTTGAAATTTAAAACAACGTATTTCGTAGATGAGTCTACGTATGAATCGAAGCCGACAATGTTCAGAATCTTTGAAGCATGATCTGTTAACTGGGATACCAGCCAATCATCGTATCCGGTGGATGGTTGTACAATGCTATAATATAGTGTATATAGCGACGAAAAAAGAATTGTACATAATAATACAAACCTGACGAAGGGTTTGTTCCATAACTTCAATATGCGCATAACGCTAATTCCGGAAAACTTTGAAGTTACTAGGTGCTAAATCGTTTTTCTGCTCTTGTAAAAATGTCTTCCAACAAGGGCCAACCCTATTGCGATGAGGCCAGCAATACCACCGTCGATTGGGACGCAAGTACTTGGAGGCCAGCACGGAGGTGCTCCAGTTGACGGAGGGTCAGGAGGTCCGCCAGTTGCTGGTTGAGCCAAAATTCCTGAGTCCATAAAAATAACCAATCCTGCTACTAAAACAGCCAGGTAAATAAATTGCTTTGTTCTCATGTATTAGTTTTGAGTAGGGCAAATGTAGCTATTTAAAATTATATGGTGGAGTCTAAATCGTTAAAATTGAGGACTATTAGATGAAATACTTTATACATTAAATTACCAGATTAAAAGCTTGTTGAAGAAGTAGTTGTTGGTTTTGAATTCAAACTCCAAAGAATCATTTAAATCATGGATCAATTACTATATTTGCTTATTACGGGAAACTTTACCAGCACTATATTGAATGGAGCATTTGAGCCAAAAAAACAAAGGGATCGGAGCGGAAGAGATTAAATTTATTCTATCCCTAATCAAAAAGAACTTGCTGTTTATCGTATTGCTTCCGTTGGGAGCCTTTCTTATTGCGTCGTTTTACGCTCATCGTTTGAACGAAGTACACGCGGTGCAAATGCAGTTATTGCTCAAGTCTGGAGATACTTATGATTATCAAAATGCGATATACAGAAATATAGGTTATTACGAACAATACGCAGATGTAACGAATCAGAAAAGGATTTTGACGTCCTATGACTTAATTGCGGAAGCATGCGGTCGATTGAAATACGAAGTGTCTTATTTTATCAAAGGTAGGGTAAAGACCACTTCTTTGTACAAGGAGGTTCCATTTTTAATAGATATTCAGTTACTGAATAATCGCTTGTTCGAACAGAAGTTTGGCTTCAAAATTATCGATCACGAAAAGTATGAATTGACCTATTATAAGAATGATAATTTTGTTCGTGCGCAGCACTATTTCGGAGAAAAGGCAGTAACAGTTGACTACGTAATTACCGCTAATAAACAGCCTATTCTGACGGCGGAGTCGGCCAGTGAATTGTCCCTAATTCATTATGAGTTTATCCGACATCGGCCAACCTATTTGATCAATAAATATCTGTATAACGTAACAGTCACCAATGTAGAGTATACATCAATTCTCGACGTGATGATTCAAGATGAAATTCCTGAGCGTGCGAAGATGTTTATGGACACTTTGGCAAAAGTTTATATTGAAAGCACCCTCCAAAATGAATATGATGTTAATACGAATACATTGAAGTTCATTGAAAAGCAAATTGAACAGGTGTTAGTAGTATTGGATTCACTGGAGCGAGAAGAGGATAATTACCGAAAAATGAAAGGAATTCTTGATCTGGCGAAAGAATCTGAAACGAGTTATTTAATGCTTGTGGAGAACGAGGCCAAACAACGCAAGTTGCAGTTTAATTTAAAATCTTTGGAAAATTTGGAGCGTTATGTCTATGATGTGCAAAGTAAGCGTTTTCTGCCTCCTGAGACATATGTTTTGGACGACGATGGTTACTTGTCAAAGACGATTTCTAAACTGTACAATGCACAGCTTAATAAGGTTGAGTTGTTGAAAGATGGGTATACAAAAGACAATCCCGTTATTGTACGATTGGACTCCAGTTTGCAGGAGATTAGAAAGGATATGATCACGTACATCCACGGTGCAAAATCCGCAATTAACGAACAGATTGACATTCTGGATGTTCAAGTGAGAAAAGCTGCGGGAGAAATTAAGGCGATCCCAACTTCAGAGAGGGATTTGCAAGCGATAGAGCGAAAAATTGCGGTTAATTTGAAAATGTATGAATTTCTGCTCGAACGTAGAACGAATACCACCATTACAAGGGCAGGTATTGTTTCACAAACAAAGGTTGTGGAAGCGCCAAGATATTTGGGGGTGGTGTCTCCGGATAAAACTAAAATAAAAGGTACTGGAGTAATAATTGGAATTGTATTGGCCTTCCTGATAGGAACAATTAGGTTTTTGTTCTTCTTTAAGATTGATTCTATTGATGAACTAAAGAAGATTACGAATGTTCCGATTATTGGCGGGGTTCCGATGAAAAAGCAAGTTGAATATGTAAACATTTTAGGACTCAAAGCGCGCTCCATGTTAGTTGAAGCTTATCGAAATGTTAGAGCTAACCTGATGTATCTTACCGATATTCCAGATGGAAAGGGAGCCTCAATAATGATTACTTCCATTCTTCCGGGAGAAGGTAAAACGTTCACATCTGCCAATGTGGCTATTATTTTAGGACGAAGTGGCAAAAGGGTTTTATATGTTGATGTCGATATGCACAAGCCAAAAGTGCATAGGGTTTTTGGAGATGATCATACTAATGGCTTATCACAATTTCTTTCTGGTCAGTGCCCGATAGAAGATGTGATTGCGAAAACGGAGGTTGACGCGCTGGAGTATATTAGTGCTGGTCCGGTTCCACCAAATGCGTCGGAGCTCGTGCTGAGTGATCAGCTGGAGCAATTATTAGTTTACGGCAAAGACAATTACGATTTCATTATTTTGGATACCCCACCGGTAGGGTTGATTAGCGATGCGTTGATACTTCTGAGCAAGGTGGATATTGGATTGTTCGTTGCAGATTCTGAAAAGCTAAAGAAGCAAAGCGTTCAATACATAACAGATATTTTGAACAAGTGCACGGCCGAGAAGACAGGTATTATATTGAATAGAATTAAGGCGAATAATTATCGTTACGGAAATTATCTATATTCCCGATATGGGTACGGTTACCAATATGGCTACAAGTATGGCAACGGTTATTACGGTTACGAAGAATCGGAATAGAAGAGAAATTTAGCTGTGAGATTATTGAATAACATAGTATTTCGAACTGTTGCTTGCACGGTAAGAGTTCTTCCCAAAAGTGATAGAAAGAAAGCATTTGGTGTTCTTGGCCTTTTATTATTGAATTCAATCATGGAACTGTCTGGTTTGGCCATGTTTCCGTATTTGTTAACAGTCCTTCTGGGGGAGGATGCGGTTGAAAATTCAGAGTTATTGCAATCCATTTATAATTCATGTGGTTTTGAAAGTTCGGAGCAATTTATCTCAGCAATTTGCGGATGTATATTCTTCATTTTTTTGGTTAAAAATGGATTGTCATTGCTTATCCTAAGAACCCAAAGTCGGTTTGCACTGCGTTTGGCTAAGAAGATTGCATTGCGACTGCACACCATTTATTACAGTAAAGGTTATGCGTTTTTCAAGAAATATAACTCCAACCATCTCTTGTTTAATGTGCTGACTGTTACTCAAAGGTTCGCGCAGAACGGTGTATTTGGAATGTTGAATTTGATCAATGAGCTGATTATTGTTTCAGTGATCATTATGTCGATAGCCTTTTACAATCCTGGAATATTGGTACTGTTGGGAACGACTATTTTGCCCATTTTTCTTGTGTTTTATTTGAGGGTAAAGAGATTGATTGCAACAAATGGAGTAAAGGAAAGAGAATATTCACCAAAAGTGACGGAAAGCGTTTTTCAAAGTTTACATGGTTATGTGGATGTCTTAATTACACGGAGTAGGAAGTTTTTCTTGGGTGAAATAGACTTTAATTTTGGCAGGCTTATCAACGTCATAATTCATAGAAATGTGCTTCTTGCTATGCCTACTAAGGTTATCGAAACTGCATTTATTGGTGCTGTTTGCGTCATTGTCATTTACGGAATATACTGGTATGATGATCGTTCGGATTTGATTAGTTTGCTTAGCTTGTTTGGAATTGCTGGGTACAGAATCCTTCCTTCAGTGAATAGAATGTTGGCGGCATTAATGGGCTTCCAGGAAATAGAGTACACCTTTGAGATAGTTAGTCAGGTTTCCAATTGGGATCAGCTTGTAGAGGCCGAGGCGAAAATGGGCGAGTTATCATTTAATGAAAAGATTAGTGTTAACTCCGTAAGCTATTCCTTTGACGATGATCCTGATCGCTTGGTACTGAAAAATTTGTCATTATCTGTTCAAAAAGGTGAAGTACTTGGAATTGTTGGTTCCTCGGGTTCGGGTAAGACTACACTAATGAACATGTTGTTAGGATTTGTGAATCCAAATTCGGGAACAATTGCCGTGGATAATACTGAGCTCGGTTTTGAAAATATTGGTTCATATCATAAGAAGATTGGATACGTGCAGCAGCAAGTTTATCTGATGGATGCGACTTTGGCAGAGAATATTGCATTCGGCCATAAACGCGAGGCGATCGACACAGAAAAATTACATCGGGTAATTGAACAAGCCCGGCTGACGGATTTAATAGAACAGATATCAGACGGTGTTGATGTGCGAGTTGGTGAAAATGGTGTCCGACTATCAGGTGGACAAAGACAAAGAATCGGTATCGCAAGAGCATTGTATTCTGATGCGGAGATACTGTTTTTTGATGAGGCGACTTCTGCCTTAGATAGCGAAACCGAGCTCGAAATAACGCGCGCAATTGACGCCTTAAGGACTAGTGGTTTGACAATGTTTATTATAGCCCATAGAATTTCTACGTTGAAAAATGTTAATAGGATTATTCAATTGGATCATGGTGAAATTGTTCAGGAATGTACATACGATGAGTATATTTCAACCAATACCATCTAGTTGCCTAACCCAAGCTATTCAGAATATATGAAATTCAAGATTTTTGTTGTACCTGTCTATCCCTATGGAAATGATCACTATTATCACGAAATGGTGGCTATTGCAGAAGGGTTAAAAGCCTTAGGTCATCAAGTGATTGGCAATTGTAATTATTGGAAGGAAAGTAAATCAGATACTTATTTGATTCCGGATGCTAACGATGACACTTCCTTTGATGTGGCGATTTATGATTATCGTTATGTGCGTTCTTTTGAACACTTACTGTTTCGAATGGGATACCCAAACTTCGATCGAGCCAAGAAACATATTTTGATAGATCGAAACGATTGGATATCGCCTATTTGGGATGGTAATGAACACTATCGAATATTTGATTTCATTTTGGGGTGCCATACGGTAAGCAGGTGCAAGCATCCACCAAATTACAGGGCCTGGGCAATGGGGTTGACAAATCGTATGATAACCGCTATTGATGAGAATAGAGGAGAGGTTACGGACAATGGGATTGGTCATAATTTCAGGGTTTGGCATAACTTGAGAAAGGAATTTGTTAATGACTTTAGTACTTTGGATTTTCAATTTGAGTTGAAAGAAAAGTTCACGGAGCCCCCAATAGAAGAAGATCCAGATTATACTTATTACAAAGCAACAACTCGTAGACATTCTCAGGAATATTTCAAGATCATTAATGAGTCTTTGATGTTTTTAGGATTTGGAGGATACGTTGAATATGAACCCAAATTGTATCAGCCGTACAGTTTTACTGATAAGTTGCGGAGGAAGTACCGTAAATTTCTAAGCGCTAAAAACAGAAAGGACAATTGTTTTGTTTTTCAGTGGGACAGTTTTCGAATGTGGGAGTTGTTTTATGCAAATGCGTGTCCTATTCTCTTGAATTTTGAAAGTTTCAACTTTCAATTGCCAGAATTGCCAGTGGATGGCGAACACTACATTGGAATTGATGATTTTCAATTGTCCGGCTTGAAAACTAAATTGGATAGTTTAAGTGCAGACCAAATTCAGGCTATTGGTCAATCAGGCAGACAATGGGTGTCGGAACATTATTCGCCAAGTAAAACCGCTGATCGTTTTTTACAATTAATACAGTCCAAATAACCATGTAAAATTGGTCAAAACGTTTTAGGGGGTTACAAATAGATTCTGCGATACAATACCTTTGTTGATTAGTGCGGATACGATTAATTATATGTCAGCAGTGTTACATTACCAACAATAAGTTGTTAACTTAGTTTTCTTGTTAGATGGTATCAGAGTTAATTTTACTGACTATTCTGGAGTGCGTGCTCATTGCTTTAGTGGCAGCAATCGGGCATATTGTAAATGCGAGGGTGATTCGTTCTTTTTCGCATCATTCTTGGCTGGGAAATTTTATTCTTGATTCAGTTGTTGGAACATTAACCCTTGTTACAGTAGTTGCCATTTGTGTAACTAAATGCGCTACGATTTTCGTGTTGGCGCCTTTCATTATAGTATTGTTAGCAAGAGTTAATAATGCAAATTACTACGATCGTGAAGGTTGGAAAACTTACATTCGTCCGGCAAATGTTTTGGTGCTGCTGTCGTTGTGTATTGCCTCTATGGCCTTCTCGGTTCTTTTTGATTTGCCGGCGAGTATAGATAATGATGTTCTGTTTTACGCTAATATATCGCATGCATTGATGGATGGAGGGCAGGAAAACCTCTTTCATTACTACAATAATTTCGATGATAAATTTCATGGAACCGCACCATATCATTATTTAGAATTATGGATGGCGTCGGTGGTTCAGTGGTTGAGTTCAGGGATCAGCAATATGTTAGTCCTGAAATATGTCATATACTCATTTTTCAAATTCTATCTGTTTGTGGGCTTTGCATCCATTATATCTTTTTACAGAGAGCTAAAATTCGTAGACTACCTGATTATTGTTGGAATTTTGTTGGTTCCAATAGAGGAGTTGTTGAACACAACAAGCGTTGGTTATCCAATGTTTTTTTCACCTTTGCTCAGGCCCAACCTGTTGCCATACCTGTTTATATTTTTGCCAAGTTTATTGGCATTTCACCAAAACTCCCCGGTGGTGGCTTTGATGTGGTTATTGTTTTTGCCAGTAATATCGATCGCTACCGCTTTGGCCGTTATTCCTTCAATAGTCTTGTTGGCGTTTATTGGTTACTATTTAGGTTGGTTTGAAAAACACAAGGCAATTGTACTAGGATCAAGTTCTCTAGTTTTAGCAGGCCTTATGGCACTCTTCTACAAGATTACAGGTACTTCCGTGTCGTTGATGATCCCATTTACAGCACAAGACGTGCTACAAAAATTTGTTTCCATTTATAAAGCAATTATCGGCATCAGTATAGTGAACGGGGGATTGTTTATCGGATTATTGGCAGCTGCGTGCTATTTGATGTATACTCTTGTTAGGGTAAACCGTTCCGTTTATCAACAACTTTTCTTCGTAGGTGGAACTTTGTTTTTGTGCGGATTTGGAGCATTTCAATGTTTGACTTTCGTAGAAAATACCTATCAATTCCCTTATGTGGCTTATTCGTTTCTCTTTCTTCTTGTTAGTGTGCTTGTTTTAATTGTAGCTAGAGAAGCAATTACTAAAATTGTTGTATTAACTTTTTTAATAGCCTGTACTGTAGTTTATCGAGAGCAACTGCCGGTAAGCGGGCAATTGGAAAACGCTGCATCTTTAGTTGAGTATAATTTGAGTCGTAGAGGCATAGAACAAGAGGACGTTAAGTTCTTGGAAAAAAATAAGACACGAATTGTAAATGGGGTTTTTGATTATTCTCTAGCCCAAATTCGTCATGTGACTCCAGCATCTAGACAATTTTTGACCATGCCTTTTTCAAACTATTTGGGATACTTGAATGGAGGTGTGCAATTGTATCCGGTGGTTCCCGAAGAAATCGTATATGATACAGTTGGTTGGAGAGGGCACTCGTATGATAAGGCCATTAATTTTAATAGCCAGCTCGAGTTTTATAGTGGAGAGTATAATCCAGCCGATTTTGCAATGAAACTAAATGCCAGTTTTGTTATTCGAGCCGGGCAAATTGATGGGGCTGATTATTCGTGCGAACGCTTTTCAATTAAATTTTTAGATGAGTAACAAATATTTAATTGTCAAAGGAGTTGCGGGACTTGGGAATCGATTAATTACGCTTACGAGCGCAATAGAGTATGCCTTAAGAAACAATCGAAAGCTTGTAGTGGATTGGACCGATGGTCAGTTTGCCCCGTTTGGTGTTAATGCATTTTACGAGTGTTTTGAATTTGTTGATTTAGATATTGAATTTCCGTTAAATGATTTAGCGGGGTGGAAATCATTTTATCCGTCGTTTTGGAAAGATGAGTGGAAGGAAGCGGCGCACCAGCATTTTTGCATCAGATCAAGCTATTTTGCCAATAAAATACCAGCTCGATTAGTTCCGAGTGGGCGATTCCGGAAGCTGATAGCCTATTGGGATAAAATGCCCCCGAAACCTACTAATGAAGGTGCTCCGGGGATTTGGGAGTCGGTACGTGCGATATTCGGCAATCATACGGTTGTACAAGGGTATCATTTGGGGAATAGAATGTGGCAGGATTTGGTTTGTTTCTTGGATTATTGTCCTCCAATTAACGAAGATGTGTTTCGCAAACATATTCGATTTAAAGGGAGTTTTGTAGAGCCATTAAACAAGTTTTGTTCAGACCATAATTTGACCGAAAACGCAATTGGAATTCATGTCCGGTGTACAGATAAGCAGCCAGAAAATGAGATAGATATATTGATAAGTTATCTAAAAGAAAAGAAAAGTAATATGACGGTGTTTTTGGCTACTGACAATTCTGAGGTCCAAGACATATTTACCAATTCTTTGAAAAACGTCATTACCTGGCCAAAGTTTATTCCGGAGAATTTGGATGTAGGATTGCATCAGTGGGCGATGTACAACAATGAGCAGGATGTGTTGCTCAATATGTTTAAAGATTCAGCTGCAGATATGTACCTCTTATCGAAGTGTTCAGAGCTATTATTTCAGGGAAATTCGACATTTTCTCGGATTTCGCATATTGTGCGGAATGGGGTGCAAAGTATAGATTGGCAAACCATATAATACAACTGTCGTACAACCAATATATGTTTCAAATGCAGCATTTCCATTTGTTTATCTTTGACTGTTATTCCGAAAATGTTTTTGAACGAATTATGCTTTAATTAAGATGAATTTATTGCTGTTCACGGATATTTCACCTCTTGGTTCAAGGCCGACCTTTCTAGACCCGGAATTGGAATACTTGTCGGCTCATTTCAACAAGATTTATATTTTTCCTCATGCCTATGAGGATGTCTCGGCTAATTTGCCCAGCAATACGGAATGCATTGATCTTCGGTTAGATTATAGATCGTCAAAAGCTCGAATATTTCGTAATTTATTTCCATTGGTAAAGTGGACATCAAAGTATTGGAAAAGGATTAGCCGTCAAGACTTAATGATTACTTTGAGCTCTTGGTTACAGCACGATGCGGCTTCGGATAAGCTAATCAGTTTTATTCGTGAAGAAGGAATTGATATGAGAGAATCAATATGTTACACTTATTGGTTTGATAACTGGACCAACGTAGTCTCTATAGCGAAGCGCAAGGGATCAATTGGTACGTTTATTTCCCGAGCACATGGATTTGATCTTTATAATGAGCGCCACAAATTTGGATTTATGCCGTTTAGGGAGTTCCATTTGACAAAACTTGATCAGATTTTTGCCGTGTCAGATTTCGGAACCCAATATTTGCGCGAAAAGCATCCACAATTCAAATCTAAATTCAGACTAGGTCGCTTAGGAATTGTTAGTCCTGTTGAACGGCAGGATAATAAAGGGGGCAAAAAATATACGATGGTGTCTTGTTCCCGATTGGTAGAAGTTAAGAGAGTTTCTTTGATTGCAGAAGCCATTGGTAAAACCAACCTTGAAATGGAGTGGGTACATTTTGGCGGAGGTCCGTTGAGAAAGGAGATAGAAAGCCAAACCTGTAATTTTCCTGGTAACGTTTTATTTAGTCTGATGGGGGATGTTGACAATCAAACGATCTTGGATTTTTATGCGAAACGAAAGGTTGATTTATTTATTAATGTTTCCAGTTCCGAGGGGGTGCCTATTTCTATTCTGGAAGCAACAAGCTATGGAATTCCGATTTTGGCAACGAATGTTGGTGGAACGCATGAGGCAGTTCCCTCGGTTGTTGGCGAATTGTTGGATCCGGACATTTCTGCGAGTGAGTTAATCAGTAGAATTGAATTCCATCTAGAAAAAGAAAAGTCGCCACAGGACAAAGAAGCTGCAGTGCAGTTTTGGGCCGAAAATTTTAAAAGTGCATCAGTTTATAATTCTTTTTGTGAAGAACTTAAGAGTATTCACCGCAACAGAAAAAATAGTGGCTGATTAGCATCTGAAATTAGAACGAAGCATTTTAGTGAGTCGTAATATTTCGAAATGATGGTAAGATTGTCGATGTTAATTTTATTGCAGAACAATGTTTTATGATTTGTTTATTATAAACATGACTTATTGCGTTAAAATAGATTAGTTCGTAATTATATTCGTAGGGAGTTTGATAAACAAACGATTTATGTACGTTCAATTTGGCTGTGGCCTTAGCGCACCGGACGGTTGGGTAAATTTTGATGCATCACCCACCCTTAGATTGCAGAGAATTCCTGTGGTCAAGCATATTACTAGAAAAACGATTGGTCCTAAATTTCCAAAACAGGTAAAGTACGGAGACGTAATAAAAGGTTTACCCGTAATAAAAGGAAGTTGCAGCGGAGTGTATTGCTCGCATGTGCTCGAACATTTGTCATTAGAAGATTTTCGCAAAGCATTAAAGCACTCTTATCAGCTTCTCAAACCCGACGGAATATTTCGGTTGGTAATGCCAGATTTACAAAACATGGCGAAATCCTATTTTGGTAATCGAGAAGAAAATAATCCGGAGGCGGCTATAAAGTTTATAAAAGCCATGCAAATTGGATCTGAAAGTAGGGATCGAGGATTGCGAAAAGTTGTTAAGGCGATGTTTGCTAACCACCAGCATTTATGGTTGTGGGACGAAGAAGGAACAATTCATGAGCTAAATAAGATAGGTTTTTCTGATATTAGGTCCTGCAAATTCAATGATTGCGAAGATTCAAATTTTGCTCTTGTGGAAGACGAAAGTAGGTTTGTAGGTTCTATCGCGATTGAGGCAAGAAGAAGATAGACAAATTATTGCTCGTGAAAATTTCAGTAGTCATTCCTGTTTACAAGGGAGAACCATTTATAGAAGAACTTTATGAAAGATTAACACTGGTTTTCGAGAAACTAGGACAATCATCTGAAATTATTTTCGTAAATGACGCATCGCCAGACAATTCATGGTCAAAAATAAAAGCCGTTGCGGAACGCGATGATAAAGTAGTGGCGATTAATTTGAGTAGGAATTTCGGACAACATGCCGCCATTACTGCAGGCTTGCAGGTTAGCAGGGGAGAACATGTGGTAGTTATGGATTGTGATTTACAAGATGTTCCGGAAGAAATAGAAAAGCTCCACACCGAATCGTTGAAGGGAAATAAAGTGGTGGTAGCGCAACGGATCAATCGACGAGATAAATTCTTTAAACGAAAGTTTAGCCAATGGTTTTATAATGTACTGGGCTACATGACTGGCGTAGAACAGGATGCCACCATAGCCAATTTCGGTATTTACCATCGATCGGTTGTTAACTCTGTTTTGTCAATGGGGGATTACGTAAGATACTTGCCTGCTATGATTAGGTGGGTTGGATTCGATTACGTTAAGGTTGAGGTTGACCACGCCCCGAGAAAAGAGGGAGAATCGTCTTATCGGTTCAAGGATTTATTGAGGCTTGGGTTTAATGTTATAACCACATTTTCTGATCGACCGCTAAGACTTACTGTTCGATTGGGCGTTTGGATTTCCGTGGCAACACTGGCCGTTGCTGCATATTATCTCGTTTTGTTTTGTTTAGGGCAGATACAGGTCTTAGGATTTACAAGTTTAATTATATCCGTATGGTTATTGTCGGGGGTAATAATTACAATTCTTGGTTTGGTTGGGATATATGTAGGAAAGATCTTCGATCAGGTAAAGCATCGACCAGTATATTTGATTCGGGAATCTATCAATTATGAAAATTCGAAAGCTTGACTGGGACAGTGATTTCTTTGGAGTTGATGTTTGGGAATGCGTGTTAGAGGAAATGGAACAAATGGATGCCGAAATGGTATTCGAACAGTTTGAAGAGCCAATTTTTGTGTATGTAAAAAGCAAAGAAAAACAGCAAGCCTTGACCGAATATTTGATGGATGAAAAGGTTGTGTTGTCAAAGAAAGGTCTTTTAGAATCCAACGAGCTGTCTGCCTTGTATAAGCCTAATTCCAACCAAGAATACAATGCGCTGCTGGATCTTGCTTACCAGGCGGGGCACGATTCAAGATTTAAAAAAGACCAGTTTTTGTCTCAAAAATTTAAGGACCTATACCAGCTTTGGATTGACAGAACTTTAACCGGGGATTTTGGAGATGGTATAGTTGTGAAAAGAGTAAATGGCACAATAGGCGGAATGATAACCTTCGGAATCGATAAGGTTTTGACCATTGGTTTGATTGCTGTAGATCATCATTTGCGTGGAAAACAAATAGGCAATTGGTTGTTAGCCCAAGTTGAAGCTTACGCTAGAAATGCAGGTTGTAATGAAGTGCGTGTTGCAACTCAGCGGACCAACGAATTTGCCATTCGATTTTATCAAAGAAACAGTTACTCCGAGTGCGAGGTTGAGTATATTTATCATTTAAATTTTTATGAAAATTCCTTTTAATAAACCATTCCTAACGGGTAAAGAAGCACATTACATTTATCAGGCGGTCTATTCGGGGAAAATTTCAGGAAACGGAGAGCTAACCCAGCGTTGTCAGGCGTTTATGAAAAATCGTCTTGGTTGCCACAAAACGCTTATGACTACTTCGTGTACGGATGCTCTCGAAATGGTTGCAATACTACTTAATATTGGACCGGGAGATGAGGTGATTGTGCCTTCATTTACGTTTGTCTCAACGGCAAACGCATTTGTTCTGCGAGGGGCAAAAATCGTTTTTGTCGATAGCGAGAAAGGCCATCCGAATTTGGATGCCGCTAGATTAGAGGAACTGATTACGGAAAAGACCAGGGCAATTGTTGCCGTTCATTATGCTGGTATGGCGTGCGATATGGACGTTATTATGCAGATTGCAGAAAAGCACAAAATTTACGTCGTTGAAGATGCAGCTCAGGCAATTGATTCATTCTATAATGGCAAGCCACTAGGTTCGATTGGGCACTTTGCTACATTTTCATTTCATGAAACCAAGAACATTATTTCCGGAGAAGGGGGTATGCTATGCATAAACGATGAACAGTTTGCAGCTAGATCGGAAGTTATTTGGGAGAAAGGGACAAACCGTGCGGCATTTTTTCGCGGCGAGGTGGACAAGTATGGTTGGATTGATGTTGGAGCGTCGTTCTTGCCCTCTGAAGTTATTTCTGCATTTCTTTGGGCTCAGCTCGAAAGTATTGACAATATTCAGCAACGTAGATTAGCAATTTGGGCTAGGTATAAGGCTTGTTTTGATGCTTTAAAGCCTGAAGGTGTTATGGTGTCACCAATACCACCTTACGCTACAAACAATGCACACATGTTTTTCATAGTATTCGATCAGGGACAAAGACGGAATGATTTTATAAAATACCTTAAAGATCGAGGAATTCATGCGGTGTTCCATTATCAGAGTTTGCACTCAAGTCCATATTATACCGATAAGCATGATGGTAGAGAGTTGAAAATGAGTGGTTACTATTCAGAAGGACTTGTGAGGTTGCCATTGTTTTATGAATTGTCGGAAAATGATCTGGATCATATTACGAGCACAATAGAACAATTTTTTGGATAATGTATTGGGTGTAGGCTAGTTCATTCAAATAGAATCTCTGTACGATAGTTCGCAGCTGAGGTAACCAATTCACCCAATTCACCCAACTCACTCAAATCGCCCAAATTTGGACCGAACATATTTCCCAAACTTAAATGCGTTACGTTTTATTGCGGCATTTGTGGTTATTATTCACCACGTAGAGCAGCTGAAATTTCGCCACGGATTGGCCAATTATTACATGCACCCAATAATCAGGCATTGCAGTGAATTTGGGGTTCAATTGTTTTTTGTGCTGAGCGGTTTTTTAATAACCTATTTGTTGATATCGGAAAAGAAAGCAACTGGAAGGATAAACTTAATAGCGTTTTATCTGAGAAGGATATTGCGAATTTGGCCGGTTTATTTTGTAGTAGTTTTTGCGGCGGTATTTGTATTTCCTCACTTAGAATTTTTGAACATTCCGGGCTGGGAGGTCCATCCAGAAGTATTTCTTGAAAGATTTCAACTATTTGTTGTACAGTTTTTTGTTCCTAACTACAATTTAGCTGCAGGAATTGCAGTACCTCACGCAACACACACCTGGTCTGTCGGTATTGAAGAGCAATTTTACATTCTTTGGCCAGTGCTATTTCTGGTCTTTCGAAAATCAGTAAGAGTAATATTTTATGTTTTGGTTCTCTACTTATTGGTCAAGATCTATTTGTTCAATTTTATCGACCCTTCATTAGCATGGTCCACGGGGGTTCAATTTTGCATTAAGTTACATATTGATTGCCTAGTGGTCGGGAGTATTTTTTCGACAATGATACACGGTAATTTACAGCGAGCAATCCAAATTACCACAGATGTCCGAGTTGTAGTTTTTGCGTTTTTTGGTGTAGTGTGGATGTTATATTTTGATTTCCAGTTGTATGGTTTGATTAGCGTGGTTAAGGCCTTAGCGGCTGGAGTGCTCATTTTCAATTTAGCAATCAATGACAGGTTTAAAGCACTATTAGAATTTAAATGGCTGAATACCTTAGGTAAATGGTCATATGGCCTATACATGTATCACATTGCGGTTATTGCTTGGTTGTGTAATTTATCTTCACCTGGCTGGCTTCCCGCTTGGATGATTTTGCCGATTACCATTTTATTATCAGTGATTATTAGTGGCTTGTCGTATAATTTTCTAGAGATCCCATTTCTAAAATTAAAGAATCGATTTTTTCAAGTATCAACTCAAAATCAGGGTGTTTCAGTGTCGTCGTTATAGGGTTTTAACCTATATAAAAGCCTTTCGTCAAATAGTCTCCGATGTTGATGATGAGCGAAGGGGAAGAATGTTTAGCTTTACGTAAGTATATGGATGCAGAGCAAAACATGTGTAGTGCTACTCTAGAAATTCGGACTGAAATTGATGACAGAAATTGATCAGTCAGCCGTACTAAATAAAGCAATTCCCCAATGGGGATTTAAGGAACATTGGCTAAATTATTTGACGGTTTTGGGCCTGGCTTTTGTCGTTGGTAATGTTAGTCATATTGCAGGCCAAGGGATACTGCTTTTGCTTTTTTTGTACTTCCTTGTAAAAGGAATGGCAATGGAGTACTTGTTTTGTTTTATTATCGTGCTCTTTTTTTCAGATTCTAGATCGCAATTATTTACTATTTCTGCTTCCACCAAACCAATATTGGCTTTGCTACTGGCGGTGATTCCCTTAGGCAAAAAGTTGCATGGCAATCTGTCCATGAGATTCATGTTTGGGTTGCTGCCGTTTTACTTGATCGCTTGGATTGGACTTTTGTATAGTCCAACTCCGGTGATTTCCCTTCAGAAGCTTTTATCCTTTACAATAGTACCCTCATGTACCCTATATATTTTAGGAACATTGGACGATCAAAAGCGTCATTTTTTCTTTCGTTCAATTATAAACGTGGGTTTGTTTTTTTTAGTGGCGGGATTAGTTCTGGCGCCGTTTGCCCAAGACTTCACCTATTTGAATGACAGGTATAGGGGCTTGCTGGGAAATCCCAACGGACTTGGAATATATGGGGTTCTACTGTTTTTACTTATTCAAATGTACCGCAAGCTTTATCCAGATCAACCATTGGCGAATAAAAAATGGGTAGTTGGAGTTGTTGTTGTAGCGTTAATTTACAGTGGATCTCGATCCGCCTTAATGGCGTTGTTCATATTTTATTTGTTCAATTATTTAATCAATTTATCCAGTGTTTTGAGTTGGTTTATTTTCTTTTTGCTGGCGTTTACGTTCGAGTCCGTTGTTGCTGGGTTGGTTCAATTAAGCGTTAGTTTGGGGTTAGCCGAAAACTTTCGAACATCAAGTGTCGATGAAATTAAGTCCGGATCAGGTAGAGCTGTTGCATGGCAATTTGCATGGCAAGAGATCAAAAAGAATATATTCTTGGGCAAAGGGTATGTATATTCTGAATATTTGTTTGACAAAAACTCCACAAGACTTTCTATTCTAGGTCATCAGGGACATACGCATAATGCGTATTTAGCCTTTTGGTTGGATACAGGTATTGTTGGGTTAGTTTTGTTTTTTGTCCCGATCATACGATGGTTTTTGCTGATGGCTAGATTTTTACCAATGGCTGTGCCGGTCTTATACTGTGTTATGTTTTCGAGTAATTACGAATCTTGGATTACGGCTTCATTAAACCCATTTACCATATTATTTTTCATTATCATTGGTTTGATAATGTACAGTGTTCAATCAATAGATCATGAATAACACGCTGACTAGTGGAATAGGGAAATGTATTCTGTTTTTGTATAGTGAACTTGCAGGATATACCGTGGCTTGTATCAACCATCTGTCTAAAACTGGAGTTCAGGTTGATATCGTAAGGTGGCCGGTTAAAGATGAAGCGCCTTTTGAATTTGAATTTGCCAAGGGAATTACCGTTCATGAAAAATCTGAATTTAACGCTGTAAACCTTTATCGATACATTGTTGATAGCAAGCCCGATGCTATTGTGGTGAGCGGATGGATGGATAAAGACTATTTTGCGGCGGTTAAGAAAATTCGCGGTTCCGTTCCAGTTGTTTTAACCTTAGATAATCATTGGACTGGAAGTGTAAAACAAAGGGTTTTGCAGCTTGGTAGATCTCAGCTGAGAAAAATCTACACACATGTTTGGGTGCCCGGTTCACCCCAAAAACGATACGCAAAAAAATTAGGCTTTCCGGAATCGAATATTCTAGAGGGATTTTATTCTTGCGACACTCCATGGTTTCTGAAGCTAGGAGAAGACGCCGAGCGTAAGAAAGCGGAAGTTTTGCCTCATCGATTTATTTATGTCGGTAGATACGTAAAACACAAGGGGATTTTTGATATGTGGGAAGCGTTTCAGCAATTAAAGCAAGAGACAACATGCGATTGGGAATTATGGTGTTTAGGTACTGGCGACGAATACGAAAATAGGATTGAATCAAAGGATATCAAGCATTTCGGTTTTGTTCAGCCCGATCAAATTGGAAGTTATCTTGAACAAACTTCGGTTTACATATTGCCGAGTCATTTTGAACCATGGGGAGTGTCTGTTCATGAAATGGCAGCAGCAAGATTTCCCCTTTTGTTGTCCGAGCAGGTAGGTGCAAGTTCAGCGCTATTGTCAAGCGGCTATAATGGTTTTTGCTTTAAAGAAAAGAGTGTTTCGGATCTGAAGTCGGCGATGCTAAAAATTGTAAATTCGACGGACGATCAACTTCGGAAAATGGGAGTTAATAGTAAAGAATTAGCGACTCACATTACACCCGATAAATGGACGGAAAGTTTGCTAAATGTTGTAAATGATTAAGATTCTAGTTACAGGAGGAGCAGGTAATGTCGGAGGGGCTATGGTGAGATCTTTGGTTAAAAATCCTAATTACCATGTTGTTATCGCCGACAATTTATCTACAGGAAAAAATGAGAAATTACCTTCGTGCAAATTATCCAACTGGTCATTTGTTTTCTGCGACGTGAATAACTACCGGGATATTTCCGAAATCATGCTAGGCTATAAGTTTGATTATGTGTTTCATTACGCCGCAGTTGTGGGGGTAACTCGAACACAGGAAAATCCAATTCGAGTTTTAAACGATATCGAGGGAATAAAGAATATCCTGAACCTTGCTAAGAATACATCGGTGAAACGAGTTTTTTATTCTTCGTCATCCGAGGTGTATGGAGAACCGGTTGAGCTACCTCAGCATGAACATACTACACCGCTGAATTCCAGGGTTCCTTACGCGGTGGTTAAGAATGTTGGGGAATCGTTTTATCGATCGTTTCACAAGAGTTTTGGACTTCCGTATACCATATTCAGGTTTTTTAACACATACGGCCCGAGTCAAAGCAAAGATTTTGTGGTAACAAGATTTTTGAGATTGGCGCTTAGAAATGAGCCAATAACAATTTATGGCGATGGCAAGCAAACACGTACGTTCTGTTATGTTGAAGATAATATTGAAGCCTGCCAGAAAATTTTTGAAAATGATGTTCTACTTAACGACGTGATAAATATTGGAGGTTCGCAGGAGGTAGAAATAATTGATCTCGCCAAAATTGTAATAAGAGCATCGAATTCAAAGTCTGAAATTGTTCACCTTCCCCCGTTAGAAGAAGGCGATATGACCAGGAGATTACCGGACAATTCGAAGATGCTTGAAATTTTAGGTAGACCCTTATTGTCCATCGAGGACGGTATAAGTAAGATGCTAGCGGATAAATCTTTTGTTGCGCGATGTGCGGAATAGTTGGTATAGTTCACTTTGGTGATTTAACAGAAGGTGGTAGCGCCGAGACTAGGGTCCGAAGGATGGCCGAAGTAGGCAAGCATCGAGGACCCGATAATACAGGGTTTTACTTCAATCAAGATGTTGTTTTTGGTCACAATCGTCTGGCAATTATAGATTTAGACGTGGGTAGTAATCAGCCGATGACCAGCCCATGCGGAAATTATACCTTGATATTTAATGGTGAAATTTATAATTATCTAGAAATTAAAGATAAACTGCTAAGGGAGTCCTCTTTTGAATTTAAGAGTCAATCGGATACTGAAGTCGTTTTGGCAGCCTACATGGAATGGGGTGCGAGTTGTGTGGAACATTTCAATGGCATGTTCGCATTTGCAGTTTACGATCAAAAAGAAGGAAGAGTTGACGTGTTTAGGGATAGATTGGGAATAAAACCTTTGTACTATCATCTTGCTGAACATGGGGTTGTATTTGCTTCTGAAATTAGAGGGGTAATTGCTTCAGAAATGTTTAAGCCAGCTCTTTCCGTTAACGGATTTGAAGACTATTTGCGGTACAGCACCGTGCATTCGCCAAATACTATACTGAAAGACGTTTATATGCTAGAAGCAGGAACAATGCTTAGCATAACCCGCAGCGAAGTAAATAAGAAGCGATTTTGGGATTTGAACTCTAACTATTCGAAGCAGTCTGAAGGGCATTCGAAAGACGAGATTAAAAGAACGATTAAAGATCTGTTTTACAAATCCGTTCAGCGGCGTTTGGTTGCAGATGTTCCGTTTGGAGCATTTTTGTCCGGGGGTATCGATTCCAGTGCAGTTGTTGGAGCGATGACCGAAATTTCTGATAAGCCAGTTTCTACGTTTACCATTTCGTTTGCTGAAGAGGAGTTTAGTGAGGCGAAATACGCTAGAATGATTGCGGAAAAATTTGGGACAAATCACACCAATATCCAACTCAATCCGAATGACTTTTTAGAACAAATACCTACGGCTCTTGCTGCGATGGATCACCCTAGTGCAGATGGGCCAAACACTTACGTTGTTTCACAAGCCACTAAAGCTGCCAATATAACCATGGCGCTGTCCGGTCTGGGTGGGGATGAGGTTTTCGGTGGTTACGACATTTTTAAGCGGGCAACAAGTCTGAATGGCAAGAAATGGTTGTTTAGTTTTCCACCTATTATCAGAAGGGGTATGGGAAACATGTTGAGACGTGTGAAGCCATCTGTGTCTTCCGATAAAATATCCGAAACGTTGAATCAGAAATACTTAGAGTTAGCGTACTACTTCCCAATTAATCGGCAAATCATGCTGGAAAATCAGTTAAGAGATTTTCTTTCGTCCGATATTTCTAGCAGTAATTCTGTTTTTGATTTTGCAACCGAAGGAATTGAATATGGAACAAATGGGTTTAATGTTCCATTTTTAAGCAAGGTCAGTTATTTAGAAATGAATACTTACATGCAAAATGTATTGTTGCGCGATGTGGATCAGATGAGTATGGCGCATGCATTGGAAGTAAGGGTACCGTTTTTAGATCATGAATTGTTGGAATATGTTCATGGTGTCGAAGATGCAGTTAAGTTTCCTCATTCACCAAAACAATTGCTGATCGAAAGTTTAGGAGAATTGCTTCCTAACGAAATCGTGAATCGTCCAAAAATGGGATTCGTATTACCTTGGAAACACTGGATTAGGAAGGAACTTAAGGACTATTGTAAAGAACGAATTGATTCGTTGTCTGAGAGAAAGCCTGTCAATGGGCAAAAGCTACAGGCAATGTGGAAAGAATTTCTCAATGGCGGAAAGACAGGTTGGGCCCAAATTTGGTCGTTGGTAGTGCTAGACAATTGGTTAAATGCAAACAACGTTGAATACTAAGCGAAAGATACTGGTATTTACAGATTGGTATTTGCCTGGTTACAAGGCTGGAGGTCCAATCAAGTCGGTGGCCAATATTCTGAGAACATTCAGCAATGAATTTGACTTTTACGTTGTTACATCCGACCGCGATTTTGATAGCATTTCGACCTATCCAAACATTGAAATAAATAAATGGATTGGATGCAGCGGAGGCCAGGTGATTTACTTGTCACCGTCAAACCAAAGAAAAGCTAAGATTTCTCAGATTATTGACGGCATTAATCCAGACGTAATTTACTTGAATAGTCTGTTTTCAAAGAAATTTTCAATACTTCCTCTTCGTATTGCTCGTCAGAAAAAAATTAAGAATAGGGTAATTCTTGCACCACGTGGAATGTTGGACAAAGGGGCTCTGCGGTTGAAGAGTTTCAAGAAAAAGAGTTTTCTCAGCGCAACAAAAGGTTTAGGATTGTTTTCAGGCATTCGTTGGCATGCATCCACCTCTGCGGAAAAATCAGAAATTGAGTCTGTATTCGGTAAAAAAGCTGCAGTACGCATTGCCGAGAATATCGGAGAGTACCCAGATTGGAATGTGGAGGACCGTGCTTTGAAGCTTCAGGGAAAGTTGAAAGTCCTTTTTGTTTCTAGGGTTTCCAAAAAAAAGAACTTATTATTTGCGATTGAGGTTATTGGGGAATGCGCCAATAAAGAATCAATTTTTTTAACTGTTGTTGGGCCGCACGAGGATAAGAATTATATCGATCGCTGTGTTGAAACTGCTAAGAATTTGAATGTTCAAATGTCGTTGGTTGGAGCTAAAACACCCGCCGAATTGGGAGGTTTTTATAACTCACACGACTTGTTTTTTTTACCTACCCTAGCAGAAAATTATGGCCATTGTATAATTGAAGCATTGTCTTATGGTTGCCCTGTACTAATTAGTGATCAAACTCCTTGGACTGATCTTGAGAAGGATGGCGTTGGCGCAGCGTTGAGTTTGAGTAGACCGTCTAAATTTGTTCAAGTAATAGAATCTTTTCTATTCCAAACGGAGGAAGGTGCTCGTGAACAATCTGTAACTTGTAGAGAATATGCTCGTTCAATTCTCCTAAACGATAAAGTAATCGAAGTAAATCGAACATTATTTGCCGAAAAGGTTAATGTATGAGCAAAACAGACTTGTCCAAATTCAATAATAACTATTATAAACCAGGTAATGTAGTTGTTCGCGTTTTTTGGTATTGTATTAACCTCTTGTTCTTTCTAAATCCTTGGAATCCGTTTAGTTTTATAAAAATATTCTTACTAAGATTATTTGGTGCAAAAGTTGGTAAAGGGGTTGTGATTAAACCCAATGTAAATATTAAATATCCGTGGAAACTAGAAATAGGAAGTAATGTATGGATTGGCGAAAAAGTATGGATTGATAACTTGGCCAAGACAGTAATTTCTGACAATGTTTGCGTTTCACAAGGAGCTATGTTGTTGTGTGGAAATCATAATTACAAGAAGACTAGTTTCGATTTAATTGTACGACAAATTATTTTAGAAGAAGGGGTTTGGATTGGAGCTCAATCTGTTGTTTGCCCAGGAGTAATATGTAAATCTCATTCGATACTTGCGGTCGGTTCGGTAGCTACCAAAAGTCTTAATGCGTATACCATCTATCAGGGCAATCCCGCTATTGAATTACGGGAAAGAACTATTGCTGGGTGATTAGATAATCTTAGTAATGTTATTGATTCGGTTAGATATTAAATGGAGAAAGTAAGCATCATAACAATATCTTATAATAGTGCTGAAACTATTGAAGATACACTTCAATCCGTGTTAGAACAGAGCTACGGAAATATAGAGTACATTATTATTGATGGTAAATCGACAGATCGTACAATGGAAGTGGTTCGAAAATACGAGGATAGAATTGCTGTAATTTGTTCAGAACCAGATAAAGGGCTTTACGATGCGATGAACAAAGGAATTCAACAAGCGACTGGTGATATTGTAGGGATTTTGAATTCAGATGACCTTTATGTAGACAACAAGGTGGTTGAGGATATGGTTGTTGCTATGCGAGGGTTCGATTCTGGATATGCAGATTTAGTTTATGTAGATAGAGTAGATACCGATTTGGTAACACGCAGATGGACATCAGGTAATTTTAGGGCAGAAAAGTTTAAGTATGGGTGGACGCCTCCTCATCCGACATTTTTTCTCAGAAAAGCTTGCTACAATAAATTTGGAGTTTATAACCTTGATTTAAGGCATTCAGCTGATTATGAGTTGATGTTAAGAATGTTATTTAAACATCGACTTTCGGCGAGCTACCTGAATAGAATTACTACCAAAATGCGCGTTGGAGGCCAGAGCAATGTAACGCTAAAAAATCGTTTGGCGGCGAATAGAGAAGATCGGTTGGCTTGGAAGATTAATGGATTAATACCTGCGTTTTATACTTTAACGCTAAAGCCAGTTCGAAAGATTGGGCAGTTTTTTATAAGATGAAAAATCCGCCTCCATTCGGGAGCGGATCATCAATGTGTGCTTAGTTAAATTTTTAGTTTGTTCGTTTATTGTAATTATAAACTTGTTGGAAATTCCCAGCTATGTCCGAATGAATTTCCGAAGTATTGGTCCGGGGCTACGTCCGAATGAAATCTCGAAGTAAAGGTTCGGATATCCGGACTGGCTTGACGGCCAAAGGAAGTAGTGTCCAGATTAGTGTGTCTGGTTATTGCTGGAGTTTTCAATAATTTAATAAGTCCATTATCAAAATTTAGGTTCAAATTTAAAATTGTGAATTGGGTATTTATAAGCTTTTTCTCCTTTTTCTTTTGCGGTGCTAGTTATTAGCGCGAGCACAGCTTCTTCGTTTGGAAAAGCTCCTCTGATTTTCAGAGTTCTTTTTACACTTTTGTTGAATCTTTCGATCCAATTAGTGGAGTAAATCATGCGTCTTATTTTGGGGTTAAATTCTAAGTAAGTGAAGTATGGATACCAGTTCATTTTGGTGATATGTTTTGCTAAGGCGGCATATTTTTGCTGCCATTTTTCTTTTAATTGAACCGTGTTTTCCAATGCCTGATCAATAAATCGCCAAAATTTCACGAGTATAATCTTCTTTAAGCCCTAATATGATGTAAAATCATTCCATCTGATAATGGACCTTCTACCTTTATCTGGACACTTTAGATAATCATGAATTAATACGTTTAT
>JAHDGY010000082.1 GCA_020631555.1 Flavobacteriales bacterium | reverse complement strand
CAGCCAACAAATACAGCCTAAATCTTAAACCCCAAAATTATTTAGGACAGCATTGTTACCATTTACAGAAAAATTTTCGCGATTAGTAATTTGGGCGAAAAAATATTCCAGAAAGACGTCACCTTTCTATCAATTCCTTCGTCTAACTAATAAAGGAATGAGTAAAATAGACAAAATATTATTTATTAGAAGTTACTGGAAGGATCTGAGTGTCTATGACGACTTGGAAACTTATTCAGAAAAAGAGCTCGATTTCTTAATTAGTTCGATTTTGAGTGAGGTAAACCCAGATAACGAAAAAAACGCGGTTGATCACATTGCATCAATGCCCGTGTTCTTAAACTAAAAAGGGAGAAAATTTATATCATTTTCTCCCTTTTTAAGTTGGCCTGCATTATTTCGAACTCTTTTAAGTCATCGTCCAGTAATCTTTTACTTTATCACATTAAACTGGGTGTAAAACAGTTGACCTTTGCTTATCACCGCAACTTTGTACATCCCACTCTGGTAAGAGCGAGTATCCAATGTTAATGTTGTCTTACCGCTACTACATGAATTCTTGAAACTAGCTTCTACCTTAGCTCCTAACATATTGAATACCATTACATCCACCAAATCATTTTGATTACATGGAAACTCAACGGTTGTCGAAACTGAAGTAGGATTTGGGTAAATTGAAATTCTATGTGAATTTCCCAACTCTGCGATTGAAACATTAGCTACACCACATGTATCGGAGAGGTCTGCCACCAAATGAATCACAGTGTTTTCCTCAGCTTCATCTGCCGGATTTGTAAAGGTAGTTCCAGGTTCATAATCTAGCATAGCTATTACGTGAATTTTGTCTCTTATTGTTCCACGAGCCACGTTTGGATAAGCGTACTCAAACACTTCATCATCAAGATCAGGAGTTATATCATTTGGGTATTCGCACCAAGTGTTTCCTCCATCTCGAGATGCTGTTAAAAACAAATGTTGAAAGTGTTCCGAACCATTATTTTTATCCTCCACTGGAGCTGCATAAACGACATACAAATTACCATTTACGTCTTTTCGAATTGATCCCGAACTGCAAGCTCCGCCTGAATACTTTGGAATAGAATTATGTCCAGCCGTCACCCAGTCTAACTCCCCGGAACCATCTTTATCTATGACTTCTCCGATAATTAATGAGGAGTCTGTTCCGAAAGATTCATTCCAATAATGTAGTTTTCCTTTGAGAGGAAAGTAATTATAAGTTAAACTATCGGCATTGTCATCGTATACTTGCATCATTCCATATACGGCATGAACTTTACCAGAATTATCAAGCAAAATATCCCCAGACGAAGTACTGACACCTATCGTATCGTGGATACCATCTCCATCTGGATCGAATATTCCTTTAAAATCCCAAAAATCAATTGGAAAATCTATTATTAGCGTTTTAGTCCAAGTAGTACCATTATCAGTTGATTTTAGTAATACACAATCTCGCCATCCACCCCAAACGGCTATTGCGACATTGTCGCCCTCGGAGGTGATTGAATGGTTTAAGCTCCCCCCTGATTCAAAGAAGTTAGAATCAAGGCCAGGCAAAATTGAATCTACAATGTCCCAAGTTGCTCCCCCATCTTGTGATCTGCGGTAGATAATTGCATTTTTTTGACCTTTGTAAATGCTGTCTTCTCCAACCAATGCTCGATAATTTGTGGCTAGGCAATGAATGCTATTGCCATCAGCGCCTCCACTAGTAATATTTGGCCAAAGTGCACTAAAACCAGTAGTGTTAGACAAAGTGTCTTGTTTCCAATCGGAACCAGAACCCTTTTGTCTGCTCATCATAATTAAACGGCCTCCAGGCCATGAATGGGAGATAGATATTTCCATTCCATTAGCAAGCACAGCGTAACTAGGCCATCCTGTCCGAATACTTTCTAAACGGGCTGTTGGTGCACTTCCCCATGTTGTACCGTCAAAATAATTGTATCCGGTTCCTCTATTTGGCCAAGGACTTGCTTTTTCGCTGAACGTGAACACAGTCCCCACTGTACCGTCATCGTTTAACACTGTTCTATTTATTCCAGACCCACTTTGTTGATCGTACCAAGTGTCCCCAATTTCGGTTTTAGGAATTTCTCGATTCGAGTTAGATTGACCAAAGACCGTTAATAAACAGAAACTTAGTCCTATTGTAATTGCACATCTCATAGATTTATTGTTGTTATTATTCATATCCTTCGGTAATTATTATTCGTTTCTAAATGTTCTAATTATGGCTCACCACAAAACGCTTACTCATGGTTATTCCATCTATGGACAAATGAATTATGTAAATTCCGCTTTCAAGGCTCGAGCAATCGGCCATAAGTTTGCCATTTTTATAAATCATTTCTTCCAGCAAAACCCTTTCACCCAGCAAGTTAGTTATAACATATTGAGGATCGTAAATTTGCAATTTTCCCACTTGCATATAGAGTTCCCGTTCAACAGGATTCGGGTAGACTTTAATTTCATCCAAATCCGATAGAGTTTCAATGTTAACACCTTCATACCAGCAAGTATCACTTAACCCCGCTTGCAGATAAACAATTGAGTTTTTCTCAGCAGGATCTTTATCTCCAAGCAGATGAATCCCTGGTTCAAAATCTCTCTGATAAAGAATATGAATTTTATCTTTTATCAACCCGCGAGCTACACTTGGAAAAGCACACTCGTAACCCTCTTCACCGTTGTCTGGTGTCAAATCATTCGGGCGTTTACACCATGTTTGACCGTTATCTGAAGATTTGGTCAAATAAATATGTCGAAAATGTTGACTCATGTTGTGCCTGTTTTCAACTACTCCTGAATACACAACAAATAGATTATTATCCGCATCCATACGAATAGAAGGCCACGAACAATAACCGATACCGTATTTACCAATAGCAGGTTTTGGAGAAATCAGGTTAATCGAACCGGAGTTATCTGTATCCACTATGCCTGTAACTCGGATACTTGAATCAGCTTTGAACGATTCATTCCAATAATGAATTTCGCCGGGACCATGATAATTTATGTGATCAATCGAGCCTGTCTCAGATTCTTTAGCAATCACCTTGTAGAGACCGAAAACCGCATGCAAGTTTCCATTACTATCAAATGTGATGTCTCCGCAACCATCAATCGTAAGTATCGTGTCAGCTAGACCATCTCCATCATCATCCGTAATTGATGAGTAATTATAAAGGTCGATAGGAAAATCTCGCACCGTAGATTTTTTCCATGAAGAACCATTGTCTTCTGATTTAAGAATAACACCATCATACCAAGGCCCCCACACACCAATTGCAACGTTATTTCCAGACGATGAAAGCGAATACGAATCGGGACGAAAACCGTAAAAATAAGTCTTGTCCAACTCGACAATTAATTTGTCTCGAATATCCCAAGTCGCTCCACCATCAAGAGAGCGCCAATACAACAAAGCCTGCCTTTGTCCTTGGAAAACGCTATCATTTGTGTTAAGCTCTCTATATGTTAAGGCAATACAATGAATCGTGTTGTTGTCCGGTCCGCCTACAGCCAGTTTGTTCCAGGCAATAATAAAACCTGTACTTGATGAAATTTTAGACACTTCCCAATCTTCAGTTGTTCCAAATTCTCTAGACATGAAAACCAGGCTTGCGTTGGAGGTTTGATGGCTAACAACAATTTCGTTTCCGTTTCCAAGCATTGCGTAACTGGGCCATCCGGTTTTAAAGGTCTCAATACGGTTAGACGGCATTTCATTCCAACTGCTTCCATTGTAAAAATTATAACCGGTACCTCGATCCGCAAAATTGGAAGATGGGGTGCCTAAATTAAAAACGGCTCCTATTTTACCATCTGATGAAACCGCTATTCGATCTTGCATGCCTTTATTTGACTGCAAGTCGTAAACCGTACTTCCAATTACGGTCTCGATTACTTCCCTAACGGAAGAGTTTTGAGCAAACAATTGCAATGTTGCAACAATGAAATAGATCGATGCGAAAGTACAAACCTTCATATAAAAAATGCGATTAACTAAATTTAATCAGTTTTTTTGGGTAACCGACTATTACTGCTAATTGTCAACTAATTACGTCCTGTAAAAAAATCGGAATATAATGTAAGTTACAAAACGAAACATAAAATTCCATGTCATAGAATGACAAGAAGGATAATCGGCAAATTACCTAAAGTAAATATTACAGCAAGGCATAATTAATCTTGCCGTAATATTTACGACAGTATTTTAGTCTAAGAAGTCCACTTCGCCTGAGGCAAAATTATAATATCCGCTAACAATTTTAACACCGTCATTCTTAACAGCATTAGAGATTATTGTTGATCGATTAATTAGCTCGAACGCGTTGAGTTTAGCATTTTCTTTTACCACGTCGGCTACTTCGGTAGAACCTGCAGAAGCTACCGCTGGCGCAATATGTGCACAGAGGTGATTTAGATTATACCCGTTGTCTCCACCGGCAAGCGCAGCTCCGACCGCACCACAGCTTTCGTGTCCCAAAACAACGATTAATTTGGTGCCAAGGTGTGCTACCGCGTATTCGATGCTTGCAATGCTAGAAGTGTTAGCAATGTTTCCGGCAACACGAACTACGAAAAGATCTCCTAAATCACAGTCAAAAACTGCTTCTGGAAGCACACGAGAATCAGCGCAGCTTAAAGCAATGGCAAACGGACTTTGACCGCTTACATGATTCGCCCGGATGGTTTTGTTCGTAACAACATTTTTGTTGTCCGAGCAATAGTTCTTGTTTCCTTCTTTCAGTTTTTTTAACGCTTCTTGTGCTGTCATAACTTATTTTTTTCTAATTGCTAAATTTGCACACAAGATGAAAAAACTATCAAATCTTCACATCAAAAAAGTTGCTTTATTTTTTTTTACAGCAATTGCGTTTGGATTCTCAGAAACCAATCCTAGGGGCTACCAAATAGCACTGTTAAAATATAATGGTGGTGGTGACTGGTATGCAAATCCAACTTCACTTTCTAGTTTGGTGAAATTTTGCAACACTGAGCTTGGAACTAGCATTAAGGAAGAAATTGCGGAAGTAAGTGTTGGAGATTTAGAAATATTTGGTTACCCGTTGGTTCACATGACAGGGCATGGCAACGTGATTTTTAATTATCAAGAAGCAGACAACCTGCGTAAGTACTTAATTGGTGGTGGTTTTTTGCATATTGATGACAACTATGGTATGGACAAATTCGTTCGGCCTCAAATGAAGAAGGTTTTCCCCGAACTGGAATTTATTGAACTATCATTTGGCCATCCAATTTATCACCAGAAATATGATTTCGCTAAAGGTTTACCTAAAATTCACGAACATGATGGCAAACCATCACAAGGGTTCGGTTTGTTTTATAAAGGCAGACTAGTTTGTTTTTATTCCTATGAATCTGATCTTGGTGACGGTTGGGAAGACAAAGAAGTCCACAATGATTCAGAAGAAAATCGTTTAAAAGCCTTGAAAATGGGAGCTAACATTGTCCAGTACGCACTAATTGGGCAAAACGAACCCCGTTAGTTTAGTCTGTTTTCGCCGATATCAGAATTACCCATTTCTTGCTCGGCCCGGTTGAGCGCAACATGATACATCATCACGAAACTAATCGTGAAGAAAATTTCCCACATGTGATCTCCAAATGAAATGCCAGAAACCATCATGGAAGAAATTAATAATCCCGCTTGACCACCGATGTATATATGCCACCCTTGTCTTTTCAATTTCCACATAGTGACAACTCCGTATAAACTAATTATGTTGAAGAGTATGTTTGGTAGGGCAATACTAGACATGTAGTCTAGAGCTCGTATTGAACTTTCGTATTCTTCACCAGTTAAATCTGCATTCTCGATTACGTTATAAGCCCCCTTTTCAACAAGTTTAATCAATGACAAGAACAGTATTGTAAGTCCTTGATTGATACAGCTCAACACAACTAAAACCTTTAAAACAGTTGGTTTCTCAATAGGAGTTTCGTGGTCCTGAAAATCAGTCATTTTAAAATTATTTGATTGACAAAAGTACTAATTTCCTCTGCCCTATTCACGATCGCAAGATGATCTACGCTGTCGAGAACTAGATCCTCAGACCTATTCGAATTTGGACACCTAATTACAAGACCTTTATCTCTATGAACTTGAAAATAATTTCTAGGAAATTCCATTCCAGCTAAGAATTTCCAAAACACTACCTTTTATTCTTTCCGCTCCGGAGGCTCGCAGCATTTTCCTCACCAAATTCACTTCACCCTTAGATTTGGCCCCAAGAACCCGAATGCAAATAGAAATATTTGCGGATTAAGGCGCACAAACAAATTAGTCATTTTATTCCTGGGCAATTTTATTTCGCTAGGATTGGTGCATGATGAAATTAAAATACAACCCTCTACTTTTACCAGTTGTGCTACTTCCAAGGCTATCATACCTCCCATCGAAACGGCTAAGAGCCAAATTGGCTCCTTTGTATTAATTTGTTCCAAACAGGGTTTAGCAATGATTTTCAAATCCCAAATTTTGGGAGATAGCCAAGATATTACCGTTATATCTGAATCTATAGATTAAATGATCAAATAGTCGGTCATCCGCGCCTAATCCAGAAAATGCATAAATATTCATAGTTGATCGCTAAGGTAATTGGCTACACCTTGATAATTCAATACATTTGCGGCCTAAAGCACAATAATAAAATGATTTCAGCGCACAATATTTCACTACAGTACGGCAAGCGCGTACTCTTTGACGAGGTTAATATCAAGTTTACCGAGGGCAATTGCTATGGGGTAATTGGGGCTAATGGTGCGGGAAAATCGACTTTTCTGAAAATTTTATCTGGTGAAATCGATCCTACTTCTGGAAATGTGTCTCTGGAACCAGGTAAAAGAATGACAGTTTTATCGCAAAATCATTTTGCTTTTGATGAATGTTCTGCTCTGAATACGGTAATAATGGGCCACAGCAAGTTGTGGGACATTATGCAGGAAAAGGATGCAATTTATGCTAAACCAGACTTTTCGGATGAAGATGGAATCAAAGCTTCTGAACTGGAAGCTGAATTCGCTGAAATGGACGGTTGGAATGCAGAAGCGGATGCCGCTGCACTTTTAAGCGGTTTGGGAATTAGTGAGGATAGCCACTATACATTAATGAAAGACCTCAATGGTAATCAAAAAGTTCGGGTGCTTTTGGCGCAAGCTTTATTTGGTAATCCAGACTTGCTTATTCTAGATGAGCCAACAAACGACTTGGACATTAAAACGATTGCCTGGCTAGAGGATTTTCTATTGGATTTCAAGAACACTGTAATTGTAGTTTCTCACGATCGACATTTTTTGGATACCGTGTGCACCAATGTTGTTGACATTGATTTCAAGAAAATTCAACTGTTTACAGGAAATTATTCATTCTGGTACGAATCCAGTCAATTGGCACTTCGCCAGCGAGCACAGCAGAATAAAAAAGCTGAGGAAAAGAAAAAAGAGCTTCAAGAGTTTATTGCTCGATTTAGCGCAAATGCGTCAAAATCTAAGCAGGCAACAAGCAGACGCAAACTGTTGGACAAGATTAATGTTGAAGACATCCAACCGTCAAGCCGTAAATATCCTGCTATAATATTTGACCAATTAAGAGATGCCGGAGATCAAATCTTACATATTGATGGACTTTCCAAAACTTTAGACGGGAAATCATTGTTTAAGGATTTCAACCTCAATGTTACCAAAGGCGATAAAATCGCATTTATTGGTGATGATAGCTTGGCAATTACTTCACTTTTTAAAGTTTTAATGGGTGAAGAGCAAGCTGATTCTGGGAGTTATAATTTCGGGCAAACCATCACAACTACTTATTTGCCAAATGAAAATGCAGATTATTTCAATGATGATCTAAACCTGATTGATTGGTTGCGGCAGTATTCAGACAACAAAGATGAAGTGTACGTTCGTGGGTTCTTAGGGAAAATGTTATTCACTGGAGAGGAAACCTTGAAAATGTCGAATGTTCTTTCTGGTGGAGAAAAAGTTCGGTGCATGATCTCAAGAATGATGTTGGGACAAGGAAACTTACTTATTCTTGATGAACCAACAAACCACCTTGATCTAGAATCTATCCAAGCATTTAATAATGCTCTGAAAGAATTTAAAGGAACCGTATTGTTTACTTGTCATGATCATCAGTTTGTCGAAACTGTGGCCAATCGAATAATTGAAATAACTCCAAATGGTCATTTGGATAAGCTAATGACTTACAACGAATATTTGGAAAGCGACAAAGTGAAAGTTCAGAAAGAAGAGTTAGAATCTGGCTACTAATTTTAAATTAACCCTTCTGTTTGTAAGGAAATTGGGAATAGCATAAAATCGCTGACGTACGTCCTGAATCCACATATAGCTAATCACGTTATTAGTCCCTAGCAAATTGAATAGTTCCAAAGACACGCTTAAGTTGGTAAACTTCCCAAAAAACGTTTCTTTGTTGTACTTCTTTTTGTCAGTAAAAAGATCCTTCACAAAACCAACATCTACCCTGCGGTAGGAAGAGGTTCGCAATATATCTTTATACCGTTCAAATGAAGGAGGGCCATATGGAAGAGGGGCTCCAAATAGTGTGTTCAATGTGATACTGAATGTAGACCACTTAATCTTTTCTGTATCCCACTCCTCTGGCATTCTGTCCTGAAAAAACATACTAAACGTAAACCTTTGATCTGTTGGCCTTGGTATGTAACCTGGATAAGTTGTTACGCTCGAAACTATGGTGTTATCGGAAGTATAACCAGGTATAATTTGCTCCCCTTCCTTATTGTAATTCGTAACAAAGTAATCATCCAATAAATTCTCCTCAGTTTTCATATATCCCAAGTTGATATAAGATTCTACACCAGGCACAAACTCTCCATTTAACTTCATATCTGCCCCATAAGAATATCCCACGGCATTGTTTGTAGCGTAATATCGTATGCGAACGTTTTCCAATTCATAAGGAATAATATCCTCAAGATGCTTGTAATAAATTTCAGTGGTAAGTTTAAAAACTCGGTTCCACATAAAGAATGTGTAATCATTTCCCAGAACAAAATGAATTGATTTCTGAGCTCTAATTTCGGGATTTAAAGTTCCATCGAATCGTCTAAATTCTCTGTAAAACGGTGGCTGGTAGTATAATCCAGTCGCAAAACGAAATACTACATTTCTTCTGTGCAATGAATCGTTATGGTAAAAATACCAATTCGGTCTATATGAAACATGTGCGCGCGGGCTAACCAAAGTAGCTCCCGTATAGTTCAAATGATTCGCACGAACACCTGCGTTTAAAGACAACGAATTAATCGACTCCACTGTATCAACAGCAAGAACTGAATCAGTTTTTTTATAAGTGTTTGCAAATACTTTGGTCTTAAAAAATGGCCAAACCCAACCAGCCTGAACGTAAGCAGACGAACGGTGATTGACGACAGTATTTTCAGATTGAAGTAGGTTGGATAGCTCCAGATTTTGGTATGGCTGAGTATCGGGGTTCGTATATCCAACAGAGTCCTTAGGGTGTGGTAATGAAAAACCGGCTGAATCGATTAAATGCCATTCACGCATTTTGTCATATATAGACTCATACCTATACTTAGCCCCCCATTCCAACAACATTTTGTTTCGACGAAAATCTCCCTTGTGAGAAATACCGAATACAGTTGCTGTCAGTTCATTTCTTGCATGGTCCAAGAATGATCCGACTCCCCTATTTGCTTTGACTTTGCCAAAATTTTCGGAGCCCAAATCCTTTTCCAGTTCATCTAACCAATACTGGCCCAAAATGTCAAATCTTTCTGTTTCATCAGTATGGAAACCTGATCCAATAAATTTTAAGGTTGTCGAATCATTCGGCATGTACTTGAACCTCAGAGCAGCTGTACCAGATTGATACTGAGTAACCTCTTGTCCTTGAAAGTATACCTTGAACTTTAAGGCCTCGTTAATAGTCCCAAACTCCGTTTCCCTCGACTCAGGAATAGATCTAAATCGATTTAATGAATAGTTGCCCAGCAAACCAATTTCAAGTTTCTCGTTTGGCGTATAGGTAAGATAACTTTGTCCATCTACAAATATCGGCCTATAGCTTCCTTTCGTATCTAAACCATTAAGTACATAGCCGTTTTGCTGATAGCGAACACCTGTTACATGTGTAAAAAGTCGATTATTTGACCTCCCTTCCAAATGGACACTTGCTCCAAGCAAGCTCGCCCATGCCGACCCACTCATCGAATCCGGTTTTTTATATTGGACATCTAATACAGAAGACATCTTGTCACCGTATTTTGCTTCGAATCCACCTGCAGAGAAATTGATGTTTCCTACCAATTCTGAATTAATGAAACTCAATCCTTCCTGTTGGCCTGCCCGAGCAAGGAATGGACGATAGATTTCTACATCATTAACGTAAATTAGATTCTCGTCATAATTCCCCCCCCGGACATTGTAAGACGCACTCAGTTCATTGTTCGAACGAATTCCAATACCGGTGACCTTTATCATGTCCATAAAGTCGCCTTTTGCTGAAGGGATTTTAGATGAACTTATGGCATCCATGCGTTCCATGGTTCCTTTTCGTTGAATATCAGCTTCAACTTGAACTTCTCCTAAATCAGCTGTTATCATTTGGAGTTTGGGGTAGAAACTCCTAGCTTCCCCAGTCTTGAGCTTAAACTTTTGCTTAAACCGTCGATACCTTGAATTCTTGAAGAAAACGGTAATGTTTCGTCCTGACGGTACTGGTAATTCGAAGATTCCCCCTTTATCTGAATATACAGTGTCTTGCCCTCCCTTGGCGTAAATTTTGACAAAAGGAATGGCCAATTCCAAATCAGCATCTAGTACTTTTCCTTTAATTGATCCACTATTTTGTGAAAAAACAACGCCTGCAGCCAATGCAAAAAAGCAGGTCAAAAAGAGTTTGTTTCTGAAAATCTTCACGACGAACAAATGTAGAACTATTTCATAAGTATGGTTAATGTCTTATCAACATCCGGTTGTCCAACTCAATATTACGCTTTAACCAGTACAATATACAAAGCCCCCAACTAAACCTGTAATTGATCGCAGATATTGTTGGCGATCAAAAATAAATCTGCAATTGTCGTTTTTTATCCTTTTGAAATTATCTTGCACATTAATGAAACGATCAGTTTGAGAATGGCGAATAGAAATAATTAATTGGTTCATCAAGAAAGTAGCCTTCAAACAAGCCTTCGCTGATTTCGACATTAAACGACCGTCCTATTTCGAACTGAAAGTAGTTTTTCTCTGAAACTGTATGCTGCATTATACCTTTCGGAGTTGCAAATTGGACGTAGTGATCCGTTGATCGTCTATGAGAAACGTACTTGTCTACAACAGTTATATCTATGGTAGCTTTACCAGTTGACTTCAACCAATAATTTAAGTTCGTTTTGGTTCCATGAATTAGAACAAAGCTTTAGCCTAAAAAAAGAATTGGCATGAAGACCAGCCAGAGCAATATATTTCCGAATATCGAAAGATTAACAAATTGGATTTTCGCTTGAAACAAAATGCTAAATATGCTAGGTAGTATCGTCATAAGATATTTACCCAAATGCTGATACACCTTATTTGA
>JAHDGY010000081.1 GCA_020631555.1 Flavobacteriales bacterium | reverse complement strand
TTTATTATAGAAGCTGAACAACCCTCGAAAGTCATTTTATAAGGAACGACTAATTCGATCTATCGCTTTTTCCTCTCATTTTTTGCAAGAATTTAAGCCCAAAATAACTCTAACCTTGCAATTTTAAACACCACAAATACCAAATTCATGCACCAATTACTGCTAATAAACAGAGAGTACCGCAGTTTTTAAGGAACGACTAATTAATTGCTGGAACCTTTGCACGATCCATGTGGTCCTATGACATTTCATTTTTGTCTCTTGATCAACCTTATATTGGCATTGCAGAAAATTCAAAGCATATTGATGTTTATCCTAACCCTGTTACTAACGAATTATTCTTGAGGAGTCTTAAACAGAATGCAGATGTAGTAATTCGTAACATATAAGGTCAATTGGTGCATCACTCTAAGATTTATGGCACCAATCAATCCATAGATTGTAGCGAACTCGCTAACGGCCAGTATTTCGTAACAGTTGACGGTCACTCAGGTCGTTTTGTAAAAAAACGAGCAAATTACATGCCTTGAACTTTTAGAAACAATCCTGTTTGTGGATATCGGCTGCATTCACATATTTACAACACTCTGAAATTCAAATTGATCTTACATTTAGCCGCTTCCGTAGCTGGATTTTAATCCTCCGGCGAATTACCTGTAAAACAGTATTTTACCCTTATTATTTCTAATAATTTTAACTCCGTATAAATTAAGTTCCTGAGTTACACGGTTGAAGCAACATAATTCACATTAATTGATAAATACGCAAAACCGATAATTCTTCAGTTAGTTTTTTAACCGGTATTAGAAATCAACCCACCTTACTACTGGGTTGTTTCGAATGCAACATTTTATTTACTCATGAAAGAAATTGGACGATATCGAATCGCGCTAGCCGGCATTGGAGTGCTCTCTACTGCGCTAGTATCCATTAATTATCTAAAACCAGAACAATCAAAATTTGACACAGTTCAAAAAGAGAAAGACGAAGGAAAAAAGCTAAGACCTAACGACTATTGGGTGCAATTGAGAGGGGGTGAAAATTACGATCACAGCGTCTATTTGGCTGCAATGAAACGCATCAACAGTCTTAAGAAAAATCGTGCCGCCACAAGAAATGGTGATTTGGAAAAGAAATGGCAATTAGAAGGGCCAAAAAACATTGGAGGTCGAATAAATGTGATCACCCCAGCATCTTTGGGAAGTGATACAATGTATGTTGGTGCTGCTAATGGTGGTGCTTTCCGTACATTCAATGGTGGAACATCTTGGGAACCTATTTTCGACTTTCATCCGTTCATGGCCATCGGTGCGATAGCGGTGAGAAAGAACGAGATTTTCATTGGTACCGGAGATCGGAAATTTGGCAATGAATCAGGAATTGGCGATGGAATCTATCATTCTACAGATTACGGAAATAATTGGACGCGACTCGGCTTTGATCACTATGGAATTGTAAGTGCAATAAGCCTAGATCCTAATTCCCCATCAACAATGGTGATCGCTTCTATGGGTGATAGGCGCAAAAGACACTCCGCCTGCGGTGTATACAGAACCACAGATGGTGGAAAGAACTGGAAAGAAACTCTATTTGTAGATAGTTCTGCTTCGTTTACAGACGTAGTAAGAGACCCAAACAACTCTAATATTCTGTATGCGTGCTCTATGACACGAAAAAAAGATGAGCCACATTCTTTAATTTTTAAATCTACCGATGGTGGAATTTCTTGGGATCGCCTGAGTAAAGGACTGCCAATTGGAAAGGAAAATAGAGTTGGAATAGCAGTTGCCAAAACGAACTCAAATATTTTATACGCTGTGTATGTCGCTAATGATGCTAAACTACTGGATGTATACAAATCTACGGATCAGGGAGAATCGTGGACCGCTTTGGACGTTGCAGGAAATAATCCACAGGCTGCTAATGTTTACGGAGACAAAAGTCCATTGGGATGGTATTTTGGAACAATCCATGTCAATCCATTTGACGAAAACCACGTAATTCTTCCAGGTATTAATATGTTTCAGTCAGAATATGGTGGACTTAGTTGGGATCAAAACGTTCCAAACTGGCAAACTTACGAAGTGCATGCGGACAAACATGATGTAATATTCTTGGACATAAACACTATGGTTATTGCTACCGACGGTGGTTTGTATAAGACTACCAATCGGGGGGCAACTTGGAGTGACATCGACGATATTCCAATTTCGCAATTTTATGATATCACCGTATCTGATGCTTTGTACGGGCGTTACGGTGGAGGATGTCAAGATAACGGAACTATTTCTGGCAATAAGAATAACATTTCCAGCTGGTGGAGATTGTGGGGAGGAGATGGTTTTAAGTTTACTCCAAGAAAATCAGATTACCATATTTTCGAAACACAAAACGGAAAAATTAACTTACTCTATCATAACGGAAATTATAAGACCCTAGATCTTGGAATAGGTGCTATTCCAAGTTGGTTTACCCCTTATGAATTTAACGAAGACCGTGAAGACATGGTTGTTGGCGCAGGTCGACTGGTGTATTTTGACAATCTACCATATGGTAGACAATACATTTCTCAAGATCTTACTCGAAGAGGTGCAGAAGGACTAAAAGGAAAAAAAGAAAAATGGAGAAAAATTACTGAATTGGAAAGAGCTAAAGACGATCCCGATCATTTATTGGTGGGTACTAACGATGGCTTAATTTGGAAAGGTTCAATCGCAGGGCAAAATTGGCAAAACATTTCGAACCCAGATTGGGGACAAACCACAGTTACTTCCGTTAACCATTCGACAATAGATCCAAACACGTATTTTGTGTCCCTTACGGGTTATTCTAAGCCATTTTTCTATGCCAGAATATTTAAAACTACTGATGGTGGATCGAGTTGGACGAAAATAATAGGAGACATGCCAGGAATTGGTGTAAACGACTTGCTTATTCCTGAGAATGGCAACGATCAGGTTATTTTCGCAGCTACTGACGGTGGTGTTTTTCTAACTGAAGACGGCGGAGAAACATGGAATATGATTGGAACTAACTTACCTACTATTACGGTTTCTGAAATTGAGCTAGACTTAGAAAATAATCTATTGATTGCTGGCACCTTCGGACGAGCTATGTGGTCTTACGATATCTCGTTCCTAAATCTTGGGGAGCCAAATACAACAGTTAGTACATCAGATAACAAATTATTTAACCAAGAACTAGTTGCTTACCCCAATCCAGTTTCAGATAATGTTCAAATTACCAACGCAACAGAAAATGTGAAAGTATTTGGACAGGACGGTAAACTGATACACGAGACTTCAGTTACCGATTCCCGAGCATCTATTGATTGTTCAAACTGGCCAAAGGGCATGTACATTGCAAAATCAGGAGAACAAACTGTTCGATTTTTAAAACAATAATAATTCGAAACGAAGTATTAATAAAAAAGCCCGAATCGCTTGCTTCGGGCTTTTTTATTACAGTATAATTTTTTTTTCTGCTAAGCCGATACCGACAAAACCTCTTGCATTTTTTGTCCAAGTTCAGCCGGAGAATCTACTACGTGAATTCCACACTCGCGCAGAATAGCTTTCTTTGCAGCTGCAGTATCAGCCTCCCCTCCAACGATTGCACCAGCATGTCCCATGGTTCTTCCTTTCGGAGCCGTCTCACCAGCAATAAAAGCAACAACCGGTTTAGTACCGTGTTCCTTAATCCATTTTCCAGCATCTGCTTCTAGATTTCCACCAATTTCTCCGATCATAATGATCCCATCAGTTTCATCATCAGCCATCAACAATTGAACAGCTTCTTTAGTCGTAGTTCCAATAATTGGATCACCGCCAATTCCAATTGCTGTAGATTGCCCCATACCAACTTTTGATATTTGATCTACTGCCTCGTATGTAAGGGTCCCCGATTTGGAAACAATACCTATTCTACCCTTTTGAAAAATAAAACCAGGCATAATTCCAACTTTGGCCTCGCCAGCAGTCATTACTCCCGGACAATTTGGACCAATCAACGTACAATCTTTATCGGCAATAAACTCTTTCACAACAGTCATATCCCTAACAGGAATTCCCTCAGTTATACAGACAATTACCTTAATTCCAGCTGAAGCAGCTTCCATTATTGCATCAGCAGCGAATGCAGGTGGAACGAAAATTATCGAAACATCAGCACCTTTTTCCTTAACTGCTTCCTCAACAGTGTTAAAAACTGGTCTATCGAGGTGATTTTGCCCACCTTTACCTGGTGTTACCCCTCCTACTACATTCGTCCCGTATTCTATCATCTGACCGGCATGAAAAGTCCCTTCTCCTCCGGTAAATCCTTGAACGATCACCCTAGAGTTTTTGTCGACCAATACACTCATATTATTATTTTTCTCTATTAATACAAGAAACCAAAAATATGGTTTTTTAGCACCAGATGAGTTCAAAACTTTTCTCTTTTTCGACTAAGTAATTGGACATCTTCATTCTGGCCATGAATATTTTCAATCGTAAGTGCACAATTTACTGATTCCTTGTATCCTTACTACGGTTAAAATTTGTTAAATCAGACAGCACTGATTGGCGACAACAAAACAAACTAACTAACTTCAATAGCTCAACTTAAATCGCACACATGACAAACACTATAAAGTTTGGGATATTCACAACAATTGTGATTGGAATATCTACTTGGTTGTTCATCGAAGCCAATCACGAGTTGACATTATTCTCTAAAATTAAGGCAGATTATGTGGATAAATTTGGGGGAGAAAAACGTTTAGGAAACCTTTTAGAATGGATTGGTAAAGACAACTCGAAAGAACTCGAATTCGAATACAAACAACTAGAGAAGAGAGCTAAAATGTACTTATCATCAGCTTATTACTTTATCGGAGGAATAGGATTACTACTGATTGGTTACGTGCTGTTACTGCAATCTACCTTTCCTTTTCAGCGGTCCAATAATCCTTTTTTTGCAACCGGAATACTAGTAGTATCGGCTATAGGGTTAATACTAGGTGTTTCTATTCCCATGCTCGAAATAACTGCGTTGGCAAACAATTTAAATTTGAATTTACTAGATTCGAATTTACAAGACATCCCATTTTTAGGCTTGTTCATGCCAGACGAAAAACTTGAATTGGATCAAACGTTTGATGGCAAAATGATTTTCTGGTACAAGAGTAAATCTATCTTAGAATTAAGCATTAGCCTGCTTCAACAGGGTAATATTCTGGTTGGACTAGCGGTTCCTACTTTTAGTATTATAATCCCCCTGTTCAAGTTAATCGGGACTGGAATTTTAATTTGGAAACCAAAACACAACGGTAACCTAGGAACAATCCTCGGAAAACTCAGTAAATGGAGCATGGCTGATGTGTTCATCGTTGCTATAGTTCTATCTTTTGCTTCGGTAAACAATATGTCTGAAGGCATAAAATTAGAAGCAGCCTTACTTCCTGGCTTTTACTGCTTTCTAGCTTATTGCATGCTGTCCATTTACTCCGGCAGATTTCTTAAGAAAGAAACACTACCAGCTCCATTCACAACCTAAATTATTCGTCAAACAAACTCATTTGGGAATCGCCTTCTCCTGCTGGTTTAATCGTATTTCCAGAAGCATCCGATGACTCAACGGATAAATCTATCTCCACCGCCTGCTCAGAAGCAATTGTACCCACCACCTCAACATTATCATCCGATTGCAAATTAGCTGGCTCTTCATCAGTTTTTTTCGACTCCGTTGGAGACTCAACATCCGGCCAAACCTCATCTTCAGCAGGTGGAATAAGAGTGATTTCTTTCACCTTTAACTTCGTGAGTTGATTACCCTGAGCCTTAACTCCTTTTACATCAATCAGTTCATTAACGACTTCCTCCTTATCTTTTAAGTTTTTGGTTGCCTTCAAATGCTTGTTGTAGGAAATATTAATTCTCGGATTCACTCCAATTGAAACCACAGCCAGTTCCGATCCTTCCGCCTCCGAAATGAACAAAACTCGTTTTCCTGATGTCTCGGCTAGAAACCGTTTTACATAATATAATTCTTTAGCTCCGTCCCAGTACACTGCTGCTACCGGCCGTTCTGGATACCACTTTTCTATATGAATTAGGTCATCACCAAACTTCATAGACAATTCGAAGCCAGTAATTCGATATTCACCTGTTTTGTAAATGGTAATAATTTTGTCTTCTCCCCTGAACTCTCCAATCAACTTGCCGCGACCATCGTCGTTTAATCGATGAACAACCTCATCCCACCAGATTTTACGCGCGGCAAGAGTTGACCCTCCTGTTTCTTTCTGAATAACTTTGCTTACCAGTTCTTTAGACACCCGGTTCCCCTTCGATCCACGACCTTTAATTATAAGTTCGGCAAAGTCTATTTCAAACTTAAGTTTCTTAAGGTGCGGTCGCGGTCGCAATTGGACTGTTACAGTCTCCCGGCGGCCATTGGGATTGCAGCTAAAATAGTGAAGCTTACCACCCTTGTTACCAGCGGTTAAATCGTATTCTTTGTCCCTAGTAATACTACTGACGTGAAAACGCTTCATGTACGAAGGTCCGCCCTTACCATCTTGGTAAACCATATGGTAAATTGTACGCTGATCACCCTTTTTCCAGATGCCAACATGAACTATCCCCTTTCCAACAAACTTCTTGTCCGCAATTTTAGTTACCAGCATTTTACCAGTGCCAAAGAATAAGATCACATCGTCTATTTCCGAACAATCTGCAACGAAGTCATCTTTCCTCAACGTCCAGCCAATGAAACCTTCTTCTTTATTGACATAAAGTTTCCTATTCGAAACGATTACTTTATTCCTAGAGATGTTGTCGAAAACCTTTATTTCAGTTTTTCTCTCGCGGCCTGCGCCAAATCGTTTCTTCAGGTCGACGAAATATTCAATCGCATAAGGAATCAGCTGCTCTAAATTTTCCTTAATCTGGGTAATTTGCTCTTCGAGTTTAGCAATTATCTCATCTGCCTTGAACCCATCAAACTTAGAAATCCGTTTTATCTTTATTTCTGTCAAACGAACAATATCGTCTTGCGTTAAATCTCGCAGTAAAGTCAACGCTGTCTTTGATTTATTCAGTTCACTTGGCGTAGAAATGTATTTGTGCATTCCTTTCCAAATAACATCCAAAACGGCTTCCCAGGTCTCGCACTCCTCAATATCCCGATAAATTCGCTTTTCGATAAATATCTTTTCTAACGACGCAAAATGCCATTGCTCACTAAGCTCAGAAAGCTTAATCTCTAGTTCCCATCTCAATAGCTCCACCGTTCGATCCGCACTGCGCTTCAACATTTCACTTGCCCCGATAAAAACCGGAGTATTGTTCTCAATAACACAAGCATTAGGTGAAATAGAAATTTCGCAATCCGTAAATGCGTAGAGCGCATCCACCATTTTATCAGGAGAAATCGCTGGAGGCAAATGAACAACAATCTCCGCTTCAGCAGCAGTATTGTCTTCTATTTTTTTAATCTTAATCTTACCCTTTTCGTTGGCTTTTACCACCGATTCAATGAGTGCATCTGTCGTTGTTCCGTACGGAATTTCGGTAATTATTAAGGTTTTTTTATCCGCCTTTCGAATTCTAGCCCGAACACGAACTTTTCCTCCTCTAATCCCATCATTGTAAGCGGTGAAATCTGCCATACCCCCATGCGGAAAATCAGGAAAAATTTCCACCTTCTTACCTTTCAGGTAATTAATGGAATTATCAATGAGTTCCACAAAATTGTGAGGCAACATTTTGCACGCCAATCCAACCGCAATACCTTCTCCTCCCTGAGCCAGCAATAAAGGAAATTTGATAGGCAAATTGACCGGTTCTTTATTTCTACCATCGTAAGAGGCTAGCCAGTCGGTCGTTTTTGGGTTAAAAACAGCATGAAGCGCAAACTTTGTAAGTCTAGCCTCAATGTATCTTGGTGCTGCGGCCCTATCACCCGTTAAGGTATTTCCCCAGTTTCCTTGACAATCAATGAGTAGATCCTTCTGTCCAAGTTGAACCATTGCATCGCCAATCGACGCATCACCGTGAGGGTGATATTTCATTGTATTCCCTATAACGTTAGCTACCTTGTTGTAACGCCCGTCATCCAATTCTTTCAAAGAATGTAGTATCCTTCGTTGCACAGGTTTCAGTCCATCTTCTAACGCTGGAACTGCACGTTCCAGAATTACGTAAGAAGCATAATCTAAAAACCAATCTTGATACATTCCGGAAATCGGAATGATGTTTTCTGCATCTTCAATACTACTGGACGCCTCATCTTCTGCGGAATCAGATCCCACTTCATTAGAATCATCCCCGACATGGTCATCACCTACATTACCTAAATCGTCAATATTGTCGTCCAAATCACCCATGGCACCCAAATCAGTCATTAGCCAGCCTTTAATTCTTTAGTAATTTCCTGCTCAACATCCATTTCCACCCGCAAATTATTAATGATAAACTGCTGTCTATCAGGAGTATTCTTACCCATATAAAACTTAAGAACGTCTTCTATCGACTGATCGTTGCCAATGAGCACAGGTTCCAAACGTATATCTTCGCCAATAAAATATTGAAACTCATCAGGAGAAATTTCTCCCAACCCTTTGAATCTCGTAATCTCCGGATTTTTGCCAAGTTCATTGAGCGCCGCAATTCGTTCCTCTTCCGAATAGCAATATCGTGTTTCCTTTTTATTTCGAACCCGAAATAAAGGAGTTTGAAGGATATAAACATGTCCCTTCTTCACCAAATCCGGAAAGAACTGCAGAAAAAATGTCATTAGCAGCATTCGAATGTGCATACCATCAACATCCGCATCAGTGGCAATCACAACGTTGTTGTAACGCAAGTTTTCAATTTCATCCTCGATATTAAGTGCTGCCTGAATTAAGTTGAACTCTTCATTCTCGTACACCACCTTCTTTGTCAACCCGTAAGAATTAAGCGGCTTACCGCGCAAACTAAATACAGCCTGCGTCTCCACATCTCTAGATTTTGTAATTGAACCACTTGCAGAATCACCCTCAGTAATAAAAATGGTCGTTTCCTCCCGCCGATCACTTTTTTGATCGTTGTAATGCACCTTACAATCGCGAAGTTTCTTGTTATGCAAATTTGCCTTCTTTGCTCTATCTCTGGCCAACTTGCGAATTCCAGAAAGTTCTTTTCGCTCCTTTTCTGATTGCTTGATTTTCTTCTCAATAAGGTCAACTACCTCTGAATTTTTGTGAAGGAAATTATCTAGTTTTTGTTTTAAAAAATCGTTGATAAATGCCCGCATCGATTTACCACCTGGTTCAATTTCTAACGAACCTAATTTTGTTTTGGTTTGGGATTCGAACACAGGCTCTATTACCTTGACACTAACCGCCGCCACAATAGACTGCCGAATGTCAACAGGTTCGTACTTACCAAAAAAATCTTTGATCACTTTCGCAACAGCTTCTCTAAAGGCACTTTGGTGTGTTCCCCCTTGAGTAGTATGTTGTCCATTTACGAAAGAAGAATATTCTTCACCATAAGATTTACCATGCGTAAAAGCAACTTCAATGTCTTCTCCTTCAAGATGAATTATCGGATACAATGGATCGCCGTCCATGTTATCTTCCAGTAAATCCTTCAGTCCATTTTTTGAATAATACCTCTTGCCATTGAAATGAATGGATAACCCTCTGTTCAAATAGCAATAGTTCATGAACATTTTTTCGAGGTAAGGAATTTTATATTGAAAATTCCGGAACACACCGTTGTCAGGAATAAACTGAACAAAAGTTCCATTATCCTCTGTAGTATCCTCTACCGAGTGGTCTTTCAGCAACTCGCCTTGCTTAAATTCGGCCCTTTTCAACTGACCTTCCCGAATCGCCTCTACTTTGAAATATCCAGATAAAGCATTTACTGCTTTGGTTCCAACACCATTCAAACCTACGGACTTTTTAAAAGCCTTGGAATCGTATTTTCCACCGGTATTCATTTTGGACACTGCATCGATAACCTTACCAAGAGGAATGCCTCTACCAAAATCACGCACCGACATGGTTCCTTCCTTCAATTTGACCACAACCTTTTTACCATGGCCCATCACAAACTCATCGATACAGTTATCTACAATCTCCTTTACCAAAATGTAAATTCCATCGTCTGCTGCTGCCCCATCACCTAATTTTCCAATATACATACCAGGGCGCATACGAATATGCTCCTTCCAATCCAGCGACCGAATATTGTCTTCGTTGTAAATTACTTTATCGTTCGACATTGCGTTCTTCAATCCTTTTAATTAGATGTAAATTTAATTATTAGAAATAGCTGAAGACCAGCATAAATGCGGATTTTATTAACACCTGTGAGTAAAAAATGTATTACAATTTCATAGTGTTAGACTTAAGGATAAAAACATGGAAAAATCCAAGAACTGATTTGGCGGAGCAGATCAAACTACCTTAAATCACTCAATTCAAACAACTTAAACAATATTTGGCGGATTAAATCTTTACTCGATATGTTTTTTGTAAAATAGATAGTAATTTTATAATCAGTTATTTAGCATCAAAAACAAGCGCTTTGCAACCCAGTAAAGACCGACCACTATACCATTCAATTGGCGACAAATCATTTTGTTGCTCTTAATTACTTGGACTATACTTCAAGGTCGGTCGCAAGAAATCTGCGACAATGAGATTGATGACGACGGTGATTTATTAATTGATTTAAATGACACGGAGTGCTTCTGTACGTTAGACACTTCCCAAATTAATTTAGAAGATCCTCCTTCGCTAATTCCAAATACATCTTTCGAAGAGCACACTTGTAAACCTGAGAATCTTTCGCAGCTGGAATGTGCCGTACATTGGCAACAAGCGTCACAAGCAACTTCCGATTACCTGCACGCGAATTCCTTCAACAGACCAGCTGGTTTGCCGCCTTTTCTGCCCACGCTATTCCCAGACGGAATTGCCGCTTCGGGAATTATAATTTCTGAAGTTAAGTTGGAATATATTGACGCGTGCTTAACTATAGTGTCCAGATAAAGGTAGAAGGTCCAATCTGACGCATATTGATAAGTCGTTTGAAGGTGATACCTTTTTTCCAGAATTTCAAAGTGAAAAACGGAAAATTTCTAGCGATAATTTTGAACGCGTTCAAATAAAAAAACCGACTCAGAAGTGAGTCGGTTTTAAAGTTGTCCTTTGATCTAAACTTATTATTCCGTTTTAATAAATCGTTTGAGAACGTGTTTTCCGTCAATTAAAGCATTGATGGTATACATACCCTCAGCGATGTCTGAAATATTAAGTTTGTTTAACCCTTCGTGCAATTCAATTTGTCTAATTTTTTTACCGGTTAAATCTCTGATCTCTGCCATTGTTGGCATTTCTTCAGAAAAGTCAATATTTACAGTTGCACTTGCCGGATTTGGATAAACTTTGATACTAGATATAGCATTTTCAACGAACTCAGAGTTCCTATCGGCCACATTAGCATCCGCTTCCATCTCCGCAAGTGAAATCTCTTCGTTTCCTAACTGCGGCATGGCTGCAGCACTGTTATTTTTAATGCAGAAGGAAATATCAGCTCCCTCTCCATTATAATCAGTGCCTTGAACAACACTAAATGAACTTTGACCATGAAGCCTAACTAACAATGCACCTGTAGATGTCACCCTTTTTCCGGGAATTACTAATTTCCAATTTCCATCTTTCCAAACCTTATTTTTATCCAGTAGATCAGCTGTCCAAAAAGTACATTTAGAATCTGTAAATGTGTGCGGAATAAGCTTGCCATCTTTGTATAGACTAGGCTTAATATTGCCCGAACCATTAAGGACGTAGATCGTTTCCACGTTTTTCAAACAATTTTCAACATCCAAATCAGTGTTAGATGAATTACTGCTGGAAGAAGAGTTGTTAGACGAAGAGTTCGACGAGTTTACACAAAAGTTAAGTTCGATTCCGCCTGATCCAAAAG
>JAHDGY010000080.1 GCA_020631555.1 Flavobacteriales bacterium | reverse complement strand
ATTACTACCCGTAAAAAAAGTTAAACAACTACACGTACTACACCGGACGCTTACATCCTTTCGAATTAAATGCATTTCTATTGTCGTATTGGCCATCTATAATCTGTGTTGAATACAACACAGATTATAGAGCTTCACAACGTTGATAATACCACTTTTTCAACTGGTCATTTTCAGCCGGAATACACAACTATCTCCAACTATTTATTTGAAATAGAGTGTATCTAAATAAATTTAACATCTACCTTTTGGATCCAGCCCACTTTACCGTCGCTAAATTGCACTTCAAGCCAGTCATTTTCTTGATTACGAATGAATATTTTACTCCCTTCATGAAGGACGAATGCATTTGAGGATTGCTCGGATGGGCTGGACTTAAGCGTTACTGAAGGTGTGAATACTATAGCGTAATTGCTTTGGACGATTGTTTTGGTTTGCATAGCCGATAACGCAAAACTTACTGCTGTTGGCAATAGCATAAACACTCCGACAACAAACATTAATCGTTTCAGTTTTCCATTGCTGTTATAATAAAAGGCAGCAAAACAGGTCATGCTGAGTGCAAAACAAAAAATGGCAGTCCATGCCCAGGCGTTTGGAGCAAATCCTAATAATTGAGAAACCCAAGCTGAAATACGAATTGATTTGTCGATACTGTTTTTATCCACGCATCGTGCATTAGCCAATTCCAAGTTTATCAGAATGTCCTCTTCTCCTGGGTTTAATTTTAGAGCTTTTTCAAAATGCAGCACGGCTTCAGGTACATTATTTAACTGGTAATGACAATTACCAAGATTAAACTGTAGTTCCCATGAATAATTGCCCTGCTTCAAGATGGAATCGTAAAGAGCTGTAGCCTTATCAAACTCTCCGGCCGTATATGCCTCGTTTGCATTATCAAATAAATCAGCAGATGCTTGAGCTAACAGACAGCACAAGCCTAAAATCAACAATAGTGAATTACGCAGCATATTCGTTTTCAATTTTATCGATAATTCCCTGTGCAGTTTCATAAACACCGGATGGTTCAATATCAATTGGTGCATATTGCGCCATTTCACAAGATCCTATTACTTCGTGTAACTCGTTGATTGTAGAATTATTAACTGAATATTTACTTAACATTGCGCTGATTTTGCTTTTGGACAATTCAGAAATCGGCAGATTCATTTTGTCTGAAACGTACCCATGCAAAGCCTTTAATGTTTCCGCATAAAACGAGCTATAATCGTTTTTGTCAAGTGCTAATTTAGCCTCTGCCAGCTTCTTTGCTGAGTTCTTTCGAGCTTTTTTGCGATTAATTGCAATCGAATCCGATTGTTTACTCCCCAAAATCTTTGAAGTTCCAATCACCAGAATTAATGCAAGTGGAGAAGCACAAAGCAAAGTCCAGAAGCTTTTCGTACCAAAAAATAGATGATTTCCCTGTGCGAATTCAGTACGATCTTTAATATGGCGAATTTCCTTGTTGAGTAATTCCACATTTTCTTTGGCCACAACGTTATTTGAAACAGTTCGATCCGATTGGCCGCCATCTGGCTTTAAAACGTTGATGCGAAAAGCATCTGATTTAATGCTTACATATTTGCCCTTAGTTGGGTCAAAGAAATTAAATTCGATGGGCGGAATTTCAAATTGACCATGATGTCTTGGGATTACCAAATATTGAAATTCCTTAAAGCCGGAAAGTCCGTTACTACCAAGTTTAATATTCTCTTTTACTTCAGGGTCATAGATTTCAAAATCAGTAGGGAACTGTACGGTTGGTGCATCTATTTGGCGCAGATTTCCTACTCCCTTGATACGCATTTTAAGATCAATTCCTTCATCTACTTTGAGCTCATTTTTGCTGATATTTGTTTTAACACTGTAACTACCAACAAGATTGGAGAAATTAGATGGTTTGGGAGAGGGGAGTGGTTTGACTTTCAACGTAGGTGCACTACTTGTAGTAGCAATCAATTGTCCTCTTTGAAAAAAGGAGCCACCAACCCTGAGAGAACTTTCAAAAGCAGGAACCTTGATGTCGCCAAATTCCCTTGGGTATAAAATTTCCTTTTTAATCGTAAATACATTGAATCTTTGCCCGTTAATAGTTTGTACCTGCTGAGGGGTATTATTGAGTTTAATTTCTTCTTTCCAAAACGATTTGGAATCAGGAAAATCATAATTCTCAACTGACATACCGCCAGCATATCTAGAATAAATCTTGTACAACGCAGTAACAGGTTCTCCCTGATAGCAAGTTCGCTTGCTCAATTCAATTCTAGTAAATAGGTTCGAATTACTTTGAGTAGATGCTCCTCCATTTCCACTAGCAGGCGGTGTTCCTTTGGTAACTGTTATGATTATTGGATCGGTGGCATAATCCTTACCATTGTAATTTGTGGTGGCCGAGCCAATTTCTATTTTCCCTTCTGCCTTAGGTTGAATAATCACACTGGTGGTGAAGGTACTACTCTGCGTAACACGACCGTTAATATTTTGCATCGAGCTCATACTACTCGTGCTTGGTCCTTGCAATACTCTGAAGTTGGTAAGGTCTGGTAGGTTTATAGCAACACGCTGATTGGTTTCAACCGAAAACTTAATATACTTACCTAGTTGCACCGTGTTGGAGTTGACATAGCTTTTGAATTCTATTTGTGACGTTCCTACAACCCCAACTATAATAAGCAGCATCGCAACTGCAAATCTATTCGTGACCAAAATTAAATTGCCAACATTCATTTTACCAGTCCTTATCGGTTTTAATGGGTTTACCCTTTTCTTTTTTGCGTTGTAACTTCATGAGTAGTTTCTTCTCATCATTATTAACTGCATCTAAATCCTTTTCAGCTTGTGCTCTGCTAAGCTGCATTGGTTTAGTAGCCTGTTTTTGTTCTTTTTTCTTATTTCCTTTACCGTCCTTCTGGCCTTCTTTCTGATCTTCATTCTTTTTATTCTCGTCACCCTGATCACCCTTCTTGTCCTTGTCTCCTTTGTCTTTCTTGTCCTTGTCTCCTTTGTCTTTCTTGTCCTTGTCTCCTTTGTCTTTGTTTCCGTCTTTCTTGTCCTTGTTGTTTTTACAATCCTTATTGTTTTGTTGCTGTTTCAGTTTTTCTAAAGCATAGGCTAGATTATATCTCGTATTTTGATCTTCAGGATTGATCCTTAGGGATTTTTTGTAGGTTTTTACGGCATCTTCATATTTCTTTTGTTGCATGAAAGCATTGCCCAAATTATGCAGGGCATCGGCTTTTTCATTGTCTGTTTTTGCTTGAGAAGCAGCAGATTCAAATTGTTGTTCTGCCAGGGCAAAACTGTCATTTCGGTAATTGGCACTTCCCAAATTGTATTGTGCAGCCCCATAATTAGCATCTTTTTCTAGTGCTTTATTGTAAATTTCTTCCGAAAGAATATAATTCCCTGCATCATATTGTCTGTTACCTTCTTCAAGTAACTGTTTCTGTTCTACCTTATCTTGAGCAACAATCAATGATATGTTTGCCAGCACAAGTAAAACGACTACAATTAAATTTTTCATACCTCATTTTTCACAAGTGATCCTGGGCCAATTAATTACTAACTGATGGGTTTGTTAACAAATTTGGATAGATAGTTCAACCGATTGTACAATTGCCTAATCACCCAAAAATGTCAAGACCATCCAACAATTTATTCCTTCTTTCTGAAATAACAAATTCTAACATAAGTAACAAAAGCCCAATAGCCAGATAAATTTGGAACTGATCTTCATATTCCATGTATTTAGACGTTTCGTACGCTGTTTTTTCCATCTCACTAAGTTGTTGAAGAAGCGCATCTAGCCCAACATTGGTTTTTCTTGCTCTTGTGTATGAACCACCGCCAGCAGAAGCGACTTCCAGTAACATTTGTTCGTTTAATTTTGTCAGAACGGTGTTGCCATCCTTATCCTTTTTAACACCTAAATTTCTGCCATTTCGAATAATTGGAATAGGCACGCCTTTATCCGATCCCATTCCAATAGTGTGCACAATTATTCCATCCTTGTTTACCTTTTGTGCTACTTCGACTGCGTCATCTTCATGGTTTTCACCATCGGAAATGACGATTACTGCTTTCTTAGCCCCATTGGTCATGTCAAAACTAGCAACGCACTCTTCAATTGCATTACCAATTGCCGTTCCCTGAGAAGATAACATTCCAGTATTGATGCTTGCTAAGAAAATTTTTGCGGCCTTGTAATCCGAAGTAATTGGAAGTTGGACGTACGCTTTGCCTGCAAAAACCACCAATCCCATCCTGTCTCCGTGCAATTGATCAATTAGTTTTTCGATTGCAAGTTTGGCAATTTTGAGTCGGTCGCGTTGCGCGTCGATATCCCGCGCCAACATACTGTTGGAAACGTCCAGCGCGATCATGATATCAACACCTTTTGCTTCTACCTCACGTTCATTTTTTCCGTATTGAGGATTTGCCAAGGCAATGATTAAGAAACCAATTGCAAGTCGATATAGAACGAATTTAACAGTTGTCTTCGTTGTAGAAACTCCGTTAAAGTGATGTTTTAATAGGTTAAAATCTCCAAACCTAGCCAGTGCCCGGTTTCTCCACCAACTAACGTAGAAATAGAGAAAGACGATCAATGGAATGAGCACAAATCCCCATAAGGCGTGGATTCTTTCGAATCTAAATTCTTCAACATATTTAGTCAGGTAATAGTACGCTCCTCCAGTACACGACCAGAACAATGCTTCAACGATTAAAACTATAATCAGCGTGTTGACTAGGTTATATTTAAACTTAGCAGACATTATTAAGGTGCAGTTTTAAACAAAGAGTTTCTGAGCGTGAATTCTATACCCAATAAAAGCAATGCCGAAAGCAACAGATAAAAGTTTTGTTCTGGTAAATCAACATGAAATTCAATGGTCTCAATTTTTTGCTTTTCCAATTTGTCAATGGATTCATAGACTTTTTCCAAAGACTTCTTATTCGTCGCGCGGAAGTATTTTCCATCGGTAATATTCGAAATTTCCTCTAAGGTTTTTTCGTCAATTTCTACCGGCTGATACGTGTATTCCATTTGACCATTAAAGGGGTTTACCCCCACAGGAAATCGAGCTTGTCCGTTAGTGCCAACACCAATGGTATATACTCTAACCCCAAACTCTTTTGCAATTTCTGCCGCTGCTATTGGATGAATGTTGCCATGCGTGTTAACTCCATCAGTAAGGAGGATTACCACTTTGCTTGGAGCTTCACTTTCTCTTAGTCGATTAACGGCGGTAGCAAGCCCCATACCAATAGCTGTTCCACCTTCTATCATTCCGTTTTCTACCTGATCAAATAGGTCTAGTAAAATGCGTTTATCGGTTGTCAACGGACACTGAGTAAAACTTTCACTTCCGTATACAACCAAACCAATCTTATCGTTTTTTCGGTCGCTGATAAATTCTTTGCCTACTTCCTTCGAAGCAACTAACCGATTCGGTTTGAAGTCCTGAGCAAGCATACTATTCGAAATATCCAAGGCAATCACAATATCAATTCCTTCAGTAAATTCTTGTACAAATGTATCCGAGTCTTGATCCAATTGGGGACGAGCAAGTACTAGAATAAGACAAGCGACTGCTAGGCAACGAGCAACAAACAAACCATGCCTTGCTTTACCAAGTATTCCCATTCCGATACCTTCAAATGGTTTTAGGCTGGAGGTTTTTATGGTTGTATGGCCTCGCAATAACTTAAGGACATACCATATCACCATTACTGGAATAACCAGTAAAAACCAAAGTATCCAACTATCTTGATATGCAAATTCCCAGAACTTCATTGACTGGTTCGGTTTTGAGGTTCTTCAATTTGCCTGGTGTTTGCGCCTGGTGACTCGGTATTTGCAATTGGGCTAACTTTCGTTTCGTTTATAAACTCCCTGGCAATCAACATAATTCTTTGATTCTCCTCAGTCAGAGGATTTTCTTTGGCAAATTTCACTAAATCGGCAAGCAACAATAGTTGACGCAATTTATCTTTCAATTCAGCACTGAAAGCCTCCATTCTCATAGAACTAACTATTTCATCGGTTGTTTTTTCTAAGGCTTGAATAGCATAGCGTTTTTCAATATACCCTCTAATTACCATAGTGATTTCGGTGTGGTATTCTTTTACCTTATTGTTTTGCCACAGCGCCCGCGATTCAATATGCTTCAAGCGATCGATTGCCCATTCGTACGGCGGAACTTCAATTTTCACTTGAATAGGAGCGACGTTTCGTCTGCGCTTGAAAACAATCCATAAATAAATTGCTAGTGCCACTATTATGAGGGAAAGGCCAGTCCACAAACCATATTTTTTACCAAGGTAGGCGAGTAGCTCACCGGTGGAAATTTCATCGGTAACAAGTTGCTTTAAGTCCCGAATTGCAGCAGAAGTGTCTACCTGTATTCCCTTAACATAAAGTAGTTCAGCATTCGAGGTAATGGTGTCTGAATCTACGATTGCTGTAAGTGGTTCCACGGGGATGTAACCAGTATCAAAAGCGGCCACAACAAAACGCTGTTCGATGGTCTTTACAAAATTCCCGGAGATATTATCTTCAATCTTAGAAGTAAGTGTGTCGACTTCCCATATTTCGATGCCACCAGTCAATGTGTCGTCAACTGTGAGCTGAGGAAAAACGACATGTCCTGATGGTGATTCGGCGCTAGATGTCAGGATTAATCTAACATCAACAGGGTATCCAATTTGTGTTGCAGAAGTGTCTAGTTTTAACTTAAGGTCCGTTTGCGCAGAAGAACTTACAACGAGACACATCAAGAAACCAAAAACACAAAAGGTTGTGCTACGATATTGTTTTAGTCCAAAGATTCCCATTCAAACCAGATTAAGCGCCACGTTTTTTAAATAGATTCATTAGAGGTACTACATAAGATTCATCAGTAGCAAGGGAAGTGTAATCAATACCAGATTTTTGTAATTGTTCTTTTAAATTGCTCAATCTGTTATTTGCCTTTCCTTTATAATGCTGCCTTACTTTTTTACTGCTCGTATTGATCCATTTCATTTTTCCCGACTCAGCGTCTTTGAACTTTACAAGTCCCATATTTGGGAGTTCAAGTTCTCTTTTGTCGTAAATATTTAATGCTACTACATCGTGCTTTCTTCGGGCAATTTTCAAGGCATCCACAAAAGCATCATCCATGAAGTCAGAGATGACAAATGCGATACTTCTTCTCTTAACCATGTTGGTGAAGTACCGAAGCGCTTCTGCAATATTGGTTTGACTATGTTCTGGTTCAAATTCAATCAGCTCTCTGATAATGTGTAGAATATGCTTCTTTCCTTTTTTGGGTGGAATGTACTTTTCAACCTGATCACTAAAAAGAATAACACCTATTTTGTCGTTGTTTTGAATCGCCGAAAAAGCAAGTACAGCACAAATTTCTGTAATTAATTCCTTTTTCAGTTTGCTGTGTGTTCCAAACGATTCGGAAGCAGAAATATCGACAAGTAGCATTACCGTCATTTCCCTTTCTTCCTCAAAAACCTTGACATAGGGGGCATTAAATCGAGCCGTTACATTCCAGTCGATGGTTCTAATTTCATCGCCTGCCATGTAATCTCTAACCTCACTGAAGGCCATACCTTTTCCCTTAAATGCAGAGTGGTATTCTCCAGAAAATATTTGACTCGAAAGACCTTTTGTTTTTATTTCAATCTTTCGGACCTTTTTTAGCAATTCTTTAGTGTCCATCAGGATTTCCGGTTATGGAACTTCAACTCGATTAAGAACATTGTTAATAATTGTTTCGACGTTGATATTTTCGGCCTCAGATTCATAAGATAGTCCGATACGATGACGAAGAATATCATGGCAAACGGCGCGAACGTCTTCCGGGATTACATAACCTCGTCTTTTCAAAAAGGCATATGCCTTGGTGGCAAGTGCCATAGAAATACTTGCTCGTGGAGATGCGCCTACCTCAATCAAGTTCTCCATGTCTTCAAGTCCGTAATCTTTAGGTTTACGAGTGGCATACACAATATCAACAATATATTTCTCAATTTTTTCGTCCATGTAGACTTCCTTTACCACTTCCCGCGCTTTGGTAATATCTGCAGGTTTTAAAATGGCATTAGGCTTAGGCATTCCCTGTTTAGAAATGTTGTGACGAATAATCAGTTTTTCCTCCTCTTTTTCCGGATAATCGAGAATGACCTTTAACATAAATCGGTCTACCTGGGCTTCTGGGAGGGGGTAAGTTCCTTCTTGTTCGATCGGATTTTGCGTAGCCATCACTAGAAAAGGTTCTGGCAACGGATATGTCGTGTCTCCAATGGTTACCTGTCTTTCTTGCATAGCCTCAAGTAAAGCACTTTGTACTTTCGCAGGAGCACGGTTAATTTCATCGGCTAAAACAAAATTGGCAAAGATTGGACCTTGCTTAACCGTAAATTCTTCCTTTTTCTGGTTGTAGATCATAGTACCAACAACATCGGCAGGAAGTAAATCAGGCGTAAACTGAACTCTGTTGAATTCAGCATCTATGCATTGAGAAAGTGTGTTAATTGCAAGGGTCTTTGCTAACCCCGGCACACCTTCTAATAAGATATGACCATTTGCCAGAAGTCCTACTAGAAGTCTTTCAATCATGTGGCTTTGTCCCACAATCACTTTGCTCATTTCCATAGTAAGCAAGTCAACGAAAGCGCTTTCCTGTTGAATTCGGTCATTTAAAGCTTTGATGTCCGCTCCTCCAGAATTATTTCCGGCAATTGAGGCGGAGTTAGCATTATTGCTAATGTTTTCAATAGAATCCATTTATTTCTATCAATTTATATTCAATGCTATCGTGCTTTCTAGCACGATGGGTATCGTTAATTTAGCATTCGCAAATTTGAAAAAAAACTTGCTATGGTGTTACGATGTTGGCCGTTAAAATATGTTAAAAGTTTAATTTATCATTTTGTGGGTCAAATTTGCAACAAAGTTTGATAAAGCCGATGGACTGGAAATCCCATTACGTTAAAAAAATCTCCGTCAATTTTCTTGATCCCTACATATCCAATCCATTCTTGAATGCCATATGAACCGGCTTTGTCAAATGGTTGATAGTGTTCAATATAGTGTTTAATTTCCTCTTCCTGAAGTTTGTTGAACAGGACCTTTGTGGTTTCCGAAAACGCTATTTGTCGATCTGCCAAAGTGATGCAAACTCCCGAAATCACTTCGTGCCATTTGTTAGAAAGATGTTGCAGTGTTTTAACCGCATCATTCCGATCTTTAGGTTTGCCAATAACTTTATTTTCGGAGGACACTATTGTATCACAGGTAATCACTAAGTCTTTATCGTGTTGCCAGTTTTCTTTAAATGGTTTTGCTTTTAGAATGGCTAGATATTCTGCAACTTCATTTGTGTTTAATCCATCTGGATAAACTTCTTCCACATCTAGTGCTTGTATTTCGAAATCAACACCAAGTTCTTTTAATAGATGATGTCGTCTAGGCGATTTGGAAGATAATATGACTTTATAATCTTTAAGTTTCTCGTTAAGTATATTCATTAATAAGTATAAATACCAGGGCGCCAAGCATTGTAAGTTTCGACAATTTTTGGGCGACCGACAGATTTACAAATGTAGCATATGCTCCTAAAACGGCAGGAACAGAAACTAATAGTGTAATAGTAGCTGGTGATTGATTGTTAGAATTAAAATATGGGACAAAATTTACGGAGCATGATATTGCTGCTAGTAATAAAACAATGATCCATTGTACTGGTTTAGATCCAATTATTATTGGCATGGTTTTGCAGTCGTATTGTTCGTCTCCTTTGATATCCAGAATATCTTTTTGCAATTCTCTAACCAAGCATATTGCGAAAGCGTAAAAACCAAACCAAAACGTGAATGACCAGCTAGTTTCTGATGTTGAACTGAACTGGTTTTCTATGTGATGGGAAGCATAGTAAGCTACAAAGAACACTGCCGCGGATTGTATTGAAATAATTAAGTTGCCGATTAGTGGCGTTTTTTTCAACCAACGCGAATAAACAAAAAGCAAAATTGCCGAAAAAACAGGAATGGAAAGCCAGATCAAATCATTCGAGGTTACGAGGCCAAACAGAACGATTCCGAGCAGGTTTAAAGCCGAGTACCAGAACCAAACTTCTGTGGTGTTGAAATCTAAAATAAATACCTTTTTCGGTTTGTTGATCAGATCAATAGACTGATCGAAGTAGTCGTTAATTAGGTTGCCAGCTGCTGCTATTAAGATTGTTCCGAGGATGGTTAAAACATAACTGTAATCCCAAAAATTGAAGGCGGAACTGCCAGAGGTAAAAGAATGATTGGTGTAAACTACTCGGGCCAACAAATAGGTTAGTCCGATAATTAAAAGATTAATTGGGCGAAATATGAGAAGTTTTCTGGTCAACTTTAGTATTACTTTGGGTCGAACCAATCTCCCCGAATTTTCATTACTTGTTCCAAAATTTCACGTACACAGCCACGTCCACCATTTTTATGCGATACGTAATCGGCAATTGCTAGTATTTCTTCGCACGCGTCATTTGGTGCAACTCCAATCGAAGCGTGTTTAATTGGTTCATAATCGGGTATGTCATCTCCGACATAAAGAATTTGTTCAAATGTGATTTTGTTCTTCTTTAAGTACTTTTTTAACACTGCCATTTTATCCTTAACCTCTAGAAACACATCGTAAATTCCCAGATAATTCAATCGTTTTTTAACCTGAGGAGAATTACCTCCTGTAATTACACAAATTTTATAGCCTTTGTCAATAGCAGTTTTCATTGCAAATCCGTCTCGTGTGTTCATCGTTCTTAGCATTTGCCCTGAACTATCTAAGAAAACATCACCGTTAGTAAGCACCCCATCCACATCCAACACAATGGTTGTTATATCCTTCAATCTAGTTTTATAATTCATTATAAGTCTTTATTATACTATTGCTTAGCGTTTGATATATCGCTGAGTGTCTGGGCAAGATACCCAAATCGACTAAATGCTGGGCAATGATTTTTTGATCATTACGTCTTGCCGGGCCAGTCTGAATTTTTTTTACTTGGTTTTCAAGGGAATTTCCTGACTGATTAATTTTTACAAATGTTTCTGTTAATAATGGTCGCAATAAATCGAAGTTCACACCTTTTGCCTCGCATAATTCTTGCGTGAGAAACACCAAGTGGTTGGTGAAATTGTTGGCAAAAATTGCGGCCAAATGTGCAGCTTTTCGCTGTTCAGAATTCAAAATCGAAACATTCTGACTGAGTAGCTGCCCCAATTGAAGCAACAATTCTAAATCAGCAGGTTGTTTGGCTTCAACGCAAATTGGGAGATTGGTAAAATCCAGATTTCGATCTTTAGAAAAAGTCTGGAGGGGGTAAAACACGCCGACTCTTTGCCCTGGCAACACATTTATTGAAACGCTCCCAGAAGTATGAACAATTAATTTGTCGTGGTCAGGAATCAATTCAGAAACTGAATTGATTTGATCATCGTTCACAGCAATAAGGTACAGGTCAGAATTCCTATCCAAATGAGCGACCGATTTTACCGCTTGTGCGTTAACTTTTTTGGCAAGTATTACACTGGACTCGGACCGAGACGCGACTTGCCGAATATTACATCCTACGCGTTGAAGATTTACGGCTAAATGATGTGCAACGTTGCCAGCACCAATTACAGAAACATTAATATTCTCCATTGCAGGTCGAAAATAACCATTTACATAATTTGAAGTCCTTTCAAATCGAATCCGTAGCAGTTACAATTTTATTTCCACCTTGTAGTGTTTTCCAACATTGGAACCAAAAACTGGACTTCCTACAAAAAAGTGGACAAATTAGTTAAGCGACCTTTTTGATATTATTTAGATTATTGAATTCGCAAATAGTTAGATTTCCCAAAGCGGAATGTCTTCGATTTCCACTCATACTTCTAATCACTAACGGGATTGGATTCTAAAGTCTAGAAAACTCACTACAAGCGTATTGTATCCCTCTATCGGAATGAAAACAAGTTTCTGGATTATAGGTCGATTTCTAATTGCCATACGCCAAGCTTCGATTGTGGTATTTTTAGCCGAGAGGTTGTTGTTTAGAGACCAACCAACTATTTTTCAATAGCATCCGATTTTCACTATCACGATTCGAAGGACGATGATTACGCCAGTTAT
>JAHDGY010000010.1:31546-57435 GCA_020631555.1 Flavobacteriales bacterium | reverse complement strand
ATAATTCTTACCGGCATACCATGCGCATCCACGGCCAAATGCATTTTGGTATTGAACCCCCTTTTGTGCGGCTCATATCTTGATTGCCGCCTTTAGCTCCTGAAGCATGGGGGTGAACTTTTGAGTGGCTGGCATCTATCATCAGCCACTCATAATCTGGCTCATCAATTAACTCTTCGAGCAAATTTCCCCAAACACCTTTGTCTGGCCAACGAGTAAAACGTCTATGCGTGTTTTTCCAATCCCCATAAGAAGGAGGAAGATCGCGCCAAGGAGATCCAGTGCGAAGAATCCAGAAGACCCCATTGATAAACTTACGGTTGTCTTTAGCTATTCCTCCCCAACTACCTTTGCGGCCAGGCAAATGAGGTTCGAGAAGACTCCATGTTCTATCGGAAATATCGTGTCGATGTTGAAAAGACAACTTTCTTCGAAAGATAATATATTTACGTGACGACACTGCCTAGGCTCTTTCTGTTCTTTCTGGGTGGAATTACTGCCCATTGCACATCTCATTACTGCACTTCGCTTGTATACCGTTCGACTAATCTAATTTTCCCGGATTAATTTCATAATTATTACAACTTAACCTTTGGAATTACGTAAGGTCATCTATCGCCCGACCATTTCGTTACGAATTAATTCAAGTATGAAGACAAAAATCGATATTGTTAACAATTGGTTGCCAAGGTATACAGGAAGCGAACTATCTGATTTCGGTGACTATGTTCTGTTAACCAATTTCAACAACTATGTTGAAATATTCGCGAAAAATTTTGGCGTCAAAGTTGTTGGAAAAACCAAAGCGATGCCCAACGCTACGTCTGGACGAATTTCTATAATCAACTTCGGAATGGGAAGTGCTAATGCGGCTACCATAATGGATTTACTTAGTGCTATCAACCCTAAGGCAGTGCTCTTTTTGGGTAAGTGTGGCGGTCTTAAAAAGAAAAACAAAATTGGCGACGTTGTAGTCCCTATCGCAGCAATACGAGGAGAGGGTGCTTCAAATGACTATTTTCCTCCAGAGGTTCCCGCACTACCTAGCTTCAACCTTCAAAGAGCTGTATCGCATAGTGTTAGAGAGCACAACCTTGATTACTGGACTGGTACATGCTATACTACCAACCGAAGAGTTTGGGAACACGATACGGAGTTTAAGGCCTACCTCAGAAAAATAAGAGCAATGGCTATCGATATGGAAACAGCCACCATTTTTACGGTTGGTTTCGCCAACAAAATTCCATGTGGGGCACTTTTGTTGGTTTCTGATCAACCAATGACCCCGGAAGGGGTGAAAACTGACAAAAGTGACAAACTGGTTACCAATCAATTTGTTGAAAAACACATTAAAATAGGTATTGATGCACTTAACGAGCTAATAAACGATGGCATTACTGTCCGGCATCTTCGCTTTGAGTAACACCAAATTCTAGCAATTCAAAACAATTATTAAAACCTTACAATTACATTTGTCACTTATCATCGACAAATGAATTACAACGAACTTTCGTCTGAAATTGAAAATGCAGTTTACCATCCAATCTACTTTTTAGAAGGAGAAGAACCCTATTTTATTAAGCAACTTACTCGATTGATCAGCACTAAAATTCTGGATGAAAGCGAAAAAGAATTCAACTACACAATACTTTACGGCAAGGATACGAACGTTGACGAAATAGTTGGAGCAGCTCGTAGATTTCCGATGATGGCGCAATATCAAATCGTAATTGTAAAGGAAGCGCAAGCACTTTCAAGAACAATAGAAAATTTGACCAGTTACGCTGAAAACCCTACCCCAAGTACTATTTTGGTTTTCAACTACAATCACAAAACACTTGATAAACGAAAAAAATTAGTAAAAGCCATCAAAAAAAACGGTGTTCACTTTACAGCTACTAAGGTTAAAGAATACCAGATTAGTGATTGGATCTCCAATTACGTTAAATCAACGCAACTGAACATTGTACCCAAAGCGGCGGCTTTAATGGGAGAATATTTGGGAAGCGATCTAAAAAAAATTGTTGGGTATCTTGATAAGATGCAAAACATCCTTCCGGATGGTGGAACAATAGACGAATCCGCCGTACAGGAGCACATGGGGATTAGCAAGGACTATAACATCTTTGAACTGCAAAAAGCATTGGGTAAAAAGAATATTGAATCTTCCATGAAAATCACGAATCACTTTGCAAAAAATGAAAAGGATTATCCATTAGTAGTGGTCATTTCAAGTCTATTCGGTTATTTCTCCAAGCTCCTCAAATATCATTTCTCGGCAGACAAGAATAATGACAAAGTACTTGCCTCAGCACTAAAAGTAAGCCCATTCTTTATCAAAGACTATAAAAGTGATGCGACTAGATATACTGCCAAAAAATTAGTACGAATAATAGGCTATTTAAGAGAATATGATTTAAAATCTAAAGGGGTGAACAATGCCACAGTATCGAGTGGCGAACTATTGAAGGAACTAGTTTTTAAAATACTGCATTGAATCAACCACCGTACAATCCTACCTGATCAAATTAACAATGCCGTCAAATTCGTTCCTACCTCCGTGAACATCTTGGTAATATATTTTTACAATATATGTATCCATTTGTGCAAGCTCATTATTGAATAAACCATCCCACTGACCGAACAATTTGGTTGTTGAAAAGACCAAATCTCCCCATCGGTTGTAAACAAACATGTTATAATTATCTGAAGAAACCCCAAAACCTTGGGGTGCGAAATAATCGTTGTGACCATCGGCGTTAGGCGTAAAGGTGTTCGGACAATACAGTAAAGCATCCTGATACACCGTTATGACATCATTTGTTCGGTCCCAACATCCAAATTCATTCTCTGCAAACAACTCAACGGTATAACTTCCTGTGTCATTATAATTAGCCCTTGGATTTTCACTATCCGAGTAATCGCCATTACCAAAATTCCAACTCCAGCTTGTTGAATCCGTAGCCAAAGACTGATTATCAAACAGAACAACCGAATTGCTAATTGTAACCTTTGAAGGATTGTATTTAAACTCAGCGATTACCTGAGGAAAAACCGTAAAATAGTTGTCCATGAGCGTATCTGAAACACAGCCTTCATCAGAAATAGCCTTACAATAAAAGTCAAAATATAGTGGCTGTTTTCTAATGTTTTCGAAACAATACTGCCCTACACTTCCCTGGATCGTATCACCTGGTAAAAATGACCAATAGTAATCCGCAATATTTCCGCGTTGGATGAACGAATTATTGACAATTTCCGCACAATCTCCACCACAGAATTCCCGATTGTCAGAAAACACCTTCATCATAGGACGTGGGTTAACATGTACCAATTTTGAAATTGAATCTGTGCAACCATTATTTGTTTCCGCAGCTAAAGTCACCGAAAAAATACTCGCATCGTCGTAAATATGAGTTGGATGCTTTTCGGAAGTAATATTACCATCTCCAAAGTTCCACTGCCACCCATCAACAAAACCTGTTATGTCCTCGACCAAAGATTTATCCTGAAAAATAACAGCCTCTCCATGACATACTGGTTCAGCTTCAAAATCTACATTTGGAAGAGACCAGACCGATATTTGGCTTTCGAAAGTATCTCTACAACCAAATGCCGTAATCACCTCAAGACGTGCCCTAAAGTCTCCCCACTGCGCGTACACATGATTTGGATTTTGAGAAGAATAATCAATCGTTCCGTTCCAGTCAACATCCCATTGCCAATTGTTAATCAAATCACCTTCAATTGCTTTATCTATTTGCGATAGATCAACAAAGTTAGTTGGTGCTCCGAAACAAGCCGGATCGGCACTAAAATCTGCACTTGGTTGATCGTAAATAATAAGTTGATTTGTTTCGGATGTAGAACAGCCCTGATCAGAAGTCGTCGTAAGTGTAACCTGATACACTCCTGCGTCATATTTATGCTCGCTGTTCCAACCATCAAAAGAAGAACTTCCATCACCAAAAGTCCAAGAACCAGTTAATCCACCAGAGGAAATTGTAGATATGTTATGAAAAACTGCTGGATTATACTCACAAACGGCACTTGTTGCAAACTTGGTTACTGGAAGTTCAAACACAATTATATTAATGCTTGAATCTTTTTCGCACCCTTTATCGGATTTCGCGTGCAAATTGACTTGATACTGCCCATTAGTATCATAAACGTGGTAAGGATCACTCGCATTTGAACTTGCAGAATCACCAAAATTCCAAATCCATTCAACAATATTTCCATTAATTATGGTTGACGAATTAACGAATTCTACTGTATCCTTGAAGCACACGGAATTACCTAAAAATTGAATATTTGGTAACTCGTTAACTTGCACAAAGCCCGAAGCAGTATCAGCACAACCGTGACTAGAACCTACAGCTAATGACACTGCGTGCACACCAGGCGATTGAAAATGATGACTAACGTCACGGGTAGTGTAGTGTACATCTTGATCATCCATCATTTTCCAATCCCAAGTTACTATCGAATCGTTATCTACAGTACTAGTACTTTGCAGGTTAGCGGTTGAATGAGCACAAATTTCCGGGTTGACAAAATTTGCCATTGGCTTATTGTGCACAACCAAGGTATCTACAATGGTGTCCGCGCATCCCACAGAATTGGTCGCAATTAATTCAAGCTTGACCAAACCTGCAGCAGTAAAGACCTGATTTTCGTTCCTTTCAGTAGAAATGTGTTGATCATCTAAACTCCAATTCCAACCGTAACCATTCGCATCTTCTATGGTTTGATTGACAAATTGTAATCCATCTCCAATACAAACATCTTTGACTCCTGTGTCTTGCCCGCTATTGTCTACAGTGTAAAATGATGATTGCGGTGTTGGCAGCCCAATCAATTCAAACGATCCCGAATCGCAAGGAGACAAATAAGTAATTGTGGTAGATTCTCCGTTACCTTGAACACTTGGAATGGGACCGTTTCCAGATGCGGGCAGCGGAAAGTCAGGATTACTGCTCTCCCAAGAAGAGCTTCCGGCAAAACCGATGCTGCTAAACCATTGCCCTTTGCATGCCTCTTGATCAGCCACTCTGTCTGTCGGAATTTCAAACGGTACAGTAACTGGATACATTCCACAAGCATCTTCTGTAAAAACAGTATTACCACTCAAAATGGTAAAAGATAATGGAGTATTAACCGGCAACCCTGTAAAATCATAATAGACCCAGTCATTATATTTATTTTCTTGGTTGGGACATCCAGATGCATATTGAATGGGAGAGGTGCAACCTGGCAATTCATCAAACGACATATCCAAAACTCCCCCTCCAGGAGCAGAAGTTATCACACTAGTTGTGCCATTAATATCAATTTGTATGGTCATTGTTGTCGTGGAAGGGTCTTGCGTTCCATGCCAGTGTTCTACCCACAAGCGCAATTTACCACCGCAACTTGCACAATACTGTACTTGCACCGAATGGGCGAAAACGTAGTTAGCCAAACACATACTAACTAAGATGAGCACCTGTTTCGGCCAATTTTGCGCAGACCATTTCCTAAAGCAAACCAAAGTCGAATTCAACATAATAGATAAAGTTAAATGCAGTAGTTAGATTCTTACAAGTTGTTATTAGCTGGGAACGCTGACATTTATAACTACGCAGAAAAAGATATTAGGTTGGCTTTTTAATAGAACAACACGTCCAAAAACGCATATACCAGAAGCTTAGGAAACGGACAAATAAACAGATTTAAATGACCAAATTATCAAGATAACGGTTCATCAATAGGTTTTAGCGTATTGACAAAAAGAGTAAAAAAAAAGCCGCTATTTCGTAGCGGCTTGATAAATATTGAGCTAAATAACTTTAATATTCGTCTTCGTTGAAGAAAAAATCTTCTTTTGTAGGGTAATCTGGCCAAATATCCTCAATTGTTTCGTAAACATCGCCCTCATCCTCAATAGCTTGAAGATTTTCAACGACTTCTAATGGTGCTCCGGTTCTCATTGCGAAGTCTATTAACTCATCCTTGGCCGCCGGCCAAGGAGCGTCTTCTAAGTAAGAAGCCAATTCCAATGTCCAATACATAACTTAAGGATTATATTGGTTAATCATGTTGTTTCTGTACGCAAAAGTAATTTTTTTGTTTACAAAACCTAGTCAAAATTTATCCAACGCGCATTTATCATTTTTCTTGGCAAATTCAATCAATTTCTATCGTCTTGGTGTCCAAGCAACATCCGTAACTCCATTATCCAAGGCAAGTTTACGACTTAGCACAAAAAAATAATCCGACAACCTATTTACATACTTAACGATCATATCGTTAACACCTTCTTCTTCCTGAAGTCTAATTATTAATCGTTCACACCTTCTGCAAACTGTCCGAGCGAGATGGCAATAAGACACAATTTGGTGTCCTCCTGGCAAGATAAAACTCCTCAACTCGGGTAATTCAGCACTCATCGTATCCATTGCTATTTCCAAAGCTTGTACATCTTCATTTTTCAAATCTGGCAATCCCATCATATCTTTATTTGGATCCGTTGCCAGCACGGAACCAATGGTAAACAACCTGTCTTGAATCTCCCTCAGTTGTTCCGAATATCTGTCAAAAATATCTTGGTCCCTGATTAATCCAACCCAGGCATTAAGCTCATCGCAAGTTCCATAAGCTTCAATTCTCGCATGACTTTTCTTTACCCTTGCTCCTCCCAACAATGAGGTCATTCCTTTATCTCCTGATTTTGTGTAAATTTTCATCTCTAATAATTTAGAACAAAGTTCTCCTTCACCTGTCCACTTCTAAAAAAAACTAATCCCATATAAAATAAATCTACGCTAACGGTAACGCGCTGATCGCTCTTGATTACATTCCACGCTTTTGTCATTTCCTCGGACCAATAGATATCATCGATCACAAAAACCGAATTGTGATTTGCTTTAGAGCAAAGAATATCAAAATACTTGACCGTAGCTTCATACGTATGGTTGCCATCTACATATGCAAAGCATAAGGAATCAAGTTTGGAAACAAGTGGTGGTAAAACATCATCAAAATTACCGTGATGCATATACACCCTTTTTATTCCAAGCCGTTGCAAAGTGGAATTTGCAATTTTTAATATTTCACCACAACCTTCAATTGTATGAATTTGCGCGGATTTTCTACCGCAAGCCATATATGCAGTGCTTATCCCCAGTGATGTTCCGATTTCAACAATTACCTCAGGCTGAAAATAATTTACCAATCGAAATAACAGTTGGGCTTGCCTAGGTGTGCTTAAAGCCGATTTAGCGATACTTGACACCTTTTTTCTGCCAAAACTATTACCGTTAGCTTTTGCCCCTAAATCGTTAAATTTCAACTCCGTTCTATCCTCCAACAAATCCCTTCTGACTCTCTCAATCTGATTATATGCGTAATACTCCCCTGCATCTTTAATTACTTCTTGATACAAATCGAACATAAACGGCGAATGCAATTTACGAGCGCCACCAGCATTTAACCTATATTGTATAAATTGTTTGAGCTGCCACACCTTATCCATAAATAACAAATTGAATCTTCTAAGATACCATAAGGAGTTCAATCTTGACTCAGAGATTTAAGAACTCTGGACTTTCAGGATTCTTACTGCACTATTGAACAAAGGAAAAAATATCTCAATAGTGCCACAGAAAGAACATCATTCCAACGTCAACAAGTATTGAAACTTAACATTTAAACAAGTTTACCAACTGTCTATCAATACACTATACTTCTCTGTCAAAAATCAAAAAAACTGTCGTCGCAACATTTACTTTTGTACTACAAAGTGTTGACAAAAAGAAATCCCTGTATGGACTGCAAATAGTACAGGTTGCTAATGAATTCCTAATTAAAATATTTAATTATTTTCGCATATTACGATAGGTAGGTACAAATTAAAATATAAAACTGGAATGAACAAGCTCACCAAACTGTTTTTTAGCGCTGCAATACTAACATTTTGCTCGGTAAGCTTAATTGGACAAAAAAAGTACACTAAGGACGCAGATCACGCATTTGATCATGAGCAGTACTTTTCCGCCATTGAGCTATATAAAAAAGCTGAAACTCGGGCTAAAAGACCTAGCGACAAAGGGCGCATCAACTTTAAAATCGGAGATTGCTATCGGTTATTGCTGGAGCCGCGGCAGGCAGAAACCTATTTTAAAAGATCGTTAAAGTTAAAATACGATAAGGAAAACCCAGAAGTTTATTTGCACTTAGCGGATGTTTTGCGAGTGTCGAGTGAATATAAATCGGCACAGGATTACTACAAAAAATATTTGGCCGTGAAGCCTAAAAACCAGCACGCTCTAACAGGTGAAAAAGCTTGCAAAGCAGCTCAAAAATGGATGGCGTCGCCTTCCAGACACAGGATTAATAATGAGGCATCGTTAAATTCAGACCGGTATGACATGTGTGCCTCATGGTCCGACAAGAAATATAAGAGTTTTGTGTTCTCATCAACACGAGAAGGTGGTAACGGCTCTAAGGTAGACCCAAGAACAGGAGAGAGCTATTTTGATCTTTGGGAAACCACTAGAGATAATAATGGAAAATGGGGAGAACCCGTGCCATTAGCTACAACGATCAACACACCTGATAACGAAGGTGCAGCGGTTTTCAACGCCAAAAGGACAGAAATGTTTTTCACAAGGTGTCCAACGGAGAAAAAGAAAAACCTTGGTTGTACGATCATGCATAGTCTGCGACAAGGTAAGGGTTGGAAACCAGCTAAGGAAATTGGTTTAAGACCTGAAGGTGCTGATTCATTGAGTGTAGGACATCCTACTCTTGACCGAAGCGGGAAGGTTATGGTATTCGCTGGAGATATTCCTGGCACCATTGGTGGTAAAGACCTTTGGGTTACCAAGTTTGACAAGAAAACAAAGAAGTGGAGCCGACCTGTTAATCTTGGTCCTAAAATCAACACACCCGGAGATGAAGTTTTTCCATTTCTAAGGGATAACGGTACTCTGTACTTTTCGTCGAATGGTCATCTTGGAATGGGAGGGCTAGACATATTTAAAGCGGTTAGTTCTGGGAACAATGAATGGACTGACGTAGAAAACTTAGGATATCCGTTAAACTCATCCAGTGACGACCACAGCATTATTTTTGACCGAGGAGAAAACGAAAGAGGATTTTTCACATCGAATAGAACTGGTGTAAAAGGTAAGGACGATATCTACAGTTTTATGCTTCCTGCAATTACCTTCGAATTAGAGTGTATTGTGAAAAATAAGGAAACAGGAGAAGTAATTCCGGGTGCGAAAATTGTTCTTACTGGTTCGGATGGAACAGTAGTAGAAAAGAATACAGATGCTGGTGGTAAATTCTTATTTGCGGACAATGGAGCAAAAAGGTTTATTAATAAAGAAACAAACTACTCTGTTGGTATTTCTAAGGAGGATTTCTTAATCGGTAATGGCCAAATTTCAACGGTGGGAATTGAAACTTCCAAAAAGTTTGTTCAAGAGTTTTTTATTCAACCAGCATCAAAAGATGTTGTAATTGCATTTCCAGAAGTTCGATATGCCTTTAACAAAGCTGAACTTCAAATAATTGAAGGAGAAATTAATTCACAAGATTCGTTGGACTTTTTACTTGCAACCTTAATTGAGAATTCAACCATTGTCATTGAGCTTCAGGCTCACACTGATTGTCGTGGTGGAGATCAATACAATAGAGAACTTTCTCAACGCAGGGCTCAATCATGTGTCGATTACTTAATTTCTAAAGGGGTACCGGCTGAACGGATGGTTGCACAGGGTTATGGTGAAGATGCTCCAAGAGCAGGACTTGAATGTGAGAAGATTAACACGTTAAAAACAGAAGAAGAGCAGGAAGCTGCTCACCAAAAAAACAGAAGAACTCAATTTAAGGTTTTAAGTTTTGACTTTAAGGGAACTAATAAATTAGGAATAGTCGCAGGAAAAGAAGCTGAGGCAGAACAATTCCTTAAAGACTGGAGAAAAAAACATTAGAAATCTAAATATAATTTTAGGAAGCTCTGTTGTACAGGGCTTTCTTACTTTATACCGATTAGTTTACAAGAATGAGCAAGGCAATAGAAGCACGCTATCAACAGCGAGGTGTATCATCCGGAAAGGAAGACGTACATTCTGCAATTAAAAACATTGACAAAGGGCTTTTTCCAAAAGCGTTTTGCAAAATAATTCCTGACTATTTAGGAGGATCGGATGATCACTGCGTAGTGATGCATGCAGACGGCGCAGGAACCAAATCTTCCCTCGCCTATATGTATTGGAAAGAAACCGGTAATTTATCTGTCTGGAAAGGTATTGCGCAAGATGCCCTCATTATGAATATTGACGACCTTCTCTGTGTGGGAGCAACAGAAAACATTTTACTGTCTTCAACAATTGGAAGGAACAAAAACTTAATTCCCGGAGAGGTAATTTCCGCAATTATCAACGGAACAGAAGAGCTTGTTGCCGACATGAAAGAGCAAGGGGTTTTTATTCACTCGACGGGAGGAGAAACCGCCGATGTTGGTGACTTGGTGAGAACCATAATTGTTGATTCAACCGTGGTGTGTAGAATGAAACGATCTGAAGTCATTTCAAATCGCAATATCAGACCTGGACATGTAATCGTTGGACTCGCTTCCTTTGGTCAAGCTACGTATGAATCAGAATACAACAGTGGAATGGGTAGTAACGGTCTTACCTCAGCAAGACACGATACTTTTGACAAGACACTTGCAAACAGGTTTCCCGAAAGCTTTGACCCAAACTTGCCTAAAGAGTTAGTTTATTGTGGCACCAAACAACTTCTGGATAAAGTTGAAGGATCGCCTATAAACGCTGGTAAACTTGTATTATCTCCAACGAGAACATACGCGCCGGTTATTAAACGAATCCTTGATCAATACCGATCTCAAATTGGAGGAATGATTCATTGTAGTGGAGGTGGCCAAACCAAAATTTTGCATTTCGTGGATGATGTTCATGTGGTTAAAAACAACCTTTTTGACACTCCTCCCCTTTTCAAAATGATTCAAGAACAGTCGAAAACAGATTGGAAGGAAATGTACAAAGTCTTTAATATGGGGCACCGAATGGAATTGTACGTTCCAGAAGAAATTGCCGAAGGAATAATCGACATTTCCAACGGTTTTGGGGTGGAAGCTAAAGTGATTGGAAAAGTGGAAGAAGGTGATAAAAGCCTAACAATTAAGTCTGACAAAGGCGAATTCAAGTACAACTAAACTAAGGGATGAGTCAAGATAAATTGCTTTCAAAATTAGAAGCTATCGCAATGCGGTATGAGGAGGTGGCAAAACTTATAACCGATCCTGACATAATCGCTGATATGAAGCGGTATGTTAAACTAAATCGAGAATATAAAGACTTAGAACCTTTAGTAGAGGCCAAAAACGAGTATGTCAATGTCAGCTCCAATATTGACTCTTCAAAAGAAATTATAAAGGAAGAGCAAGATCCTGAATTCAAGGAAATGGCCAAACTTGAATTGGAGGAATTCGTTTCCCGTAAACAGCAACTGGAAGAAGAAATTAAAGTCCTATTAATTCCGAAAGACCCAGACGACGACAAAAACGTAATCGTTGAACTTAGAGCTGGAACTGGTGGAGATGAATCCTGCATTTTTGTTGAAGACGTCTTTAGAATGTACACTATGTATTTTAAAACTAAAGGATGGCAATGTGAGATCATTAATTCCAATGAGGGAACTGTTAAAGGCTATAAAGAAATTGCAATGAACATCGCTGGGGAAGGCGTTTATGGCACAATGAAATTTGAATCAGGTGTACATCGTGTTCAACGTGTTCCAGAAACTGAATCTCAGGGCCGTGTGCATACTTCAGCTATTACGGTTGCAGTGCTCCCCGAGGCAGAAGAAGTAGATGTAGAATTAAATATGGCTGACGTTAGAAAAGATACCTTTCGATCTTCGGGTGCAGGTGGGCAGCATGTTAATAAAACAGAATCTGCAGTACGTTTAACCCACAATCCTTCCGGAATTGTAGTTGAGTGCCAGGATGGAAGGTCGCAGCACAAAAACTACGAAAAAGCTCTTCAGGTTCTAAGATCGCGACTTTACCAACAAGAATTAGAACAAAAGGAAAAAGAACGAGCTGAGCAACGAAAATCGCTTGTTTCTACCGGAGACAGATCTGCCAAAATTAGAACTTATAACTATCCGCAAGGAAGAATTACGGATCACCGAATTAGTAAAACGCTGTACAGCCTTTCTGCATTTATGAACGGCGAAATAAACGAAATGATCGACGCGCTTAAAATGGCGGAAAACGCTGAAAAACTCAAAGCAGGAGGATTAGAAGAAGAGTAGAAAGATGACCCGTAGAGAAATATTCAACCAAATTCAATCTAAACGCAGTTTCCTGTGCATTGGATTGGATTCTGATCTAAACAAAATTCCAGAATATTTGTTGTCGCATGACGATCCTATTCTGGAGTTCAATAAACGGATTATTGATGCCACACATGACTTGTGCGTGGCATACAAACCTAATACTGCCTTTTATGAATGTAATGGGCCGCAAGGATGGGAAACACTTGGAAACACTCTGAAATACATCCCCGAGGATATTTTTACAATCGCAGATGCAAAACGTGGTGACATTGGAAATACATCTTCCTACTACGCGGCTACTTTCTTTGAACACATGAATTTTGACGCACTAACCGTAGCTCCATACATGGGAAGCGATTCGGTAACACCCTTTTTCAAATATGAAAACAAATGGGTAATCCTGTTAGCACTAACGTCAAATCAAGGGGCAGAAGATTTTCAATTCTTTGCCAATTCTACCGAAAAACTGTTTGAAAGGGTCCTCAAAAAATCCAAACAATGGGGGAACGCTGAAAATACTATGTACGTTGTTGGAGCAACTAGGCCAGAAATGCTCAAGGACATTCGATCACTCGTTCCGGATTCCTTTCTCTTAGTTCCTGGTGTTGGATCGCAAGGAGGCAGTTTAGAAGAAGTAGCAAAATATGGAATGAATGAAACTTGCGGCCTCCTGGTTAATTCTTCACGATCAATAATTTATGCAAGTTCTGGCAAAGATTTCGCAGAAGCGGCTAGAGCAGAAGCAGAAAAGTTGCAGCAGGCAATGGACAAAGAACTTGAGCGAATTCTTTAGCTAAAATAGATCTTTGCTGCAGGCCCTGTTTGCACTGCATTCCAAACATGGGTCAATCTGATATTTCTACAGATTTTCTAATAGGTAATCTGTCATCATATCATAAAGGTGCAATCTGGTATTTCCTCCATAGATGCTATGGTTCTTATTTGGATAAATAAATAGATCAAACTGCTTATTAGCATTAACAAGTGCAGTAACCATTTCAAGGGAATTTTGATAATGTACATTATCATCGGCAGCACCATGAATCAACAAATAATTACCTTTTAACTTTTCTACATGATTAATCGGTGAATTCACATCATAATTATCGCCATTGTCCTGAGGTTTACCCATGAACCGTTCTGTGTAAATGTTATCGTAAAACCTCCAGTTGGTAACAGGAGCTACCGCAATTGCAGTTTTAAAAACATCCGCTCCCTTGGTAATGCATAATGAAGACATATACCCTCCGTAACTCCAACCAAAAATTCCGATTCTTGAATCATCAATAAATTTTTTCTTTCCCAAAAATTTAGCAGCTTCAATTTGGTCAACAGTTTCGTATCTCCCTAACTGTTTATAAGTGCAATGCTTAAATTCTTTTCCACGAGCTCCAGTTCCTCTGGCATCCACCGACGCTACAACGTAACCCTTTTGAGCTAATAACTGCCACCACATATACCTACTTCCTCCCTCCCAAGAATCATTAACTGTATTGTGACCAGGCCCACCATAGACATACATTAGCAATGGGTATTTTTTATTTTCGTCGAAATCAATTGGTTTAACCATCCACCCATTTAAAGAAATTCCAGCGGTAGTTTCGAAACTAAAAAATTCCTTAGGATTAGTTGCATATGCTGCGATCTTGTTCGTCAACCTCTGGTTATCAACCAGCTCCTTAATCATTTTACCATCAGCGGAATGAAGCGTTATATATTCCGGGCTATTTGCAGCCGAATTGTAATTTATATAATAACGCATTCCAGCGGAGAATTTGACCTCATTCTGACCATCGCGCTGGGATAGCAGCTTCTTCTTTTTACCGGATATTTTTACGGAGTACAAATGTCTTTGCAATGGCGATTTTTCGGTTGATAGGTAATAAATATCCTTTGAGTCATTCACACCTAACAATTCCGTTACCTCCCACTCTCCCGAAGTAATTTGCCGCTCTTTGCCATTGTTCGGATTAACACAATAAACATGGTTAAACCCATCCTTTTCACTAGTCCATAAAAATTTATTACCCGCCAAAAAAATCAAATTTTCATGAACATCAATGTAGGTGGTGGACTCCTCCGAGTACACCACTTTGGATGGAATAATGCCACCCTTTGCCTTCGCACAATTGCCAAATAACAACTCTAAGTGGTTTTGAGACCTGTTCATTCGGGTAACACACAGTACATCCGGATCTTTTGTCCATTTTATTCTTGGGATGTAAATATCTGTTTCTGAACCTAAATCAAATTTATTCGTATGTCCGTTTTGTAAGTCATAGACGTGTATGGAAACAACCGAATTAGCCTCGCCGGCCTTTGGGTATTTGAACCTATACTGATAAGGATATAAGGAACCATAATAGGCCAATTGAAATTCTTTAACCTTGCTCTCGTCCATTCTGTAAAAGGCTAATTTCTTTCCATCGGGAGACCAGTAAATACCATTATCGAAACTAAACTCTTCTTCATAAACCCAATCTGTAGCTCCGTTTATTATTTCATTCCATTTACCATCTCTAGTAACTTGTGATTCTACACCCGTTGATAAATCTTTGACAAAAACATTGTTTTTTCGAACAAAAGCAACATTATTTCCATTTGGTGAAAACTGAGCAAGACTCTGTTTTCCCAAGTTAGGATCGGACAATTGTGTTCCTGTTTTCTTCTCCAAATCCCATATATAATAATAGCTTTTGGTAGAATACCTGTATATCGACTCCGATTCATTCTCTAAAAGCAGTTTCTTTTCATCTGCTGAGTACGAGTAGCCTTCTATTCTAAATGGACTTGGGCTTCCTTCACATTGAAAGTTAGATGACCTTAAAACCGTTTCCACCTTTTCGTAGGTCTCGTATGTGAATTTGTCAATGGACGTTTCTCCTGTTGCACGATCCGACTTTAGGGTTGTGAAAAACTTTCCATCTTTCAGGGATCTAGCCTGCACAACACTTTCTCCATAAAATTCATAATCCCCGTGGATCATTTTATTGGTCAACAAATGTTGTCCCTTGTGTACTTGTGCGTGGACCGAAAAACTGATGATTGTCAACACTAAAACTACCGCTCTCATCTTTGAAAACTAAAAAATATACGAAACGTCGAATGTACACAAAAGGTACAAGCCATGCAAAGTCTGAAAGATGCCGATAAATCAGCTACGCCGCAATTATTTGTTATTCAATAAGTCAGGGCGTCTTTCTTTTGTTCTAGAATAAGATTGTGTCATTCGCCATTCTTCGATTGCTCGAGTATTTCCAGAAAGCAAAATCTCTGGAACCATATTACCTTCGTAATCAGCAGGTCTCGTATAAACCGGGGGTGCCAACAATCCATCTTGATGAGAATCTGTAAGCGCCGATGTCTCATCATTCAACACCCCTGGAATTAATCTTATAACAGAGTCAGCTAACACTGCTGCTCCAAGTTCTCCGCCGGAAAGAACATAATCTCCAATCGAAATTTCTTTCGTAATAAACAAATCTCTTGCCCGTTGATCTATTCCCTTGTAATGACCACAAAGTATTATAATGTTGCCGCATAAAGACAGTTGATTGGCCATCTTCTGATCAAGTGTATTCCCATCAGGAGTCATGTAAATGATCTCATCATAATCTCTTTCTGCTTTCAGACTTTCAATGGCAGAAGCAATCGGTTGTATAGTCATCACCATACCAGCTCCACCTCCAAAAGCATAGTCATCAATTTTGCGATGCTTATCGGTCGAGAATTTTCTTAAGTCATGAATAACAACTTCAACCAATCCCTTCTCTTGGGCTCGTTTCAAAATAGAATCACTAAAGGGACTCACAAGCAAATTTGGTAATGCAGAAATTATGTCGATTCTCATTGCGCACAAATGTAACAAGTAGTATTCATTCAATGGAATTCGTAATGAGCTTTCGCAAATTCTAATAGGACGTTAGCTTTCATGACTACCACCAACTGATCGAATTTAAAGCATTATATTCGCAAGTAATGCTCAGAATCAGCATAATCATATTTGTATTCAGCATGTTGTGCTGTTTAAGTACTGGGCAGCAAGTGAGAAATACACTACCAGATACTACTCAAAACCAAGTTAATGGTACAAGAGTTTGCATCATTGGTGGAGTATGCGCTGCGGCACAAATCGGTACGTTATTGACGATCAACAACGTGTGGTATAAAAATCACCCTAGATCTAGTTTCCATTTGTTCAATGACAATCATCAATGGCTTTACATGGATAAACTTGGCCATGCAACAACAGCATATCAAGTAGGTCAGGCAAGTATGAATGCACTTAAATGGGCTGGAGTTAAAAAAAATCAGTCCGTCATATATGGTTCTGCATTTAGTTTCCTCTATCTCACTTCCATTGAAATACTTGACGGCCATTCTGCGGAATGGGGGTTTTCGACAGGTGATGTACTGGCCAATGGATTGGGATCTTTACTTTTGGCAACGCAAGAGTTAATTTGGAGTGAGCAAAGAATTCTGCTAAAATTTTCGACCCATTTAACCCCTTTTGCAGAAATGCGGCCATCCGTACTAGGCAGCTCCGTTTCACAGAGAATTTTGAAAGACTACAATGGTCAAACCTACTGGCTAAGTTGTGGACTATCGTCTTTTTTTAAAAGCTCAAAAAATAAAATCCCGAATTGGCTAACATTGGCAATTGGCTACAGCGGAACAGGTATGTTAACTGGCAGCAATTCCTCGTCAGAATTACCAAATGTTAGCGACGCTAGACAAGCTCAATGGCTGTTAAGCTTGGATATTGATCTTTCCAAAATACGGACTAAAAACAAGCTTTTAAAAACGGTATTCAAGACCGTTAACTTCGTGAAAATTCCGATGCCAACGGTCGAGCTTTCTAATGGCAGCTTATCCGGACACTGGTTCTATTTTTAGTTAACTAAAACCTCTGGTCAGAGTAGACTAAGTTTACGCGTATATTGGCTTCATGACAACACGTAAAAAGAGCATTGTAGAACGTGGAACTAGTTTATCTCCAAAAAACAGTTTTGACAAATACAGCTAATTCCGTAAACTCTGAATATTTGGATTTTTGCACAAAATCTGATGAATTGCCAAATTCCTTCCAGTATCTCCAAAAACTATCGTAAATAAAGTACCAAACCCGAAGTTTGATTTTGAATATTCAATAAACCCTTACCAGGGGTGTGAGCATGGTTGTATTTACTGTTACGCCAGAACAACCCACGAATTTTGGGGATATGATAGCGGATTGGATTTCGAAAAGACCATTTTGGTGAAAAAAAACGCAAACGAACTACTGAAAAAAGAATTGAGTAAAAAATCATGGAAACCAGGATTGTTTATGCTTTCTGGTAATACGGATTGTTATCAACCTATTGAACGCAAAACCAAATTAACTCGAACGCTACTCACCTCGTTGCTACAATTTAAACATCCAACAGGGATAATAACAAAAAACCACCTGATTTGTCGAGATTTAGATCTATTGAAAGAATTGAACCAATTGAATCTATTGCGCATTATCGTTTCGATTACAAGCATAAATGAAAATACCAGGCGAGTAATGGAGCCTAGAACCTCATCTATTAAACAAAAATTGATGGCAATAGAAAAACTGTCAAACGCTGGTATTAAAGTGCACGTAAATTTTGCACCATTAATTCCTAGCATTAACTGTTCAGAAGGATTCGAGTTGGCAAGATCGATTGGTTCAGCCGGAGCGAATTCAGCCAGTCAATTTCTAGACAGTGTCGTCACGAAAACACCAAACCTCTTTTTGAAAACTGGCTGGAAAAGAATTTCCCGCAAAGAGCAAAAAAGGTAATCAATCAGTTAAACGAACTCAACAAAAAAACGTATAACTTCGGAATTAGTGGAAGCTCATCTTCTTCTAACCTTGGCAAACAGTGCAAAGACATTTGGAATATCGCCACGCGCAGGTTTTTACCCAACAAACCTCCAACCCCCTTAAATGTAGACCTGTTTAATTACAGAGTTCAGCCATCAGCCAACGCTCTTTGATTAATTAAATACCTAACAAAGCATTATGTAATCTGCAAATTGGACAAAAAAACGTGCAGATAAATCAATACATTTACCAGTGAAACACTTTATTGGCATGGAGAAAGTATATTTGGACAACGCAGCGACTACACCAATGGACCCTAAGGTCATAGAAGCTATGCTGCCGTACATGAAAGATCATTTTGGAAATCCATCATCCATTCATTCTTTTGGAAGAAAAACAAAAACCATTATTGAGCAATCCCGAAAGCAAATAGCTGGATTCTTAAACGCTAAACCAAAAGAAATTTTCTTTACCTCTGGAGGAACCGAAGCTGATAATCTTGCCATCTGTTCAAGTGTGTGCGACTTGGGAGTAAAAAGAATAATTACTTCTCGTATCGAACATAAAGCGGTTGGAATGACAGCCGAAAAAATGGAATCCACCGCTGAGGTAAAAGTCGTTTATGTGGACATTTTAGAAAACGGACATGTTGATCTTGAACACTTGGAAACCCTGTTAAAAAGCGACAGTGATAAAAAAACTTTGGTAACGCTAATGCATGCCAATAATGAGATTGGAAATAAACTTGATCTAGAAAAATGTTCCGCTCTATGTAAAAACTATGGTGCATTATTTCATTCGGATACCGTCCAGACAATGGCTCATTACGAATTTAACCTTTCGAAACTAGATATCGACTTTATTACCGGATCAGCTCACAAATTCCACGGCCCTAAGGGTGTTGGTTTTCTTTACATCAATGAAAAACATAGCATTTCACCTTTAATTCTTGGTGGAGGACAAGAAAGAATGGTACGTGGTGGTACGGAAAATCTGTATGGTATTGTTGGATTGGCCAAAGCTATGGAACTTGCATACAGTAATATTAGGGGACATCAAGAACACATACAAGGTTTGAAATCCTACATGATTCAACAACTTAGAAACAGAATTCAAGATGTTGATTTTAATGGAGATATTGAACCAAAAAAGAGCTTGTACACTGTCTTAAATACCTGTTTTCCCAAAATTGAATATTCCGATATGTTTCTTTTTAGATTGGATTTAGAGGGAATTGCGGTTTCAGGAGGAAGCGCCTGCTCAAGTGGAAGTAACAAGGGGTCGCACGTTCTGAGTGTATTAGGGTGTTCTGAAAAATGCTTAGCTGTAAGATTTTCTTTCAGTCGATTCACTACCAAGCAGGACATAGATTTTGCAATATCGAAAATCGAAGCATTAATTCCGGTAACCGCCGAATGAATTCAGATCGGCTAACGTTAACCTTTCTCGGAACCGGAACTTCTCAAGGAGTACCAATTATTGGCTGTGATTGTGCAGTCTGCAAATCCAAAGACCCAAAGGATACCAGACTACGAACGTCGGCCCTCGTCAACTATTTAGGATACAACATAGTAATTGATACAGGTCCAGACTTTAGGTTGCAAATGCTAGCGAACAACGTTCGTGATATCGATGCTGTACTTTTTACCCATGCCCACAAAGACCACACGGCTGGTTTAGACGATATTAGAGCATTCAATTTTTTACACAGTAAGTCAATTCCCATTTATTCCAACTCAGAAACTCTTAACCAACTTAAAAAAGAGTTTTCCTATGTTTTCGATAGTAATAATGACTACCCAGGAAAACCTAAGCTTGTGCCTCATCTCGTAAAAAATAGCACCTTCAAAGTAGGAAACGTAAATGTGCAACCAATTCTCGGAATGCACGGTTCAATGGAAGTAATGGGATTCAAAATTGGACCACTTGCTTACATTACGGACATGAACGCAATTCATCAACATAGCCTTGAAAAACTAATTGGAATAAATACTTTGGTGATAAATGGCTTACGACATCAAAAACATCGGTCTCATTTTTCGCTGTCTGAAGCAATCGATGTTGGCACACAAATAGACGCCTCCCAAATTTTCATTACCCACATAAGTCACCTATTAGGTGAACATAAAAAAACGCAACAATCATTACCCATTCATGTGACTTTGGCATACGACCGTTTGGTAGTTGAACTGTAGATTTTCCTCGAATAACTGGGCCTGTTTCACTAATTGAGACCTTTGAATAATTCAGATTGAGGTTTTGGAAACTGTTTAGTGTGACTTTTTAACTGGTTTCTTTTTCGAGAACTAGCAGATTGAGACCGCGTACGTGCAGTACGAAAATGAGCACAATTCATCGGAATAGCCTTGAAAAACTAATTGGAATAAATACTTTGGTGATAACTCGCTTACGACATCAAAAACATCGTTCTTATTTTTCTCGGTCCGAAGCAATAAACACTGGAAAACAGGTAGTTGCGATACAAGTTTTCATTTCCCACATAAGTTACCTATTTAGGAGTGCATAAAAAATCATTACCAAATCCTGCGACTTTGGCCTACGACCGTTTGGTAGTTGAATTGCAGATTTTCCTAGTGTAATTGGGCCCGTTCCTCAAATTATTGGGAAGAAAAGCTAAAAATTATATAATATTGCCGAAGTAAGTAGTTGAATAAAACCAGACTTGGATTATGATGAAAATTAACTCAAAATTTATTTCTAGTATTGTTTTAAGTGCGTGTTGTTTAGGATATGCATTTGGACAGAATATCATCTATACTGATATTCCTGACATAACAATTTCTAGCACAGGAACAGAAAATGGGGCTGTTGACTTAAACGGTGATGGAACAAATGATTTCAATTTTAAAACTGCTGTTGTTGACACTTCAATTTCTGGAACCCCTGTAAACTTTAAGGGAACGATAGTGACTGAGGCCGAAGATGCAAACAAAATAATTGGACGCACTACGGATCTTCTTGGTCAAAAGATTTTAACAGCCGACGGGCTGTCAAAAGACGATACCATTGGGCCAAACGAAACCTTTATAAATACTAAAGACCCTTCTGTCTATCCTATGCTTAGTCTCTACATTAAAGGCACTTACGCTTTAGGCAACATAGGTGTTGGAGACTTTAATACCGCGGATGATTCATTTATTGGTGTTAAGTTTACAATTGGTGGAGATCCACATTATGGATGGATCAGAGTAAATATTAGTAAAGACGGCTTGACCTGTATTGTAAAGGATCACGCTTATTATGACGAACCAAATAAATTAATTCTTGCAGGACAAAGTTCGACGGTGAATATTCATGAACACAGCACTGCGTTGGACGCAAATATTTTCAGCAGTCAACAAGAACTGCGCATTGATTTGAAAGAGTACAGCGCGCAAGTAGATGTTAAGGTTCATTCACTGTTAGGCGAAGTGGTTAAAAGTTCTTCGCAAATGGCTGGTAAGAAATTAAAATTGAGTGTTGCAGATCTTAGAACAGGCGTTTACTTGGTAAAGGTAAATTCGGAAACTAAACACATTACTAAGAAAATATTCATTCAATAGAAACGATATTTCGTTTTCATTTACAAATTTAGCCCTCTCAAAATTGAGAGGGCTTTTTCATGAATAAAAAAATAAGTGTTGCGGTAATTCTTGCGACTACTATTGTCAGTTTATTTTTCGCTTTCCGTCTTCGGTATGTGGAATTCGATTATAATTTAGAGAGCTTCTTTCCTCAAAGCGATCCAGACACCCAATTTTTCAACGAGTATCGAAAAACGTTTTCTTCTGACAATGACTTTCTTTTAATCGGTATTCGAGACACAAATGGAATTTTTCGTCCGAGCTTTATGTCTCAAATAGATTCCATAAGCAAGGCTCTCCAAACCTTCCCATTAGTTGAAAATGTTCAATCTCCGTTGGATTTGTTCGAACCCGTGATGGACCCATTTTTTGGTACTATAGTCAAGAAAAATGTAATCCGACAAAAAGATCAAACCCAGGCAACATTGGAACAAGACTCCTCGAAAATATACACTGACCGTAAGTTCATTGGAAGCTTCTTTGCCAACGACGGAAAAAGTATTTCAATCCTAGTAACTACTGAACCATACTTGAGCAAGTTACAATGTGACACATTAGCATTGGCCGTTGAAGAAACTATGAATCGATTTAGCCTTCAGGAAGTGCATATTGCCGGGAGAAGCGTAGGACAAAGACACTATATCGAACTTACCAAGAAAGAACTATTGACGTTTCTAACTATTTCAGCAGGTCTTTTAATTCTTTTCTTGATCATAGCATTCAAATCATTTTGGGGCGTTTGGCTGCCAATGCTGGTAGTAATCCTTGCAGTAATATGGCTGATGGGGTTTATCCAAGTAATAAATTTTCCGGTAAGTCTAATGCTAGCAATGTTACCATCCATAATATTTGTTGTTGGAATATCGGATGTTGTACACCTTGTGAACAAGTACCTGCATGAGCTTCGATTAGGACGGAGAAAATTTGACGCGCTGAAATTAGCCCTCAAAGAAGTTGGATTAGCAACCTTTCTCACATCTTTAACCACAGCTATTGGATTTTTCACCTTAATCCTAATCTCTATCGAACCGATAATGCACTTTGGCTTTTTGACCGGAATTGGTGTATTTATAGCATACATTTTGGCATTTACTTTTTTTCCTGCCACTTTGGCTCTTCTTCCAGTTCCTAAAACCGCTAAACAAAACTTTGGAAGCTCGTTTTGGATAAAAGTTCTACGATCTGCATTTATTTGGACCTTCAGAAACGCCAAAACTATTATAATTGGTTCTACCGCTATCCTAGCGATTTCTGTCGCACTTTTTCTCCAGGTAGATATCAACAACTTTTTGCTGGAAGACTTGAGAAAGTCAGACAACCTAAGACAAGATTTCATTTTTTTTGACCAAAACTTTTCTGGAGCACGACCTTTGGAATTAGCTATTCTTGCAAAGGATTCTATCGACTACTTGGATTATGAATTGTACAATCAACTGGACAAAATAGAGAACTACCTTTCCACCGATTACGGCGCTGGATTATTGCTATCGCCACTTACCGGAGTAAAAATGATCAATCAGGCATCACACGGTGGAAATATTAAATATTTCAAACTTCCTGAATCTAAAGCCCAATTTGATAAGCTAAGTAGACATCTTAAAACTCTGAAAAGGAATAAGTTTATGTTGGATTTCTATTCTGAACAAAATAACTTAATCCGAATATCAGGAAAAATGGCAGACCATGGCAGCAAAGTATTTAAAACCAAAAATAGAGACTTTGAAAAATTCGTCGCAACCAATATTGACTCAACAAAATATCAAGTAAAACTCACCGGTACTGCAGAACTAATTGATAAAAACAATTCCAACGTGGCCAAAGGAATGATGTTAGGATTATTGGCCGCATTTGCCATTGTCGCCATAATTATGGCTATTCTGTACAAATCATTACCAATGGTATTGGTGGCGCTAGTTCCAAACTTATTACCAATTCTGATGATTGGAGGGTTAATGGGGCTATCGGGTATTGACCTTAAAGTATCTACCGCCATAATTTTTACAATTGCATTTGGAATTGCGGTGGATGATACAATTCATTTCATGAGTAAATTAAATCTTGAGCTTCGAAAAGGAAAGTCCATTCTTTACGCCATCAAAAGCACCTATTTATCAACTGGCAAAGCAATCATCGTAACCTCATTAATACTTTGTGCTGGATTTTTATCATTGATAACTTCTTCTTTTTTAGGCACATTTTATGTAGGATTATTAATTAGTCTAACTCTTTTATTCGCGGTGCTGTCCGATTTATTGCTTTTGCCCTTGTTAATTGCAAAGTTCTATAAAACAAAATCGTAGATGAGCAGTTTAGAAATAAAGAACGTAAATTCAGGCACGAAATCTGGATTAATGTAACACCCCATCGCTTTGCGCGTTTAGATTTAGGTTAGCTGTTAAATACACGGCAATCCAATTTTTCAGATATTTGGACTCTTGGGTATGAGTAAATATATTTTTCAAATAGGAATTCTGATATCCTTTCTTGTGGGTGCGCTATCTAGCGCCCAGGCCCAAGATGAAGCTCCAAAAGTTATTTTTAGTGGGAAAGTCACCAACTCAGCTGGTAAAAAGCTTGGAGGTATAAACCTGTCCGTCACTGTGAATGGTCAGGTGGTGCACCAGGCAGCTTCAGCGTCGAACGGAAAAATCTCAGAGTTTCAAATGGAATACGGTAAGGTTTTAACCTTCAAATTTGAAAAGTCAGGGTATGTACCAAAGGAGGTTATATTTGATTTGAAAACAGGATACTTTCCTGAAGATGTGGCAAGCGAAACTATGATGCCTTACCAAATCAAAATCTTTAAGGCTAAACCTGGCCTTGACTATACATTGGTAACCAAGAAACCAGTAGCCAAAGGGCATATCGACCCCAACACAGGTCAGCTGGAATGGGACATGGGCTACATAAGTTCACGAGTTCAAGAAATTGATCAATTCCTAGAAGAACTAGAATCAAAATCTAGCGCTCAGGAAGAAGAATTTAAAAACCTTGTTAAAAGTGGAAAAAAAGCAATGGGCAGCGAAGATTACAACAGCGCCGTGCAAAGCTTTACTTCTGCCCTAAAATTAAAACCAGACGACAAAGATGTAGACGCTCTGCTGGCTGATGCTGAAGACGCGTTGGAAGAACTTGAAAAATCTCAAAAGCAAGAAAAGGAATTTCAAGCAAAAATGACGGAAGCTAAACAAGCCTTTGATGGGAAAGATTATGGTGGAGCTAAAGCTCTCTATACCGAAGCGTCCAAGCTAAAGCCTGATACAGACGAACCAAAAGCAATGATCGAAAAAATTAATTCGATTATCATGAAACAATTGGAGGGCGAACAGAAGTATGAAGAACTCATAAGCGCAGGAGACCAAGCACTTCTTAATGAGAAGTTTGATGAGGCTATTGGTAAGTTCGAAGAAGCACTAAAACTCAAGCCACAGGAAGAATACCCCCCACAACAGTTAAAAAAGGCAAAGGATTTGAAACAGAAAAAAGAGGCCGAATTACAAGCTGAAAAGGATAAAAAAGATAAATATGATGGACTAATTACGGAAGGGAATAAGCTATTGACCGATAAAGCATACGAAAATGCAAAATCCAAGTTTAAAAGTGCAACGGAAGTGTTTCCCGATGAACAAGAACCAAAAGACAAAATTGCGGAAATTGATAAAATCCTTGTAGATTTAGAAGAACAAAAACAAAAAGACAAAGAAAAAAGAGATAAATACAACTATCTGATCACCAGTGCAGATAAACTATTTACTTCGAGTAAGCTCGACGAATCAATGGGAAAATTCAAAGAAGCACTAGCCTTATTTCCCGATGAGCAAAAACCTAAGGATAAAATCAAAGAAATTGAAAAACAGTTAAAGGAGCAGAAGGATTTAAAAGATCAGTATGACAAATTATTAGTTGAAGCAGATGAATTATTCAAGTCGAAAAACTGGCAAGAAGCCAAATCCAAATACGATGAGGCTTATGAGCTTATTAATGAAGATCATCCGAAATCACAATCAACTTTATGCCAACAGAAATTAGATGAACAAGAAAACGCCGCTCAAAAACAAAAAGAAGAGGAAGAAAAAAGAAAGAAATTCGATGAAATTGTAGCATCCGCTGACCAA
>JAHDGY010000010.1:0-31446 GCA_020631555.1 Flavobacteriales bacterium | reverse complement strand
AACTTCGACAATGAAAAATGGAGCGATGCCAGATCAAAGTATGAAGAGGCCCTAATATTATATCCCGAAGATCAAAAATGTAAGGATCAAATTAATGCCATAAAAAGCAAACTGGATGAGCTTAAAAATGAGGCTCAAAAACAAAAAGAAGATGAAGAAAAAAGAAAGAAATTCGATGAAATTGTAACATCCGCTGACCAAAACTTCGACAATGAAAAATGGAGCGATGCCAGATCAAAGTATGAAGAGGCCCTAAAATTATATACCGAAGATCAAAAATGTAAGGATCAAATTAATGCCATAAGCAGTAAACTGGATGAATTAAAAAACAAAGAACTTGCTAACGCAGAGCTAAAAAAGAAACGAGATCAGTTTGATCAATTACTCACTCAGGCAGATCAAAAATTTGATGCGGAAGAATGGGAATCAGCCAAAGCCGTTTATAAAGAAGCCTTGGCATTGTTTTCTGATGAAACTAAACCAAAAGATAGGATTGCCGAAATTAACAAAAGACTAGCGGAATTGGCTTCTGCGAACCAGATGGAAGCGCAAAAGAAACAAGGATACGAAAAGCTAATTAATTTGGCTGATTCCCAATTTGAAAGTGAACAATGGGATGATGCAAAAGGCAGTTACGAAAAAGCAATTGTTGTTGATAACACGCAACAGTACCCAAAAGATCAGTTAACTAAAATTCAGAAAAGAATAGACGAAATCGCTAATCAAAAAAATGATTTGCAACAAAAAGCGAATGAACGAGAAGAACAATTCCGTAACCTAATCAACGAAGCCGATACCAAACTTAAATCAGGCATTTCCGAAAGAAGTTTGGATGATCTTGAAAAAGCCAAAGAAATGTATACTGAGGCACAATCCCTTAAACCCGAAGACAAATATCCACCGCAACAACTAGGTAAAGTAGAAGATGCCAAAAAATCCATTGAAAAAAGTAACCTCAATCGAAGCTACCAAGATTTACTTCAAGAAGGACAGGCAAACATTGATGAGAAAAATTACACTAAGGCAATAGAAAACTACACAAAAGCCTCCGAAATAAAACCTAATGAGCAACTTCCAAAAGAAAAACTTCAGGAAATTCAAGAACTTCTTAAAAATAAAGATGTAGAGGCTAGATATCAGGACGCGCTTGACAGTGCCAACGATTTATACGAAACAGCCTCGGCTGCCAAGGATTCCGAAGGTCTGAAATCTGCGCAGCAAAAATATCGAGATGCACTGAAAATTAAAGAGGATGTTTATCCAGAAGGCCAGATTGAAAAAATTGACCAAGAACTAAAATCTATTGCTAAAACGGGCAAACAAGTTCAGTACGAGAAAATTCTTCAAGTAGCTCGAACAAAAATTGACAATAACGAGCTAGACAAAGCTGAAGAATTGACGCAAAGAGCCATAACATTTAATCCTGATGACGATAGAACAGACAAACTGTTAGAGGAAATTAGACAAAAAAGAGAACAAAATAAATTCGATGCGCTAATTGAGGAAGCAAACCAATTGTTCGATTCCAAAGATTATCCATCATCAATGAGCAAGTACAAAGAAGCTCTTTCTATTAATGCAGATGATGAGTTTGCGTCTCTTCGAATTGACGAAATCAACAAATTATTAGCTAAGGAAGAAGTAGTTGAAGAACCTAAAGGCGAGATCAATAGCGACCTTGTTGGATGGGAAGATGCTGATGGACTTAGTGAAGAAGAACTTAATAGACTGATTCAAGACGCTGGACGGGCATCCTACGAGACTCTTGATTCTCAATATGAAAAAGTACTGGAAGACAAGGTTAAATTTGATGCTAAAGGAGCTGACTTAGTGGATATGAGAACAACTGAGGAGTACAATGCCTTGGAAAATAAAAGGTCGGAAACTGCAGAATTTGAAAAAGAACGTGACGACCATAGACAACAACATGTGGAAGTTCGGCAGGATTACCAAGACAAACAATACGAATTGCAGGACAACCTTTCTAAAAACGATCGATTAGGCAATCACCTTTTGGACGGTGAGTACAGAACCTATGAATTCAACAGGGAACGGTCGTTTGCCGATGACAAAAAAAGGTTTGAAACTCACTCAAAAAGTTTTGAAAAATATCACGATAAAAAAGCTCAGCTGCAGCTTAATTTGTTAGATAATGAAAAAGCTCTTTCCCATACTATCAACGAAGCCTACGGCAAGATGCGAGACGAATTAGCAGAATTTGTAGAGGATGTAAATACAGAGCATTTCAAAACGGTTGAAGATCTAGACAATTATCAGGAAGAAAGAACTACTCAGACTCAAAATTGGGATGAACGCGCAATTGAGTTAACCGATAACTTAAACGAAACTTATGTAAAGGAAGCTGAAAAAAGAAGCGCCGAATTCGAACAAACCGACGAGTTTCGAAAAAAAGGAATTGAAAGTTTAGAAACATATGCGGATGGCCTAGACGAAATTAATCGTAACAGATCTAATAAAGCGATTGATCAATCCGACAAATTGAACGAAACGTATGTAAATCAATCCGAAGCGAGAACTAGCGAAATGGAAAAAGAAGATGAACTAAGAAAGAAAAACTTGGTTGCAATGGAACAGTATGCAGACAGTATACAAGGTGTGATGGCTTCAATTTCAGAAAGCGGCCAATCCAAAGCATATGACAGAGCGTTAGCTTATGAAAAAGAAGCAAACAAGACCGGGTTGGAAAATGTAGAGGCGAATATTGATAAACTCGCCAAAGAGTTCCCTCAAGGGGTTACCGAAAAAAAATACATGAGAAAAGACAAAAATGGTAACGTGGTAGAAGTCACCATAGAACGAATTGTTGTTGAAGGAAATAGAGGAGATCGATACAAAAAAGTTCAAGGTAGGCGTTCGGTGGCTTATTTTAAAAACGGCGGGGCAATTTCGGAAACAATCTGGGACACTGAAACTTCCAAATAGTAGTATTCCGATAAATACCCAAATCGGACCGGTCTCAGCTAATCTTTAGGGATAAAATAATTTCACGCAATAAAAAATTCAAATATTTGAGTTAAATTAATAAGAATCGGCGATGATTGTATTTGTTTCTATCGTCGATTATCAATTGAAAACATATTGGCTCCTGTCTTCATAACACGCATTTATAATGAGATTAAACATGCTACGCAAAAAACCATATATCGTTGAATCTAGTGACATTTCAAGAAGTCTTTTGAAGCGGCATTTTTCAATTTTTCCTAATCTAGACGTGACAGCATTCCGCGCTGCCGAACCAATGCTATTCAGCAACAACCATAGCCCAAACCTGATTATTACTGATGTAAACTTAGGATCTAGTGGATTTGGAAAAATTTCTGGAATTGAACTTATTAATAAGCTAAGAATAATTTACCCAAATGTTCCATATGTAGTGTTTACCACACCAACCAGTAGCTTCAAAAGAAAAAAACTTCTAAAAGGTGGGGCAGCAGCGTACGTTAGCAAATTTGACGATGACTTCATTGATCATCTCGAAAATGAAGTTCGTAACCAACTGAATATAAAAAGTCCTATAAATTGATTACACCAAATTTAATTACAGAATTATAGCTATATTTGCCAGCATATGTTTTTGATTATTGACAATAAGTGGTGGGGATCTAACGAAATTCGTTAGCGCTTCGCTCTATGTATATTTTTAAAGCCCGGCGTAAAACGCCGGGCTTTTTTTTTGCCAATACGAAATGAACGAAAAAAATAAACGATTTAAATTCAATTCCACCTACAAAAAGGTACTTGCGGACACGTACACACCTGTGAGTATTTACCTAAAACTTCGAGACCAGTATCCGAAGAGTATCCTTCTGGAAAGTTCGGATCACCATGGTGATGAAAATGCGTTTTCTTATGTGTGTTGTAACCCTATCGCTGAAATTAAAGTCGAAGACAGGCAGGTAACTACCATCTTTCCAGACGGAACAGCAAACAAAACAAGAATCAACAACAAGGAACAAGTTCCCGCCGCGATATCTAATTTTTCCAACTCGTTCATCCCAGAGGACATGGGACTGAATTTTATAACGCACGGGTTATTTGGGTACATGGCCTACGATGCTGTGAAGTATTTTGAAGACATCGACATTGATGACTCCTATCGAGACCATAAAATTCCAGACATCTTGTACCGCATATACAGGAACGTGATCGCAATTGACCATGTAAAAAATGAACTTCACTTAATTTCACACGAAATTGAAAACGAACGATCCAACATTGAAGATGTCTACTCTATCATTCGCTCACCAATTGTCAATACGTTTGATTTCCAAACCTATGGAATAGAAGAATCTAATCTGACAGATGAGCAGTATTTGGAGATTGTTGAAATTGCCAAACAGCATTGCAATCAAGGAGACGTCTTTCAACTTGTGCTCAGCAGAAGATTCTCCCAACAATTCAAGGGTGATGAATTCAATGTATACCGTTGCTTAAGGTCTATCAATCCATCCCCTTACCTTTTTTACTTTGATATCGGCCCGTTCAAAATTTTTGGATCTTCACCAGAAGCTCAAATTATTGTTCAAGACAACAAAGCTGAAATTCATCCTATTGCAGGTACGTTTTTGCGAACCGGAAATGACGTTCAAGACGCAAAACTTGCAGAACAATTAAGTCAAGACCCAAAAGAAAATGCTGAACATACTATGTTGGTGGACTTAGCAAGAAACGATTTAAGTAGAAATGGTAAAAACGTGACGGTAGAAACATATAAGGATATTCACTATTATTCACATGTTATTCATCTCGTATCACGCGTTTCCGCTCAAATTGAAGACGACGCCAATACAATTAAAATTGTTGGCGACACGTTTCCCGCAGGAACCCTATCCGGGGCTCCAAAGTACAAAGCATTAAGCCTTATTAAGAAATACGAAAATGGTAACCGACACTTCTACGGTGGATGTATTGGTTTAATGGATTTTAAGGGCAACTTTAATTCAGCTATTATGATACGATCCTTCCTCAGCAAAGAAAATAAATTGATTTATCAAGCTGGTGCTGGTGTAGTGGTTGATTCAGTCCCCGAAAAAGAAAAAGACGAAGTTTATAACAAACTGACTGCGCTTAAAAAGGCCATTGAACTTGCAAATCAACTATGAGTATGAAATCAGTTTTGGTAATAGATAACTACGATTCGTTTACATTCAATCTCGTGCATATTTTAGAAGATCTAGGACGCGATGTTACGGTTTGGAGAAACGACCAGTTTGAATTAAGTGAAGTAGAAAGCTTCTCAAAGGTATTGTTATCGCCCGGTCCCGGGCTTCCCAAAGATGCCGGCTTACTTCTTCCGTTAATCGAAAATTACGGTGCAACAAAATCAATATTAGGCGTTTGTCTTGGTCATCAGGCAATCGGACAAGTTTATGGTGCGCAACTAAAGAACTTAAATCAAGTTTTTCATGGGGTGGATTCTAAATTAAAAATAACCTCCTCCGAAGACCCTCTATTCAAAGGACTTCCAGAAGAGTTTTTGGTTGGAAGATACCACTCGTGGGTTGTTGAAAACCTTCCGGATGAACTTAATGCCACAGCCCATGATGAAGCAGGTTTAATCATGGCAATGCGTCACGCAGAACTTGATGTTGCTGGAGTCCAGTTTCACCCAGAATCAATTATGACGCATTACGGTAAAGAATTAATCAGCAACTGGTTAAACAACTAACAGCATGAAATCTATTTTAAACAGACTTACAAAACACGAAACACTTTCGTACGAAGAAGCCAAACAAACTCTGCTAGACGTTTCTACTGGAAAATACAACGAGTATCAAGTAACATGCTTCCTTACTGTATTTATGATGAGGAGCATCACCGTGAATGAATTACAAGGATTTAGAGATGCACTTCTAGAACTTTGCGTTCCGGTTGAACTGAGCCAATATGATCCGGTTGATTTATGTGGAACGGGAGGAGATGGTAAAAACACATTTAACGTATCCACGCTAGCCTCTTTAGTAACCGCTGGAGCTGGAATAAAAGTTGCAAAACATGGCAATTATGGTGTCTCTTCCGCTTGTGGTTCTTCCAATGTTCTTGAATATATTGGAGTTAAATTTTCAAGCGAACAACAAATTCTTGAAAAACAATTGGATCAGGCTGGTATCTGTTTTATGCATGCCCCACTCTTCCATCCTGCCCTGAAAAATGCCGCTCCAATTCGTCGAAACTTGGGAATAAAAACGTTTTTCAATATGCTCGGTCCAATGGTTAATCCTGCCCGCCCCAAAAAGCAACTTGTTGGAGTGTTTAGTATGGATTTAGCTAGAATTTATGGATACCTCTATCAACAATCGGATAAGCAATTTGCAATTGTTCATTCGGTAGATGGATACGACGAAGTATCTCTGACCGGTGACGTTAAACTTGTAACCCAGAAAACCGAAACAATGTTGGATCCGTCTAGTTTTGGGATCGAAAAATTGCAACCTGAAGAAATTTATGGTGGAGAAACGGTTGAGGAAGCTGCTAAAATATTTACAAATGTTCTAAATGGCGATGGAACAACTGCTCAAAACTCTGCTGTTTGCGCAAATGCAGCAATGGCAATTTTGTGCGTTGTTCCCGAAATTGAAATTATGGATGCATTCCTGATTGCAAAAAAATCTCTTGAATCCGGTGCCGCCAAACAAGCTCTAAATAAACTAATTGAATTGTCATGACCATCCTTGAACAAATAGTTGCTGACAAAAGGAAAGAAATTGAGCAAACCAAAAGAATGTTTCCTATTACCATTTTGGAAACGAGTCCTTATTACCAACGAAAAGTAAATTCCGTTTCAGATGCGATTCGTCAAAGTCAATTTGGAATCATTGCCGAATTCAAGAGACGTTCCCCATCGAAGCGAGCAATAAATCTCAAAGCTCAAGCACATCAAATTGTTCCTGAATACGAACTAAATGGCGCTGTGGCCAGTTCTGTTCTTACCGACGAAAAGTACTTTGGAGGTACGATGAACGACCTTCGTATTGCCAGAAATTCGGCACACTTGCCTTTGTTGCGTAAAGATTTCATCGTGGACCCTTATCAGATTCACGAAGCCAAGGCGTTTGGCGCGGATTTCATTTTGTTAATCGCCGCTTGTTTAAGTCCAAAGCAGGTTGTGGAATTCAGTACAACTGCATCAGAATTGGGGTTGGAAGTTCTGTTAGAACTTCACGATCAATCCGAACTCGGACATTATTTCGATGGAATTGATTTGATTGGTGTAAACAACAGAAACTTGAAAACATTTGAAGTTTCGATTGAAAATTCAATTCAGATTGCTAACCAATTGCCGTCGGATTGTATAAAGATCGCGGAAAGTGGATTGAGTACCCCCGCAAACATTATTGAATTGTATAACCATGGATTTAATGGATTCCTTATTGGTGAATCTTTTATGAGATCAGAAAACCCTGGATTGGCGTGCAAACAATTGATTTACACATCTAAAAACCTAATAAACAAAACAGTATGATAGTAAAGGTTTGCGGAAATACATGTCAATCTACGGTGGATAAATTAGCCAAAATGGGAATTGACACTCTTGGCTTTATCCACCACAAATCTTCTCCACGAAATCTGGAACAATCGATTCGATGCGAAAAAAATATTACTAAGATTGGTGTATTTGTTAATACTCCAATTGACAAGGTTACCGCACTAGCTGCAGCAAATCATTATACCACAGTTCAATTGCACGGCGATGAATCCCCTGCCTACTGTGAACATATTAGTACCAACGGTTTATCCATTATTAAAGCCTTTTCGGTAGATGAAGGATTTGACTTTACAGCTACGAAAAAGTATGAACAGCATGTAGACCTATTTCTTTTTGACACTAAAGGAAGCGCTAGAGGCGGAAATGGAGTCAAATTTAACTGGGATTTGCTGCATGCATACTCTGGATCTCGAAGTTTCTTGCTTAGTGGAGGAATTGATAACCAAGACCCTAAAAGAATAAAGGAGTTGATGGAATCAGACCTAAAAATTGCTGGAATTGATATTAATAGCAAATTTGAAATTAGACCTGGCGTCAAAGACCTTTCTAAAATTAAATCATTAATTGAAGACCTGAAATCATGAAGGAAAAATCAAAATTTAGCGTCGATTCCAAAGGATTTTATGGCGAATATGGAGGCGCTTTTATTCCTGAGTTGCTGTACCCAAACGTCAAAGAATTGGAGGAAAATTATCTCCACATAATGAAAGAAGAGCAATTTCAAAAAGACTTTTTGGCACTTCTGAAGGACTACGTTGGACGCCCCACTCCGCTCTATTTTGCCAAAAGACTTAGTTCAAAATATGGCTGTAAAATATACTTAAAGCGTGAAGATTTAAATCACACTGGAGCACACAAGGTAAACAATACAATCGGGCAAATTTTAGTTGCCCAGAAATTAGGAAAAAAGAGGATTATTGCTGAAACTGGTGCGGGACAACATGGCGTCGCCACGGCAACAGCTTGTGCTTTAATGGGACTAGAATGCATTGTTTATATGGGTGAAGTTGACATTGCACGACAAGCTCCTAATGTGGCTAGAATGAAAATGCTTGGTGCAAAGGTTATCGCGGCAACCAGTGGTAGCAAAACCTTAAAGGACGCTACCAACGAAGCAATTCGAGATTGGATCAACAATCCAACAGACACCTATTATATCATTGGATCCGTTGTCGGCCCACACCCATATCCAGATATGGTCGCAAGATTTCAGTCCGTTATTAGTCAAGAAATGAAGCAACAATTACTTACACAAACTGGGAATGAATTGCCCAGTTGCATAATTGCGTGCATTGGTGGGGGAAGCAACGCAGCAGGTGCATTTTATCATTTTTTAGATAATGAAGACGTTGAATTAGTAGCTGTTGAAGCATCTGGAAAAGGAATTCACTCCGGTGAGTCAGCAGCTACGATGGTATTAGGGTCTGATGGAATAATACATGCCAGTAAAACTAAATTAATGCAAACCAAGGATGGCCAAATAATTGAGCCATATTCCATTTCAGCTGGGCTTGATTATCCTGGCATTGGACCACTCCACGCACATTTAGGGGAATCTGGTCGTGCAAAATTCGTTTCGGCAACAGATGATGAAGCGCTTAGTGCAGTGCGAGAATTGTGTGAATTAGAAGGCATTATACCTGCCTTAGAATCAGCGCATGCCTTGGCTTACCTTCCCAAAACTTCATTTAACACAAACGACACCGTGGTTATAAATTTGTCTGGGCGAGGTGACAAGGATTTATCTACTTACATAAATGCTTTCGGATATGAGCAATAGAATCAAAGAACAATTCAAGAAAAAGTCAAATCTGCTATCCATATATTTCACCGCCGGATACCCCAAAATTGACGATACTGTTGACATAATTTGCAGGTTAGAGGATTGTGGTGTAGATATGATAGAAATTGGCCTCCCCTTTTCGGATCCTCTGGCAGACGGTCCTGTAATACAGAATAGTAGTGAGGTTTCCTTGGCGAATGGAATGAACAGCGAGCTGCTTTTCAAACAATTACAAGGAATTCGAAATCGAGTAGATATTCCTTTGCTTATTATGGGATATTTTAATCCAATACTTCAATTTGGACTTGAAAAATTCTGCTCTAATTGTGCAAGCACCGGCATCGATGGGCTAATCATTCCTGATTTACCGTTTGAAATTTACAAGGATAAATACGAGCAAATATTTGACATCCATGGTATTCATAACACATTTTTGATTACACCACAGACCAGCGAAAAGCGGATTTTTGAGATTGACAAATGGACAACAAGCTTCATTTATATGGTGAGTACTGCCTCAACAACTGGAATTCAACAAAACTTTGCTACGGATACGAATGCATATTTCGAAAGAATAAATAAGCTAAATCTTGATTCTCCCGCCCTAATTGGATTTGGAATATCAAATAGAGCAACTTTCAAAACTGCTTGCAATTTTAGCCAAGGAGCCATTATCGGAAGCGCATTCATTAAACATTTGGAAAATAAAGGAATAAATGAAATTGGATCCTTTGTGAAAAATTTTTCTTAGAAAGGGCAGAAAACGCTTATTCGCCTATAAATCCATTAATGTTATCGAAAAAACATGTAATAGTATCGAGTAAATATTTAACATCAAGGTGCTTGGCTTAATTTTACGTCAAATTAATTCAACTAGTATGAAAACTAAATTATTACCAAGAGGTTGCAGCTTCTCTGCTAACTCCACCAGAATGACATTAAGTGCTCTTGTACTATTCTTATCGGCTAGTGCAGTTCAAAGCCAAAGTTTCCCAGAAAACTTTGCGAATAACGACCTCACAGCGGGGCTAAATCCCGATTGGTCCTGGAAAGACTTGGATGGCGATGGACATTTCTGGCGTCGAATGATAATTAATGATCAAAAATTCGTTGCCGGTTCGATTGCAATCAATAAAAGTCCAGACAATATTTTATCCACTACAAAAGCTATTACCATTAGTAGCTCCAATAATATATTAAAGTGGACTGTTGGTTCAGGTGTAAACACCAATGGAACAACCTCGAAAATTTATGTGAATAACACAAGAGGTGTAGGACAAGTAGGAGGTTTAGGAGGCTATTATGTAAACGCTGGTACACAGGGCGGACATCTAGAAACATACTCAGTGTACGTCACAACAGTTGCTAGTGTTGATGTGTCAGCACAATCTATATTCAATGAGACATTGCCAGCAGGTGGTGGTGAATTCTCAAGAAACTTAGACCTTTCAGCATATAATGGTCAGTCTATTTATATTCACTTCCGGCACCATAACTCCAACAATCAGGGTGTGCTTTACTTGGATGATATAGATCTTAAAAATGGATCTACCACTGGACTACAATCTCAAAGTTCAAAAGAAAAATTGAGTGTGTTTCCAAATCCAAGCAACGGGTTGATTAATGTAAATGTAGAGCTAAAAAGCGCTACAGATGACGTTGATTTAAAGGTATACACAATGACGGGAAATCTTATTAAGGAAGCTAGTTTGAATAATAACGCTCAATCACAACTTGATTTGTCTAGTCTTGAACTTGGAGTCTATTTACTCGAGGTGAGTTCAAGAAACACAATTACCAAGTCTCAGAGAATTATAATCTCGGAATAGGAGATTTATATTCGTCGAACGCACTGAAGGCATAAAAGATAAAGAGCCAGCGAGTAAAGATTACGGTGAACTATACTACGGGACTTATAACGGAATTCAGATTTATCAGGATCAACAACGGATGATAATCGATACAACTATGGAACAAATTAAATTACCTCGATTCAAAAATGAAACCTTGGTCCTAGTTGAAGTCAATTTACCTTCTACCAAAAATAAGTACTATTACGAAGCCAAGTCAACCGGATTAGTACACTATAGCGATTGCTATCATTGTCCTTCAATTCAAATATTCTCAGACTCCCTAGAAGGGAGTTGGAAACCAAGTCTCCCGCCTCGTAATTATCAATATTTGATGGTTAAAATTAAATGACTGGTTTTACAAGCAAAATCTACAAACAACAAAGGGGATTCAGATGAATCCCCTTTGTTGTTTGCACTATAACAAGTGCTACCTTTTGTCCAAGGCAACATAATCTCTTTTATTTGGTCCCACGTAAATTTGACGAGGTCTTCCGATTGGTTCTCCATTCTCAACCATTTCTTTCCATTGAGCAATCCAACCTGGGAGTCTACCAAGCGCAAACATAACCGTAAACATCTCCGTTGGTATGCCAATGGCTCTGTATATAATTCCAGAATAAAAATCTACATTTGGATAAAGGCCACGTTCAACAAAATACTCATCCTTTAATGCGTGCTCTTCCAACTTTTTAGCGATTTCTAAAGTCGGATCATTTACACCTAACTTATTCAATATTTCATCGCATGAAACTTTGATAATCTTTGCCCGCGGATCGAAGTTCTTGTATACTCTGTGTCCGAATCCCATCAGTCGGAACGGATCATTTTTATCCTTTGCTTTAGCAATATACTTCTCCAAATCACCTCCGTCTTCCTCAATTCGAGTTAACATTTCAATCACTGCCTGATTAGCTCCACCATGCAATGGTCCCCAAAGCGCACTTACACCAGCGGATATTGAAGCGTAAAGGTTAGCCTGAGATGAACCTACAATTCTAACCGTAGATGCAGAACAATTCTGTTCGTGGTCCGCATGCAAAATGAGAAGTTTGTTCAATGAATCAACCACCACAGGATCAATTTCATAATCCTCAGTCGGCATTTTGAACATCATGTGCAAGAAATTCTCACAATAGTTTAATTTGTTGACCGGATAAACAAACGGATGACTGTGTGAATGCTTAAACGCCCATGCAGCCAATGTTGGGATTTTAGCCAGCAGTCTATGAATTGTCAATTCTACGGCCTTCGGAGCTCTATTCGGATCTTGAGATTCTGGATAGAAGGTTGACAATGAACACACCATTGAGGCTAGAATACCCATTGGATGGGCATTACGCGGATATGCTTCAAAAAATGCACGCATATCCTCATGCACCAATGTATGACCTGTTATTTTTGATTCGAATGTTTCGAATTCATGCTTACTAGGTAATTCTCCGTTTATTAACAAATACGCTACCTCCAAGAAAGAAGCCTGCTCAGCTAATTGCTCAATTGGATAACCACGATATCTTAAAATTCCCTTTTCACCATCAAGAAACGTAATCGCACTTTTACATGCCCCAGTATTCTTAAACCCCTTGTCAAGCGTAATATAACTACTCTCCCCTCTCAGCTTTCCTATTTCAATGGCCTTCTCATTTTCCGATCCGGTCGTTACAGGCAATTCATACGTCTCATTTCCAAGGGTCAATTTAGCTATTTCGCTCATTTCGTTTCTCAATACGTTTTATTTGTAATAAATACAGAACTTTTTAACAGTTCTGTGCTTACTGTCAAAAAGAGCATAAAAATAGTTATTCTCTTGCCAATCACAAAGCTTAATACTCTTGTTTTAGGGTATGCAAATAATCTAAAATGGTTATTCCCTTAGTCAGAGAAATGTCAATAAGTTTTAGTGGTAATTGTGACTTATAAAATCAACCAATTTAGAACACCGATTTTCAAGAGAATTTACCCCACCTAGTATATTTTCGGAAACTGAATCCGATCAGCCTCGTGCATTATCTCATAGGCTTTATCGAATATATCTTCGATACTTGGTTTTGAGAAATAATCCCCATCAGTACCATATGCTGGTCTGTGTTCTTTTGCAGATAAGGTAACTGGCTCTGAATCTAAATGATAGTATCCTCCTTGCTTAACTAAAACTTCATCCAACATAAAGGCAGTTGCACCACCCGGCACATCTTCATCCACGAAAATCACTCGATTCGTTTTCTGAATAGACTCTGAGATCATACCATTAATATCGAACGGCATAAGGGTTTGAACATCGATAAGTTCGACTGAAATACCTACTTGGTCCAATTGCTTACAGGCCTCCGTACATAAGTTAAAAGTAGAACCATAAGACACCATGGTTAAATCACTTCCCTCACGAGTAATCTCAGGGATTCCAAGCGGTATTCGAAGCTCACTCAAATTGTCAGGAACAGGCTCTTTCGTTCTATATCCATTTAAACATTCCACAACTAACGCAGGTTCATCGGCTTCGAGCAATGAATTATAAAAACCTGCAGTCTTTGTCATATTTCTTGGCACACAAACATGAATACCTCTGGTCATTCCCAGAATTGCTGACATTGGTGATCCAGCGTGCCAAATCCCCTCTAATCGATGACCTCTAGTACGAATTATAAGCGGTGCTTTTTGCCCCCCCTTAGTTCGGTATTGGACCGTTGCAAGATCATCACTAATTATTTGTAATGCATAAAACAAGTAATCTAAATATTGAATTTCCGCAATAGGTCGCAACCCACGCATTGCCATTCCTATTCCCTGACCGATAATTGTTGCCTCACGAATCCCAACGTCTGCCACCCTTAATTCACCAAATTTGGCTTGCATTCCCTCCATTGCCTGATTCACTCCACCAATCTTTCCAGTATCTTCACCAAAGGTCAGAATCAAAGGATTATCTTCAAACAATCGCTCGAAATTTCTTTGTAAAATTAGCCGACCATCTATCATTTCCGGCTGCTGCGAAAATTCAGGACCAACCTCTTGGATATTCATCACATTCTCTGGAGATCCCGAGTAAAGTAGTGAACTAAATCTATCCTTATTTTCATTGGCCCATTCCTTTAATAACGTAACCAGATTATCCTTCGAAGTACTATCTTCAAAACGTACTAATCTTAACGCCTTTTTTAGTGATGTCCAAACATCCTTCCTACTAGGGTCAACCGTACCCGACAAATCGTTTAATATGCTGGTCAATTGTGCACCATGCGCTGATTCTTGAACCAAACCATTTAACAACTCCAAAGCCTTTCTAGTTTCCTCCTTCAAAGGAGCCAAGAACGATTGCCAAGCAAACTTTTTTGCCTCACGAACCTCAGTTCTTGCTTCCTTCTGAATTGTATCCAGATCTTCCTCTGTCGCCAATTGCTGACCATCCTCTGTTCTAAATTCAAGAATAAATTCCTTGAATTTGGCAATGCAGTCAAACTCCTGCTCCCAGTCTAAGCGTTCTTTAGACTTGTATCTTTCATGAGAACCTGAAGTGGAGTGACCTTGAGGCTGAGTAAGTTCCTGAACATGAACTATCACCGGGACATGTTCCTTACGTGCAATTGACACCGCTTTCTCGTAAGTTTCGAGCAAATCCAGATAGTCCCAACCCTTAGTTCTCAAAATTTCTATTCCTGACTCATCTGCATTGCGCTGGAACCCCTTAAGAACTTCTGATATATTACCCTTAGTTGTTTGGTATTTGGTAGGAACCGAAATTCCGTATCCATCATCCCAGACCGAAAGCACCATAGGAACCTGTATAACTCCAGCGGCATTAATTGTTTCCCAAAACAAACCCTCTGAAGTACTAGCGTCACCAATTGATCCAAACGCCACTTCATTACCTTGGCTCGTAAACTCCTCAAATTTATGTAAGTCTTCATTCTGACGAAACACTTTAGATGCCTGAGCCAATCCTAACAACCGTGGCATTTGCCCGGCAGTCGGTGAAATATCTGCAGACGAGTTCTTTTGCTCCATCAAATTTCTCCATAAACCATTTTCGTCCAAGCTTCTTGTGGCAAAATGGCCTCCCATTTGTCTCCCAGCCGAAGTAGGTTCATGCTTAAGATCCGTATGCGCATATATACCCGCAAAAAATTGTGAAACCTTCAGCGCACCAATAGCCATCATAAATGTTTGGTCTCGATAGTATCCAGATCTCCAATCTCCGTTTTGAAAAAACTTAGCTTTAACAATTTGCGGTAGCTCTTTACCGTCGCCAAAAATCCCAAATTTACCCTTTCCAGTAAGCACTTCCCTACGGCCAAATAATGATGCCTCTCGACTCAAAACCGCCAATCTATAATCGGCTAGAATTTCAGTCTTAAAATCTTCAAATTGTAATTGGGTTTGGGTATTTAAAGTATCGTTTTCAATTGACATTGAGGTCCTCGTTTGAAGTCGTGAATATACTCAATTGATGGGACTAAATAAAGTCAAACCAGCAGTTCTAAGAATAAACACACCCGAAAAAGCTCATAAAAAAAGCTGATTAACAACATCTTGAAAAGATAAAAGCCGACAATATTCACCTTTTCAGAAGACCTCCGAACATTCTATTAAATTCACAATTAACTCTAGTTTATAAGCCCCATATGAAACTCGGTAAGAGCTTCCAATTGGTGATGGGCACAATGAAATCTACAATCACCTCGATTTACCTCTTCAATAACGGCTACGACCTTCATATTTGCCGCAAGCCCCGCAATAACACCATGAAACGAATCTTCAAATACACAACACTCATCTGGCCGAACTCCAAGTTTACTCGCTGCTGTTAAAAATGTACCCGGATGTGGTTTGCCAATGGATTCTTCCTCTCCCGAATAAACCACATCAAAAAAATCCCGAATTTCGAGTTTATCTAAAACAACATCAATAACACTGTACATAGATGAGGATGCTAGGGCCATTGGAAGTGCCTCATTTCGCACAGCCTTTAAAGTGTTAATTACACCTGGCAGAGCCTCCCCATCTTTGCGAATCATATCTGTAAGAACATCCGTTATTTTAGCAGTAATTTGCGCTGGTGATGGGCCGTTCCACGGAAATTGTCTAAACCAATAATCCACTACTTCGTTGATTCTCATACCTGCGGTTGTACCGCAAAGTTCGTATGTTAAATCAACGCCAACCTCTGCAAAAACCTGCATTTCGGCATATCTCCAAAATGGCTCCGAATTGATTAACAATCCATCCATATCAAAAATACAAGCGTTGGTTTTTCTATTCTTCATGATTCGGTAGACTAATAACCTTAAACAGCTCTTTTGAAAACAAAAGAGCTGTTTAAGGTTATTATATATAAGATATTCTAGACTACTTCTGCATATCTTGATTAGAAGTCTTTTTTCCTTCCCTCAAAATACCGTGATCATCGTTTATCACAGTCATTTCATTTACCAAATGAGTCGCACCTGCAAACTTATCAATAATAAACAACACATACCTAATATCAACAGTTATTGTCCTTTGAAGCTTATCCTCAAATGCAATATCACCACTCATTGCTTCCCAATTACCGTCAAATGCACAACCAATTAATTGCCCTTTTCCGTTAATAACTGGACTTCCTGAATTTCCACCTGTAATGTCGTTGTTTGTGAGAAAACAAATTGGCAAGTTCCCATCTTCACCATATTGTCCAAAAGCCTTTGCCTCAAACAACCGCTTTAACTTTCTGTCTACATAGAATTCATGATTCTTGTCATCTGTCTTCACTTCTTTTTCCAACACTCCTTTTTGGGTCGTTATGAATTTGTACACAACGCCGTCCTTTGGATCATAAGGTAACACGTTTCCGTATGTCACACGCATCGTTGAATTGGCATCAGGAGCATAAACCGTATTCGGATTCATTTCTCGGTATCCTTTAATCAACTTCCTTTTAGCCTCTGAAAACTTTGCACCGTCCATTTGTTGGGCTGGCATCAACTTAGAAATGTACATTTGTATAAACCCTTGAGTCAAATTATACATTGGATCCTTCTTCAGCTTCTTCAAAGAAATATTCTTAAGAAATGCTTCCAATTTTTGCATAGAAACAAATGGAGACTTGGCAAAATATTTGGTAGCAAACCTATTAAAGCTTTTTTTATTTTTCCTATGAATTTCCCGTAATTCGGCAGGATGAAATTCTTCAGGAACCACATCCTGATACATACTCAACATTTCCGCTACTAATTTCTTATCAACTTCGGCGTTATAATTCTTGAAGTGTTCTTTAGCCACTGCCAGAATATTTTGTTTCGCTTTATCCAATATTTTTTTGTTTGGTTCATCCTTTGCCAATTCTTGAATCAATAACGACCTAGACCCAAAATTCCTATCCATGAAAGCAACCAAATCTGGCCCAGAATAGATCGCTTCTTCAAAAGCTACAGAAGCGGCTAAATACTTGTTTTTATTCGCATAAACATCTTCAAAATCTTTCAGAACTGAGCCATACAATTTCTGACGCTTCGCATCTTTCGAAACCCAACCGGCAAATCTATCTTCCTCTCGTTTCTTTTTATCGAAAACTTTGTTCTTGCCGAGCTGTTCCGTTTGTCCAATAAAGTACTTCCAGTAGTTACTCACACCTGCATATTTAGAGGCATACTGAATTCGGATATGATCACTTTTAGCCATTCCTTCACCGTAAATATCAAGCTTCTTTCTCCTGATCTTTACCCTTAATGGCTGCTCAATCTCCACCTCCGATTTGACCCCATGAGAAGTTAGGTATCGGTCAGTAGACCCCGGATATCCTAGAATCATTGCAAAATCATCCTCCTGAACACCATTCAGCGACACCGGCAAGTGGTGCTTTGGTTTGTAAGGTTGGTTGTTTTTTGAAAACTGCGCAGGTGTGTTGTCCTGTCCTGCATAAACCCTAAACATGGCAAAATCACATGTATGACGTGGCCACATCCAGTTATCCGTATCTCCACCAAATTTCCCAATCGAGGAAGGAGGTGCCCCTACCAATCTAACATCAGAATAAACTCGGTACTTAAACATATAATATTCATTCCCCTCAAAGAAAGATTTGATCTGAACATCAAAACCACTCCCTTGCTGGGCTTTAAGATCAGCAATATTCTTAGCCACTAATTGACTTCTCTCTGCGTGACTCATTTCTTCCGATACTCCTTTTAACACATCTGAAGTAACGTCATCCATTCTTTCCAAGAAATGCGCTGTAAGACCTTCAATTGGAATTTCTTGAGAACCATCCATTGCCCAGAACCCATCCGTAAGGTAATCATGTTCTTCTGTGCTGTGCTGCTGGATCGCATCGTAAGCGCAGTGGTGATTGGTTAACATTAAGCCTTTACTCGAGATAATTTCTCCAGTACAAAAGCCTCCTCCCAGCATAACAATCGCATCCTTGATGCTCGCGTTATTTACGGAATAAATTTCTTCTGCCGTCAACTGCAAACCATGTTTTTGCATGTCAACATGATTCAAACGCTTTATCAATAAAGGAAGCCACATTCCTTCATTTGCATGAACCAGAACTTGTAGGAATAATAGGGGTGATAGGACTACTGCTATTCTTTTCTTCATTTTAGCTGCTAGCTTAGTTTTATGTTTATTTGTGCGTTTAAGGCAATCTTCAAATGCCTTATTTTCATTTAAAGTGATACCAACAAATGTAATAATATACTTTGTAATTTGGGGGTGAATATTTGGACCGAAACAAGCATAATAAACTGTCAAAAGACAATATCTGGAAAGGAGCGATCGTTTATGCCATTCACCATTAACTTGATATCCAGATTGCAATGGTCAAAACTTCATATTGCTACAATTCTAAGCTTCACTTTGCTATACCCAATGATTTCAAACGTAGTTTATGGTTTGGTGAAAACAAGCATTTTTGAACATGGATACACCGCGATTGTAGAAGACATAGTTTGGATAAAAACAACCGAAGTATCAAACCACGAATATCGTTCGTTCGTTGATAGTCAAGAGTTAAACATTTCTTCTTTATTACCAGATTCAACAAACTGGGAATTATCTGGAGCTTTCATGGAACCATTTACTAAACACTACTTCAGACATCCGGCATACGATGATTATCCAGTAGTTAACATAAGCCATCAACAAACAAGATTGTTTTGCGAGTGGCTTACCAAACAATTTAATGCAAAACTTCGAGCGGAGAAACAAAGCCCATATAACAAAATTCGGGTCAGGCTGCCAACCGTTAGCGAATGGAAAAATACTGCACGTTTAGACACTAATCCGTGGAGTGCATATCCATGGAATGGGCATAGTTTAAGAGAACCTACTGGAGCGCAAAAAGGTAAATTTCGCTGCAATTTTGTTCGCAGTAAAGGGGACTATTCGGGAATTCCGGGAGCGTTAAACGATGGGGCATTTATTACGGCTCCAGTAAAATCCTATTCGCCAACCGCTTCTGGGATATATAATTTGGCTGGAAATGTTGCTGAAATGGTGGATAAACCTTGCATTGCCCTAGGGGGAGGATGGCGCAGTCGAGCTGATGAATTACAAATTAACGCATCCCCAATTAAGTATGGACCAACCGGGGCAATGGATGTTGGATTCAGGTATGTCATTGAAGTTGTTGAGTGGAGCATCAAACCAAAAAGAAAACTTACAATTACTGCTAAAGCGATCGAAGAAAGTATCTATCGCATTGACACCAATCTTTTGATGGGAACCGAAGAAGTTAGCAATCATTGGTACTCAACCTATGCAAGACAATCAGAAACATCAATGCCAAATGGCTCCATATGGTCTGATGTTATTCCCTACTCGCAAAAATTGGAATCTCTTTACTTCAAAGATAATAGGTACAAATCTTATCCAGTCACGGGAGTGTCTCAGGAAGAAGCAAATGAGTTTTGTGTTTGGCTCACAACAATTTATAATCAAGAGAAAAAGCGAAAGTACGAGGAGGTTGTAATCCGGTTGCCAAGTCCAAAAGAATGGATGGATATGAGGGACAAGCTATACCATCAGGTGAAAACTAACACTAAACAAAGGACGCTAGTAGACAACTTTAATTGCCTCGGTCAATTAGATTCAACATTGAGATTTCATAATTCAATGAATGATCAACCGCGAAATAAAGAGCTTGACGGCTTTATCGCCACAGCCCCGAACAGAAAATTTAAAGTGGGGAACTTTTACGGTTTCTTTGCTAATGCTGCTGAATGGACAAATAAAAAGGACACGGCTATCGGAAACTCATTCCTAGACTCAAAAGAAATGCTTTTCGACAATCCTCTCAAAAAAGTGAAATCAAGCAATGCACATACAGGTTTTCGATATGTAGTCGAAATCATAAAAAATTGAAATTTATGTTCAAGGTAATCTCTAGTTTTCTGCTATTAAGCTTGTCGGTGGTTGCTGTTTGTCAGCAAGACTCCGTTCGTAGGGTAAATATTGGGGCACGACAATCACTTGTAACTTCCTGGTTCACCGCCAGGTCATCCAAAATATACGAGTCAGCACCAATATTTGGATCAGCAACAAGCGTTTTTGCATCAATTCCAATTGCGAATCGACTTTTTGTGATTCCAGAATTTGGCGCATTTACTAAAGGAGGCATCATTGAAGGTGGTCAAATTGGCAAAAAAAGTGTGGATATGAGATATCTATCAACATCAATCTCTATAGGCTGTAATATCTATTCAGCAGACAAACTAAATATTTCTACTTCCGTAGGTGGCTATTTTGGGAAATTAACCTCATCTGCAGGTTATACTGCTGAAAACGGACTACCGTTGCCAAAAAAAACTGATTTCGGCTCTCGATTTTTATTGGAATTAACCTGGAACCTTCAAGAAAGACTAATTCTCTCGAGTTCGCTATTTACAGAATTTGGAGCCAACGCAGCGATTGGGGATCAATTTTACAATCGCTCTACCGGAATCGGATTTGGAATAAAGTATAATCTATAATAGAATTTTAACTGTAGTGGTCTAAAAAAACTGGACAGGAAAAAATGAATTCTTAAATTTCTGTCAAATGAAAAGAACCCGACGAAAATTCAGTGGTTCGTTTAAAACAAAAGTTTTTTTGGAAGCTTTAAAAGAGCGCAAGACGTTGTCCGAACTTGCCGAACAATTCAATCTTCATCCGCATCAGGTTAGTGCTTGGAAAAAGGAGTTTCTGAATAACGCTGAAAAAGCCTTTGGAGATGACAAGCATCTTTTGGATCTCAAGGAATCAGAAAGCTAGAAAGAAGAAAACTCCAGCAATAACCAGACACACTAATCTGGACACGACCCCAATTACTGATAATAAACAGAGAGTACCGCAGTTTTTAAGGAGTGACTAAATAATCTTACTCACCTGTTCAACGTAACTTTGAGCAATTGGCAAATCAGTGTAATTTATTTCAATCCCCTTTGCCTGCCTTCTTTATAATTGCTCTTTCGTAAAGAAACTCTTGTGGTCTCTCCAAAGAAAATCCACAATTTTCTTTATCCCAAAAATTCACCCAGTAGTAACTAGACTGCCCCACTACGGTGCTGGAAAAAATAAAAGCTAAGGAACTAACTGGGTATGAAAACATATATTATCAAATAAACATATTCAGTTACCAATCAACAGTATAGAAATAATATTCTTAAATCAGAATGATTTTTTGCGTTCTTTTTTCTCCTTTTGAGTTCACTACACTCAAAAAATACAACCCTCCCTCCAGCTGGTTCCTATTTTCAATTGAAACGGCATTCAATCCTTTATGAAAATTTCTGTTTCCCAGCTGAACAATTTGACCCGTTGCAGAAACAAGCTGAAGTTGTACTTCTTGATCTGCACTGGAGTAATAGGCCATGTTTATTCTGGATGAACCAATATTAGCATGTGAACCTATTAGCTCATCAATTTCTAAATTTTCAGGATTTTTATTAAATACCAGCGCAGAGAGATACACATGGTAAAGATTGGGGATCCCATATCCCATCTGTTCGGTTGGATTCGAATACCTAGACGCGCTTCGTTCAACCAAATCTATTATTTCCATATTGGTCCTATTCGGCAAAGCTTGCCATAAACACGCCACTGCACCAGCCATAATTGGAGCAGAAAACGATGTACCGTTTCCTTGGTGTATCCCTCCTGTGCCAATCACAGAAGACAATTCTCCTTGTGCACAGACATTTGGTTTTATCTCATTATCTGAACTTGGACCAAATGAACTAAAGCCTGCAGGATTACCTAAACTATCAACAGCTCCAACCGTGAGCGTGCTGTCAGCATCTGCAGGAGTACTTATGTAGTGCCAATCATTATTTCCCATATTGCCAGCACTTGTGACCAATAACATTCCCTTTGAAGCCGCTATATCAGCCGCCTTAGCTGCAAACGTGGTATTTCCATCCATATCCTGATAGGTATGATTTTGGGTAGAATCATCAAACCTCGTATATCCAAGCGAAGTGTTCGCGATATCTGCTCCAATACTGTCAGCAAATTCCAATCCAGCGGCCCAATTATATTCCTCGATTATTGTTTCAGAACCAGAATCCTCTGTAGTTAAAAGAATAAATTTAGCTCCCGGTGCTGTGCCTAAATACTTACCCCAAACTTTACCAGCAATACAACTCAACACCCTGGTACCATGAGTATGACGATGATAAACGTAGTTGTCCCCGTCAACAAAATCTTTAGTCCCTATTATTTGGTCGCGCATAGCCTTAAACCCCGGTACTTTGTCAACCCCTGTAAAACCAGCGTCTAATACCGCTATTAGCATATCAGACCCATCATAACCCAATGTATGTAAGTGCTGTGCGCCAAGCATCCTAATTTGATTATTGCCCGCACCGTAGTCAGAACTCGTGTATCCATCGAATAGAATTTCAACCACCTCATTCGCTTCAAATTTGTCAACAAGCTTCTGTTTTTTCTTCGTAAGCGGATACTCTTTAGCAGTTGAGACGGAATGAATTTTAAGAATCTTATCCAACAAGCCGGTCGGAGCTAGAACCAATACGGAATTAAACCATTTACTTCCCAGCATCTGGCGTCCTCCAGTCTCTTGCAATACTGTATCAATGTATTTTCTGTTAATCGGAAGGTCTTGCTCAATTACCGAAATCCCCTGTCTTTGACGCCGTTCAATAGCTCGTGACGTCAAAAATTCTTGTGGCTTATCTATCTGGTATCCACAATTAGTCTTGTCCTTAAAACTTATCCAATAGCGGCTTTCCTGTCCAATTCCATTTAAACAAAAGCCTAAAAGACAACTGATAATTATAATCCTACTCATAGCCATAGTCAACAATTTTCTGATAAAATTTAATGCCCTTCGAAATTTTAGAAGAATCAAAATCTGAAATAGTTAAATCGATTAATTCCTTTCTGACCAAACCAACATTAACTGCATATTCCTCAAACGCTTTCTCATATTCTACCAAATTAAAATTTGCTCGTTGATTGACCAGCACCGTACTATCGAAAGTCAAAGAATCAATAGTTAAAGGTTCATGTACGGTAGCATAAGAATATTCCCATTCCACATCGGGCAAAAAGGCATTTCCATTCCATTTTTTTCCGATTATTACCGGAAATACCATTTTTAAATATGTTTTATTCTCCTCAGTCTTGAACGCTCCCTCATATGAAATCCTGCACGTCCAGACATCCTTGACCTGCCATTTATCAAAGACACCGGGTCTGTAGTATCTAACAATTTTATATCGCGTTTCATCGCCGTTATCACTTAACAACGAGTCCACTACTTCCTTTAACTGGTAGCGATTTGTGTCGACGCTGACATCAAATTTGATATCAACAACGTCGTATACAATGTAACTACCAATTTTAGCAGGGAAATAACTTTTGAACAAGGCAATTTTTCCAGGGTTAATATCTTTTTGACAACCAACAACTAACAACATTAATAGAAGTAAAACAATTGGTCGTTTATTTAAGTTATTCTTTCGGGTTATGCTCATTTTTGATCTTATCCAAATGTGCCTTCAGAGCTTTGTCTTTAAGCTCTTTTCCGTTTAAATAGTACGCTTTATTTTCCAGATTACCATCTTTATCGTAGAATTTCCAATATCCATTTCGTACCGCATGTCGATAGAAACCTTGTTCGCGCTTAGTTCCATCCGGATAATAGTGAAATACCCATCCGTCAATATTCCCGTTCCTATACTTCGCTTTCATTTTTAACTTACCTGTTACAAAATATTGGTTCCATTCACCATTCAGCAGACCTTTTATAAAAATCTTTTCATCACTTTTCTTCCCCATTCCACCAGGATAGTAGCTCACCCATTTGCCGTGTTTAACTCCCTTCTCCCATTGCTCTACAGCAATCAAATGACCTCTTTCGTTATAGCACAGCCAGGTACTGTCCTTCTGTTGGTCAATGAATTTTCCTTTTGCCATCAACTGTTTAGTTGGAAAGTACATTTTGGTGTAAGCCACTCCAGCACTCTGAAAATTTGTAACTGCCGAAACGTCGCCGGTTTGAAAATAATAGATGAACTTGCCAACCTGCTTTCCATGATCAAATCTACCGCGGTATCTTTTCACTCCATTATCCCACTTTTTCTCCCAAAGGCCATGCTTTCTACCTTCACCATCTAATGCATTAATTTCCTGACCAGAAACCGCATTAGTCAAAACTATCAACAAGGCAAGTACTGAAAAATTATTCATGCAACTAAAATGTCAAAAATTAAACCATTATAACGGACGCACTGAAATTTTAATTCAGCAAAGCGGACAAAAAAATTGTAGTCCGTTAAATTTTACAGAATGAAGTAGCGACGAATTAGACGTCTACATTTCATTCCGATACACTCGAAATCTAACTATTTACTCGTTCCGACACTTGGTAAATATTCCTATCCGCAGCATTTCTGCTGATCAGCTCAGCAATAAAACCAGCTAAGAAAAATTGAACCCCCAAAATTACCGCGCCGAGCGCAAGGAAGAACTCCGTTCGTTGCGCCAAGAGTTTAGCTGTTGTATCAATGAACAATTTATCGATAATTGCCCAGCCGAGAAATAACGAACCTACCATAAACATTAATAACCCAAGAACACCAAACAAGTGCATCGGCTTTTTTCCGAATCGGGTAGTAAATACAATAGTGCCCAGGTCCAAAAAACCATTTACGAACCGCTCTAATCCAAATTTGGTTACACCATATTTTCTTGCTTGATGACTTACTACTTTCTCTCCAATTTTTCCGAATCCAGCCCATTTTGCTATTACTGGAATATAGCGATGCATCTCACCATAAACCTCAATAGACTTAACAACCTCGTAACGGTAAGCTTTAAGCCCACAGTTCATATCGTTGAGCCGAATGCCTGTCATCTTGCGAGCAAAGAAATTATACACTTTACTTGTTTTATTCTTTACGAACGAATCCTTTCGATTCTTTTTCCATCCGGAAATTAAATCAAATCCATCTTTTACGATCAAATTGTATAACTCTGGAATTTCATACGGACTGTCTTGTAAATCAGCATCCATAGTGATTACAACCCTTCCTTGGGCATTCTCAAACCCCACATTAAGAGCTGCTGATTTGCCATAATTCCTTCGAAACCGAATCCCTTTAATACTGGGATATTGCTTACTCAACTTTTTTACCAATTCCCATGAATTGTCCGAACTTCCGTCATCAATCATGATGGCCTCGTACGAATATTCATTTGCTCTACATACTTTATCAAACCACGCTGCTAATTCAGGTAGCGACTCATCCTCATTGTAAAGCGGAATTACGATTGAAATGTCATATTTGTAAGCGTCCATAGAAATCAGGTTTGAATCACACCCACATTGTAAGGTTTATTTGCCGGTGCTTGATTTGCGGCCTCAATTCCCATTGAAATCCACTGTCTGGTGTCCAAAGGATCAATAATAGCATCCAACCATAACCTTGCTGCTGCGTATTCTGGTGTTGTTTGCTTATCGTATTTAGCCTTTACTTTTTCATACAAGTCTTTTTCCTCTTGATCGGTAATCTCTTCTCCTTTAGATTTTCGACTTGCCAGTTCAATCTGCAGCAAAACTTTCGCCGCTTGAGCTCCTCCCATTACAGCTACCTGAGCTGTTGGCCATCCCACAATTAAACGAGGATCATATGCCTTGCCACACATCGCATAGTTACCTGCCCCGTATGAATTCCCAAGAATAACTGTAAATTTTGGAACCACAGAATTGGACATGGCGTTAACGAGCTTTGCCCCATCCTTTATAATTCCGCCATGCTCAGATTTTGAACCAACCATAAATCCGGTTACATCTTGCAAAAAGACCAGCGGAATATTTTTTTGATTGCAATTCATTATAAATCGAGAAGCCTTATCTGCTGAATCTGAATAAATAACTCCCCCGAATTGCATTTCACCTTTCTTGTTCTTTACAATTTCTCGATTATTGGCTACTATTCCAACGGCCCAACCATCAATACGAGCTGTACCGCAAATAATGGTTTGACCATAACCTTTCTTGTATTCGGTGAATTTCGACTCATCGACCAACCTCTTGATAATCTCCATTGAATCATAAGGTTTTGAGCGATCCATTGGAAAAACCCCATAGATATCCTCCACTTTGGACTTGGGCTCTTTTGGTTCTTCTCGACTGAAACCTGCGTCTTCAACCTTTCCAAGCTTATTCATCAAATCTCGAATTGTATTTAAACAATCCTTGTCATCTTCCGATTTGTAATCGGTAACTCCAGAAATTTCGCAATGTGTTGTTGCACCTCCTAATGTTTCATTGTCTATTGATTCACCAATCGCAGCCTTTACCAAATAGGAGCCTGCCAAGAAAATAGATCCCGTTTTATTGACAATCAATGCCTCGTCGCTCATAATTGGCAAATATGCTCCACCTGCCACACAACTTCCCATTACCGCTGCTATCTGAACGATACCCATCGAGCTCATTACCGCATTATTTCGAAAGATGCGACCGAAATGTTCTTTGTCTGGAAAAATTTCATCTTGCATCGGCAGGTAAACTCCGGCACTATCTACTAAATAGATAATTGGTAATTTATTCTCTATGGCAATCTCCTGTGCTCTTAAGTTCTTCTTACCTGTAATTGGGAACCAAGCACCAGCCTTAACGGTAGCATCATTAGCTACAATAACACACTGCCTTCCTGAAACATACCCAATAACTACAACAACACCTCCACCAGGACAACCTCCATGCTCTTCATACATTTCATACCCGGCAAATGCACCAATCTCAATTAGCTTCGAGTTCTTATCAACCAGCACATTAATCCTATCTCTGGCCGTCAATTTACCCTTGTCTTGATGCTTTTTAATCTTTGCTGCACCTCCGCCCAAGTGTATCTTTTCCAATCTCTGATTTACCGCTGAAATTTTCAACCTCATCTCATCCTCATTCCGGTTGAACTCTACATCCTGTTTTTTTGTTTGTGTCTTGGCAATTGCCATAGGTATCTGCTTTTTTGCATTGGCGAAGATAGTAATTTACTCCTGCCAGAAAGTTAGATTGAACGGGCGCTAATGGTCTCTTAAATAAGAGATCGCATTGGGACCTTCGTTAAAGATCAAATCCAAAATACTCAGATTCGGGATATAACCAAAACGGTCTTCAAAAACCTGATTATACGACCTTTGGGGATATGCCATTTCCTGAACCACTTTTGGATGAATTGTAGACCTCAGATCGATTTCCGCGTCATAGCTTTCCTTGTACTCTTCTGTCGTTGAACTCATGCTTGGAAGATCTAGAATTTCAAGCACGACGTTGTGGCAATCTAAATTAAAATCGAACAATGACTCATAACTTTTGGAGAATACTTCCTTCAGCCGATTTTCGTAATACTCAAAATACGGTGAAGAACGGTATGCTGACTCCAGAGATTTCCAATGCAATTTCTGCCAACGTTCTTCATTGTTAATTGCTACATTTTGGATTCCCGACCGAACTCCTGTTCTTTTGATTGGAATAATCAAATTCAACAGTCCATTTGCCCCGTAAATTGCACATCGGTTTCGGTACGACTGTTTCTGAAAATTTTCATGGGTTTCTAATAATACTGATTCCGCATTTGCCCAAGCCGAATAGTACTGGATATTTCCAAAATATGCTGTTGCCAAAACTACCTTGCTCATAAATTAACTTCCTCTATAAAACATCATAATGCTGTTTTAATCGCCATCTGAAGTCAGACGTTTGTCTTGCAATCACCCAATCACCCACCCTTCGATTCCCTCAGGACGCACCGGCACTAGACCGTTTAATTTTCAATTGCCCACTATACATTATCAACTAGTAATACCAAATCATCCAATTAATCATGAATAAAATTGAAAATACGGTCCCAACGGAATCCAGACTGTGGATCCTTGGACATCCAGATCAAACCAGCTTTACCCACAACATGATCTTCCGGAACGTACCCCCACATTCTACAATCCGCCGAATTGTGCCGATTGTCTCCCATCATCCAGTAATATCCCATTTTAAAGGTGTAATGTGTAGCTTCTTCTCCGTTTATAAAAATTTTACCATCTTTTTGCTGTACGTCATTTTCCTCGTAAACCTCAATTGCCCGTCGATAAAGAATAAAGTTTCGCTCAGTAAGCTCAACACGATCTCCTTTTTTCGGAAGGTACAACGGCCCAAAGTTATCTTCTGTCCAGTCGAAGGTAGGATGATTTGGAAAAATAGGAAAATACTTTAGGCTATGCATTGCAGACCTCGCAACTTGATTTCCATAATAACCTTTTTCTTTATTCATCACCTCGGCAGAAACCACATTTGGATATTTGGAAATTGCGTTGTACGCTTTTGCTGTAAGAGTTAAAGTCACATAACCGTCTCGCGAATACTGATATCCTACATTCTGACCTACCTGGTTAGTAATGTAGTTTATGTCGAACTTTTCTTTCAATTTTTCTTCGTTAAAAGGAGTTTTCACTCGAAATCGATAATTAAACTGTGCGTTTTCATTCAAAGGGTTTTCATTATTGCCATGATACAAAACTCGATCGACAATTTTAATCGTATCACCAGGGATACCAACACACCTTTTGATATAATTATCTCTTTTATCCACTGGTCGGTGAACAATTCCAGGATCTTGTCGGTAAATGTTTTTTACAGAATTCACATACGTATCCTTAACTTTTTCGTAGGAAGGGTCATAACTCGTTTTCCCAGAATTACCAAGCCACGTATTAAAAGCACGGTCATTGATAATTTGACTGAATGTATGCGCACCCAATTCCGCTTCATTTATCGAGGAATCTGCAGCTGGAAAATTGAACACCACTACATCGTTTCTCTTTACTTCTCCCAAACCAGGCAAACGATGGTAACCAAATGTAAACCACTCTAAGTAAGACTTGGTGTTTAACACAGGCATTCTATTATGAGCAAATGGGAATGATAATGGCGTATTAGGAACCTTTGCTCCGTAGCTTACTTTACTTACAAAAAGATAGTCTCCAATCAATAAATCCTTCTCCATGGATCCTGTAGGAATAGTAAATGCCTCGAAGAAAAACGTACGAATTAGCGCCGCTGCGATAATGGCAAAACCTAAAGCATCGTACCACTCCTTAACCATGGTCTTCTTACCTTCTTTATCTTTTGAACCCAACAACCTAAGAACCAAAACCAAAGCATGTCCAACTCCCCAAGAAATTAGAGCAAGACCGATGTGATCACTTAACTGACGTTTTTTTCGATCCTCTTCAACTTCCCAGCTCAATTCACCTTCCCATTCGTCTTGAGAAAGAGCTAAATATGGGATGTAGTACCAGGGTAAGAAAACTGCCATTAAGGTGTCTTTAGCCGAATATTTTCCGAACATTCTTGCCAATTCCAAATTCATTCCAATAGCCAACAAAAAGTTAATTCCTGGGATGTAGAACATAAAAAACCACCACCATGGTTTCTTAACAATTTGGAGCCAAACGATAGTATTGTATACCGGAATCAGTCCTTCCCATTTTTTACGCCCAGCCTTTTCAAAAATTTTCCAAAATGACGCAAAATATATTACGAGCATTAAATACAATAAAATCTGTGGAATCGTCATGATTTACCTGAATTATTCAAATTAAGTACATCGGCCATTTTGTAAATGCCTTGCTTGCCTGCTAAAAATTCTGCGGCCAATACAGCCCCCAAAGCAAAGCCACGCCGATTGTGAGCGGTATGTTTTATTTCAATGGAATCAATTTCCGAAGCAAAATTTACGGTATGCGTACCAGGAACATTTGGCTCACGTTTCGAAATTATTTCCAAATCGGTAGGATTATCTGACAAATTATTCACCCAATTTGTCTTACGGTCTGTTTCATCAAGTATTCCCTCGGCAATACTTATTGCAGTACCACTAGGGGAATCAAGCTTCTCAGTATGGTGAATTTCTTCAATTTTAGCATCGTAATTAGCATGATGATTGAGCAGTTTTGCCAACCTTCTGTTTATTTCGAAAAAAACATTGACACCAACCGAAAAATTGGTTGCTGCAAGCAAGGCACCGTCGAACTTATTCGCTTCAGAAGAGACGGTATCGTAATGATCGTACCAACCAGTAGTTCCAACAACCACAGGCACTTTATGCGCAAAACACTTACGAATATTTTTCGGTGCGGCTTCAGGTTGAGTAAATTCAATTGCCACGTCGGTACCTACCAATTCTTCAGAAGAAAAATCCGCATTATCTGCAGTTACTCTCAGCGAAATGGAGTGTCCACGTTCCAACAAAATCTGCTCGATCTGTTTTCCCATTTTGCCGTATCCAATAATTGCGACTTTCATTTTTTACGCCGGATTTTCGGCAAGCAAATGTACCAATATATCATCTATTTTAACAACTTTGGACGCTAGCTACGTATGCAACAATTTTAGCTAACGCAATGATAAAGTTTATAAAAACAATTTACCCGTTAATACTGGCAACCGACACATTTAATTGTGCTACACAATAAAAAAATAGTTCAAACTTTCGCAACCAGCGCCAACACATAGAGTTACAGAATCTAGTCAGGGGAACCACATTTCCGCAGTACCGGACATCATGTAAAATGACGCAAAAAACTGTGCATTACAGAAGGAGATCTTTGAATAATTCTGATTGAGATTTTAGAAACTTTTTATTGTGACCTTGGAGCTGTTTCTGCTTTCTTTTTCGAGAACTAGCAGATTGTTTTTTGTGATTTTTTGCTTTTCGGGGCATATTTTGCCCTGAACACCTCGATTATTTGGCGAGTTGACGCTCCAATCCCGGGGAGCGCTTTAGATTATGAACTATTGCCTCTAGGACATGCACGGA
>JAHDGY010000079.1 GCA_020631555.1 Flavobacteriales bacterium | reverse complement strand
ATCCGATTTTCACTATCACGATTCGAAGGACGATGATTACGCCAGTTATAATAACGAAGTTGTTCAAAGTTGACGTAACAAGATAACGCAAAAAGCTAATAAATTCAACGCTTTCCAATGTATTGTTCTACAGTGTTTCTAATTGGTAAGCATCATTATGATTGCCTGCAATAGGTTCACTACATACTAAAGGTATGCCCTGGCTATCAGTGATAATAAGCATATTGGAGGTCTTGCTTTTCTTTCTGCCTTGATAACCAACTGCTTGACCTCCTCTTTTTGTGGGTGTGTGCGTGCCATCTAGGTAGTGTCCAGATAAAGGTAGAAGGTCCAGTTCGTCGATAAAAACTGTATGCGGACTCTAAAAACTCGCCGCCTTTAGAAATACGCCTGAATCGAAAATTCCATCTCCTATGTCAGATATTACAATTTTCAAGTGGTACTGTTGTCCGCATTCATTGCAGTTCTGGCCATTAAAATATCCCACTGCCTGAAGAGAACCGGAATACGTAATGTTAGTTGCTGTAACTCCCCGCTCCCAGCAGCACCGAACCTACTAATTCCTGAGCGGACATGTTTGTTGATGTTTGCAACTGGCAGAAAGATAAGCTGAAAATGGTAAGAAAATAGCTTGTGGTCTCGACCAACTAGCTATATACTAGCATGTACTCAAATTTCAAATCGTCAAATTGGATCTTGGGAGTACTGAAAATCGTACAATTTCTTGTAAGCACCATCTTTTTCAAGGAGTTCGTTATGAGATCCTTGTTCAACAATTTGGCCTTTATCCAAAACCAGAATTTTATCGGCGTTTTTTATTGTTGATAAGCGATGGGCAATAATAATTGAGGTCCGTTCTTGTGTAATTTGCTTAGTGGCATATTGAATCATTTCTTCTGATAATGTATCGACAGAAGAAGTTGCCTCATCCAAAATCAGTAATTTGGGATTATGAACATAAACTCGAATAAATGCTATAATTTGTCTTTGGCCGGCTGAAAGGACACCACCACGTTCACCAACATTAAACGAGTACCCTCCGGGCAGATTTTCAATAAAATCGTGTGCCCCAATAATCTTTGATGCCTTCTGAACTTGTTCAAAATCAATGTTAGGGTTCTTTAAAGTGATATTATTCAGAATTGAATCTGAAAACAAGAAAACATCCTGCAAAACCAATCCAATCCCTGTTCTAAGCTCATCAAGATCATAGGACTGTAATGACTTTCCATCCATCAATATGTCCCCTTTTTGATACTCATAAAACCTCAACAACAAACTGATCAGTGAAGTTTTGCCAGACCCCGTAGCTCCGACAATTGCTACACTCTGGCCTCGTTCAGCGGAAAACGAAATATCCTTCAACACCCATTGTTCCTCCTTGTAGGCAAACCAAATTTTGTCAAAACTTACTTCACCCGAAAATTTCTTTTCCGTACCGTTAGATTCAATCGTTGCGGTTTCTTCCTCGTCAATTACCTGGAATACACGCTCTGCCCTTACCACACCACGCTGAAGCGTATTAAATCGATCCGCAAGCTGACGAATCGGTCGATAGAGCATATTAATCCACAAAATAAAGGCAAACATTTGGCCAATTGTAATTTCAGCTAATTCATAAGCCCAAGTTGCCTGCAAAACTGCCCACACAATCAGAATAGCTGTAGATAAAGAACTCAACAGTTCCACAGTTGGGAAGAATATTGAAAATGCCCAAACTGCATTAATGTGCGCCTTCAAATGTTCTTTGTTAATTTCCCTAAACTTAGAATACTCAACCTCTTGTCGATTGAATATCTGCACAATGTTCATTCCTATTACATGTTCTTGAACGAATGTACCTAATCTATTCACTTGTAATCGCTCGTGTTGAAATGCCTTTTTCATAGCATTGGCAAATATTCTTGTAATCCATAATAACAAAGGAATAGGAATCAACACCAACAAAGCAAAACGCCAATTCTCCCACAACATAAACCCTACTACTGTTATGATTTTTAGTAATTCGCCGATAATAGTAAGTAGGCTTTGGGAAAACACTTCAGATATTGCTTCAACATCAGAAATCATCCTTGTTACCAGTGATCCTATCGGGGTTTGATCAAAATATTTCAAATTGAAATTGGACACTTTCCTAAAAAGCTGTACCCTAATATCTCTAATAATTGACTGCCCTAACCAATTCGCAGAATAACTGTAGGCAAATTGCAAAAAGCCTTCAAACAATAACAACCCAAGAATAATTCCTGCATAAGTCATCATCAGTTTAGTATCCTCTGCTGGTAAGGCATCATTAACAATCATTTTAACCAACATGGGACGAAGTGGCCCTGAAGCAGCAAGCAAAACAATAAATAAAACAGAACTGTACAGCCAAACCCTATAGGATTTGGTAAACGATAAAATTCGTTTAAGAACTGAAAGATCAATTACATTCTTACCTTCTGCCATGCTGGTTACTATTTACAGAATACGGGTACTCTACCCCAACTAAATGCAATCCACACGCTTCTACCGATCTGCCTGCTGCACCTCGGTCTTTGGACTCGATAGTCTCCTTAATCGCTTCTGCGGGTAGTTTACCACTTCCAATTTCCAACATCGTTCCAACAATCGCTCTAACCATGTTGCGAAGAAATCGATTTGCCTTTATTGAAAAAACTATCCTACCAGACTCGGAATCTTTGCTCCATTTCGCATACATTATTTCACAATCATTAGTAAAAGTGTCTGTATGAAGCTTACTAAAAGACGTAAAATCCGTGTAGTCAAACAAAAAAGAGCATGCTTTATTCATCAACTCAATGTCCAAATCTAATTGGTATAAAAAAGCAAATCTATCGTAGAACGGGGATTTTACTGTTTCGATAAAGTATGAATAGGTCCTAGAAACGGCATCAAATCTAGCATGGGCATCTGGTTCAACTTCCAGACAGTCGTACACCGCCACGGATCTTGGCAACATTCGATTTAACTTATAAACCAATTCTTGCGAAGAATGTGTCTCTTCCAAATCAAAATGAAAATAGAATTGTTGCGCATGAACTCCTGCGTCTGTCCTTCCGCAGCCAACCACACCTATCTTTTGATTACGCATGATTTTAGACAAACATTCTTGAATTGCCTGTTGAACAGAATATCCGTTAGGCTGATATTGCCAACCGTGAAATTCACTTCCATCATATGCAATTTCTACAAAATACCTTGTCACCGCGTAAAGGTATCAGAGTTTTCTTTTAAAAACTACTCCTATATATTTACCACGTGAAACGAATTGGACTGCTATCAGATACGCACGGATTTTTAGATCCCAAGGTTAAAAAATACTTTAAAAATTGTAATGAAATATGGCACGCTGGAGATATTGGAGATCTGTCAGTTACGGACGAATTATCAGAAATTGCACCGGTAAGAGCTGTATTTGGCAATATTGACAACCACTTGGTTAGGGCAGAATTTTCAGAAAACTTGCGTTTCACTTGTGAAGGGGTAGATATTTGGATCACTCATATTGGAGGCAAACCATATGTTTATGATCGACGAATTCGAGATCAAATCAATCAGAACCCACCAAAATTATTTGTTTGTGGCCACTCACACATTTTGAAGGTTCAAATGGATAAACGTCTTAAAACATTATACATGAATCCTGGAGCAGCTGGTAAACGTGGCATACACACAGTGAAAACTATTCTGCGCTTCGAATTAAACTCTGGAAATATCGGAAACCTCGAAGTCGTTGAGCTTGGAGTACCGTAGTATTGCAACTGCTTTGGATTAGCAAAATTTGAAACGGTACACAAATTGATTAGATGGCTGCGTTGATTATTTTTATAGCGAACGAACTTTGATAAAATGGGGAATCTGAAATTCTTAAAATTGGCTTTGTTAATTGGAAGTATAATTCCGTTCAACTGGATGCTAGCGCAAGATAGCCAAACAATTAAATCCAGAATTGACGAGGTTACTGTGTTTCTTAATAGTGCACAAGTTACTAGGCTTGCCAGCGCCAATATAAATGCTGGTTCAAATACAATTGTTCTTTCAGGAATTGAGAAAAGCATTGATCCAAATAGTATTCAGGTTCAAGGAAATAATGATTTCACAATAGTTTCCGTAGCACACGAGGTCAATTACATAAATAAATTAGAAGAACCTCCAAGAATAACCAAAATCAAAGAACAACTCGATGACGAAGAATTTAAGCTTGAGCTGCGAAAACGACTTAAACAAGTTTATACAAGTGAAAAGGAAATGCTGAAAACCAATCAAGACATAGGCGGCTCTAATGCTGGTGTTATCATTGAAGATTTGATGGAGATGGCAGAATATTACCGAAAAAGAATGAAGGAATTAGAAATTAAACTTCTTGATATCGATATAGAACAAAAACAAATTAAAAAGACAATTAAGACTCTTAAACTGCAACTTAATCAGCTTTCTAACGAATCCAAAAAAACTTCAAGTGACATCATTTTGAACCTTTCCAGTTCTCGCAGAACACAGGCTAATCTGAAAATTACCTACATTACTCGAAACGCTTCTTGGCAACCACAATATGATATTCGTTCGACGGATGTTAACGCACCAATCACTTTAATCCACAAAGGAAGAATTTACCAGAATACTGGAAATGATTGGACCAATGTACGCCTAAAAATATCTACTGGCAATCCAACAAGAAGACACACCAAACCTACTCTAAACCAATGGAAATTAGACTACTTTAGACAAACAACCAGCCATTATGCTGGAACGCAAATTAAAAGGGGGCGCAAATCAGCCAACAACCCTGAATTGGACGAAGTTCAAATTTCTGCAGCAGATGATGAAATGGAATTTAATTCAGCAAGATCATTATCAGAACAGATTTCCTTCGACAGGAATTTAGTAACCAATGAATTTGTGGTAGGCTCAAGACAAACAATAAAATCAGGTAAAGTTGCTAAGGTCGTTGAATTACAATCCTCCCAAATAGATGCAGAATTTGAATATGCGTCTGTTCCTAAATTGGATCGATCAGCATTTTTGGTCGCTAGAATTCCTAATTGGCAAAACCTTAATTTACTGCCTGGAAGAGCCTCTCTATATTTTAAGGGAACATTTGTAGGAAGAACCCATATCAACACGGCCAACACCTCTGATACCATAACTATTTCATTAGGTCATGATAAAGAAATTATCGTTGATTGGAAAAAAGTCAGTGACTTTAGTAGAAAGCAAATCATTGGTAATAAGGTAAAACAAGTAGTCAAAATCGAAATAACATTGAGGAACAACAAAAGGCAAAACATTTCTCTCAATCTTGAAGACCAGATTCCGGTTTCTAATCAAAAGGATATAGAAGTCGAATTGATTAATAGCCAAAACGGAAAATTAGATCCCAAAACGGGCAAGATTAATTGGAACATCAATCTCGCGACAGGAAGTAGCCAGACCATAACTCTTGAATATTCTGTCAGATATCCGTCCGGCAAAAAGATCATCAATTGGTAGCGGAGCTTTAACTTAACTCCATAAATCTTTAAGCTCTGTTTTGTATTTCAAAACAGAGTTTGCGTTCCACTCTTGTTCTTCCTCAACCCGCAAAAGAATGGGTACTTTAGAGTTGGACTCAATTATAGATTCGGAGTCGGAGTTTGTAGGCCCAGTCACTATCAATCCGACGAGGTTCAAACCACGTTGCTTTATAACCTCTATTGACATCAACGTATGATTGATGGAACCAAGATAGTTTCTTACCACCAATAAAACATCCGCTTCAAATTTCGAAGCTAAGTCAATGATATAATTACCAGATTCATTTACAGGAACTAATGTTCCACCAGCTCCTTCCAAAACCAAAACATCATTTTGTGATTGAGGCAGTTTAAAATCGTCTAATGTAATTTGAACCCCATCCCTAATTGCTGCCGCATGAGGCGACATTGGGTGGGTCAATCTAAACTGCTCACGGTGAAATTGGCTTTTGGAATTAGATACCCAATTTCTCACCTTCATGGTATCAGAATTATCCAAATCTCCTGCCTGAACCGGCTTCCAGTAATCGGCCTCAAATGCTTCCACAACTACCGAAGAAATTACTGTTTTCCCTACCTCTGTTCCTATTCCTGTGATAAATATCTTTTTCATAACTCAGATTGTAAAACTTTGATCACATCCCTGATCTCATATTCGGTATTAAAGCTATGCACGCAAATTCTCAACCTTTCATACCCTACTGGTACCGTTGGACTTAAAATAGGTCGAACGTCATATCCTGATTTCTCCAACACCTTCGACACCCTTTTCACCTGAGTGTTTCCAGGAATTATCTTACAGTGAATTGCTGCGTTAGCGCTTATAAAGCCAAGAGGTGCAGATAATTCCTTAAACAGTTTAACATTTGAAAAAAGTTCACTAATATGCTTCTTACTTTCAATTGCTTTTATTGCCCAAAGAGCTTTGGCGGATGCAGCGGCCGGTAAAGCAGTAGTATATATAAACGAACGAGCATAGTTAATTAGACACTTCCTCAACAAATTAGATCCTAGGATAATACCACCATGACTTCCCAGTGCCTTACCTGCTGTCACCAATCTGGCAAAACACCGTTGTGCGATCCCATATTCGACGGCTAACCCATTTCCTTTTCCAATTGTACCAACTGCATGCGCTTCATCAACAATTAATGCCGCACCACCAGTTTCGCAAAGCTCAAGAATTTCTTGAAGAGGAGCCTCATCACCATCCATTGAATATATGGACTCCACCGCAACAAAAACTTGACCTGAAGCCTTTTCCAACAACATTCTGAGATGATTAAGGTCATTATGACGAAACGAATATGATTTTGCGAGTCCCAACCTAATTCCATCTCGAACGGAAGCATGAATCAGTTCATCGTAAATAACGGTATCCGCTCTACCTGGAATCGCCGAAAATAACCCCAAATTGGCATCGTAACCAGAATTAAACAACAGTGCTGACTCGGCATTTAAACTATCAGCAATATCCTGTTCAATATTCTCAACAACCTTAAGATTTCCGGACAAAAGCCTTGATCCCCCTGAACCAAAATAAAGAGACTCATTATCTTTAGAAAAGTTCTCGATTGCCGAAAGTCCTAGATAGTCATTGGATGAAAAATCAACTAAGTGCGAGGCATCTTTCAATACACGTTCACTATTCGTGTCCCTTCTGACCGACAACTTTTTTGTCAGAAAGTAATCCATCTAATTAGGAAAGAGAATCTACCGACTTAATTTTTCTAGGCTCAAAATTCTTTCCAGAAGTAACTTCTTCTTTCGCCTTTCGTCGAATCGCTTTCGCCTTTTCTGCTGCCTCGACATTTCCTTTTATTTCATGCCCCGGTCGAGACCACTTAACCTTCTCGCCATTTGAATTTTCCTTGTAGGAGTCTTTCACAGAAGGTTTATCCCCTTTCTTATACGCAGGCATAGGTTTTAGTCCCAAAATTTCGAATAACTCGTTATCCGAATTAATATCAGGATTTGGCGTCGTAAGCAACTTATCTCCTGAAAAAATTGACCCAGCTCCAGCCATGAAACATAATGCTTGACCTTCTGCACTCATTTCTGTTCTTCCAGCCGATAATCGGACAGTAATCTCAGGCATCACAATTCTTGTTGTCGCAATCATCCTAACCATGTCCCAAATGGAAACTGTTTTCTGCTCCTCCAATGGTGTACCTTCAACTGCGACCAATGCATTAATGGGAACAGACTCTGGTCGAGGATTCATAATGGCATAAGTGTGCAACATTTTACAACGATCTTCGCTACTTTCTCCCATTCCAATTATTCCTCCGGAACAAACTGTTAGATCAGCCTTACGTGCATTTTCAAGTGTATCTAATCTATCCTGATAGCCACGAGTAGATATAATTTCTTTGTAAAATTCTTCTGATGAATCAAGGTTATGGTTGTAGGCATAAAGTCCAGCATCAGCAAGACGTTTAGCTTGGTTCTCTGTCAACATACCTAAGGTACAGCAAACCTCCATATCCATTTCATTCACCGTTCGGACTAGCTCCAAAACATGGTCAAATTCATGATCATCCTTTACATTTCTCCATGCTGCGCCCATACACAATCGTGAAGACCCGGTATCTTTTGCTTGCAGTGCCGATTCCTTAACCTGCTCAACGGACATGAGATCACTCTTATCAATCTCAGTATGGTAACGAGCTGCCTGAGGGCAATATCCGCAATCTTCCGGACACCCTCCAGTCTTAATGGATAACAAGGTGCTAACTTGCACTTCTCTAGGGTCATTGTACTTTCTATGCAATGTAGCTGCCTTATATACCAATTCAAGTAGCGGTGAGTTATAGACTTGCTCCACCTCTTCCAAAGTCCAATTATATCGGATATCATCCATATGCTTCAATTTCGCAACAAATGTACAACTATAGCCACCATGATCAGCACTTAAGGATAGTATTTTACAACAAGGGAATGGAGACCGAACAATTTTATACTTGATTTAGTTATCGTTACGGAAGTTAATCGCAACACCTAAACCAACATTCAAAACTTGATAAGCTCCTTGACTTGCGCTTGTATGAAGCCCAGCGAAATAAGGAATGCAAAAATTATCTGCCGTGAATTCTTGCATAAATACTTGATAACCTATAAATAGTCCAAATCGATATTGTTCTTCACTTGTATAATAAAGCGCCAACTGTGGTTCAAGGTAAGATCCAGATTGGCGGTAGGTATCCTTCCCTAAATCATTACAAATAAGAGTTGTGGTATTCATCCATCCATAACCATATTTACTACACAACTCATATGAAATATTGCCATTTAAATATCGCTCAAACCCCAGAACACCAAAAATTCCTAAAAAACTAATTTCCCCCTCCGTTCTTTGAGAAACCTTGAAATCATCAACCTGAAAATAACTGTACTTTGCTCCAACCCCAATCATTATACCTCGATAAACATTAAAATTCGAACTAATATTGACATCTGCAATGCCATCAACATAATGCTTAAACGCTCCATTCCCCTCCACTATAGGCATTTTTACCTCCGCCTTTACACAGCTACCCACCGAAGGTAGTTCCGCTGCCTGTTGGGCATATGCAAAAGGACCAATTGCGGTTATCAACCCCAATAAACTATGACGTATTTCAAAATTCAAATTAGCACCTATGTTTTAGCCAACTTCCGAACTATTTTTTGAGCGTGGGTACAAATCTCGAGATAATGGCTACCACCTTGCAACGTTGAAACATCCAATTCAACACTATGAGTTCCTGCCGGGTAGACTTTGCAAAGGTTGTTATCCATATCGCGATTTTCACCGTCGGATATTTTAATTTTCACTTCAATTTCTTCCTCAACTTCAAGTTTGAAGCTAACATTTTCTTCTGGTTCAAAAGAGATTTCCCCTAAAACTTTGACATATTTTGTTGAAGGTTTAAAAGATTTATTCCTTAAATACTTTATCAGATACTTGTAGTTGAGGTAAATTACAAAGGCAACAAGCGCAATAGCCAACGCATACAACAAACTCGTGATTAACCGATTGGAAACACTATCTATATCCATACTATCAGCAAAGTTATCATCATTCTATTTATTTCAAATAAAGTGTTCACTTCGTGGATTAGATGTGGAGCAATTCAAGAAAAGAGAAGGGAAACAAACTAAAACAGTGATTTAAAGAATAGTAATTAATAATGACAGCCGCTACCATTCCACGGGAGGGAAACTTGGCAGCGGCTATCCACCTTACTACTCACTATATATGATCTTATAATATCTTTTTAAAAATCCAAATTGCCGTGAATTATCAATTGTATTAACGTTAGTAAACATATCAACTTCCGTTCCATTGTTCACGCTGCAAATTTACACAACAACCCAAGAGCTACAATGCAAATTACACCAACACATAAACCCATTAATAAAATGCCATGGATGAAATCGCACATCGACTCACAAATACTATAATAAATAATTGATTTTCAAGTGTAAATATATCAAAATTAGATTAGATTTAATAATTACAATTCGTAATGTTAAATTTTGAATACACGAATACGCACCTATTGTCTAGGTAAAATAGTAGTGTTTTGCATAATTATAGCACGTAAGAACAGTATACCAAGCACTGATCTTGGAAAATACGCACAATTAGAAATAAATTCGAACCAGGTCAGCTTGTAAAATCATCTGATCAACGGTTAATTGATCTAACGAGCACTGAAAAATTTAGCATTTGCTCTTTGATCTCGTAAATATTCACCCGGCGAAACACCTTTGAAATGCTTAAAATGTTTTGAAAATGTCGCTCGACTTCTATAGCCTACCATTTCAGCAAGAACTTCTACCTTATAATTTTCTAGTTTCGATTTTACTGCTAGCTCGCAAAACCTGTTAATCCGTTTTTCGGCAATAAACAATTTGAAATTTCCCTTTTGAGCAATGTTTATAGAATAGGATAAGGTAGAGCGATTAGTACTTAATTTATCCGCCAATGATACTAGGTTCAGATTCGGGTCACACAGCACTTTAGGATCTTTCAAAACTGCGTTGATTCGATTTATGGAAACTACTTGTTGATTACTTTCAATATTTTTAATGGTTTGCTCTGCTCTATACGTAGCACCTCTTCGGCGAATCATAAAATACGTAAAGCCAATTACGAACAACAGCAAGAAAGTTATCCAAGCTAAAAGCATCAATGCCATCGACATTGAAGATTCTGAATTTTCGTTTAAATGGCCCGAATCAGATTCTAGAGTTCTAGGATCCAAATTTTCGAAGGAGAGTAAAGAAGCTTCAATGTTCGTAACTATTGCATGTTCCTCCTCTTGTTCTGCAATATCTATCATATCGTTACACATTGAGAAGTACAGAGGTAGGCTGCCCTTCGCTATAATTCGCTGTCTCAAAGCAATGAACGTATCATACAATTTAGAGAACTTTCCTGTAGCCACGTAATAGCATTTGGCCTCAAGAAAATCCATCTGCTCGGGATTAACAATGCTATTTATTAAGGGTTTAGCGAGATGACGATGACGATGAAAATTTGCCGTATCCCCCAAGGCACTATAGTATACACAATAAATATTGTGCCTGAAAAGCGGAACTAAACCTTGATATCGATCACCATAATAGTAATTACCAGAATCAATTGACGCCAAAGCTTCCTGATATCTTTTCTTACCTATATATAAGTACGCCATCGAATAATACATAAAACCAGCGTGTTCTTGTAATTCTTCGTCATATTTAAATTCTTCAATTGCATTAAAATATGTAGATTGAAATTGGTCAAACCTCCCTTGTTCATAATACGACTTTCCAAGATCCATTGCCAACCACATCTTCGATAAAGGATTTAATCCCGAACTATCACGTTTTAATTTTTCTACAATCTGGTCCGATAGTTCATCTAATCCTAATGAATTGAACACATTAAACTGCAAACACAATGCCTTCTGACGATACCTTTTATACTTTGGTTTCGTAGAAAGTTTCTCCATTCGAAGAGCATACTCAAGACACTCATAGTACTTTTGCTGCCCCTTCAAAAATTCAGCCCCTTGTTCTAAGCCCCACAGTTCCACACTATCAATCCTGAGCTCTCTTGCAACCTCAACCAATAGAAAAATATCATCTGCTATTCGCTGAATTGGATAATTCAAGCAATACTTATCTATCGTATCCTTAAATTCCAAAATTAACTTTGGCGTGGCTGAAGACTTTAGTGAATCGACATGATTACTTAACCAACCGAGTAATCGTGATTGTCCTTGAGAAAATGAATGTTGGAACGTTATTACAAATATGAATAATAACAAACCAATTCTGAGAGCAAATGCTTTGGGTAATTTGAGCATGTAGGGTGAAACTTTGAATCAGTATATCAAATATCAACAAATTACCAGGAATTTGGTATAGAATTTTATTTTTTCTCACTCATTTTTTCCAAATATTCCCCCGGGGTAATCCCCTTTATTTGCTTAAAATGCCTTGTAAATGTTGAACGACTTCTATAACCAATCATGGCTGCTATCGCTTCGATTTTGTATTGGTTAGAGTTTATATTTTCCACCAAGTCGCAAAATTTAGCCACTCTTTTGGCAGCTAGTTAGTCGCTCCTTAAAAACTAGTTTTAGACCCTTATTTGACCTAATAGTGGAGCGACACCGAATAAGCAAATATTTTCTGAACCCCTTCTTGGCCGATTCGTTTACGGAAATGAATAAAATCGCTCGGGTCGAACGGAAAATGATGCTCAAAATGAGTGTAACCACAGAAGTACTGCATGT
>JAHDGY010000078.1 GCA_020631555.1 Flavobacteriales bacterium | reverse complement strand
CCAACAACAGAACTTAATCAACAATCTCAAACTACTTTATGTGCAAAGGTCTCAGTTTAATAATTGCATTTTCAGCACGAACCTTTGGATAGTTTTTTCGTAAGACCACTGTGCGGAAAATCAGTTTTTAGTTTACATATTGATTTGAAGTATTTTAATTAAGTAAAGTATAGAATAAAAGAATATCGCTCAATTGGTCTATTCCTATATAAACGGACCACCACCTTAAATCACCCAATCATCCAAACTACTCATCACCCAAAAGCAGCCAATAATGAAATTTACTATTCTAAACAGATTTTTGTCCGCAGCGACATTCAGTTTACTAGCTTTCCAAATTGTTTTAGGCCAATGTCCTTCCAGTCCAGGTGCAAATTGCGATGGGAGTGGAGGATCCTTGAATTTATACTGGGTTGGTACCGACGCATCGGACAATGGTGATTGGTCTTCACCATGTTCATGGAGAGTAGGTTCAATCTCAGGGGTAGAGCCTTGTCAAGCTCCGAGGTCGCATGACAATGTGTTTTTTGTGGTTGCCGGTTTTGATGGGGCGAGTGCATCTGAAATTAGAATTAACACGCAGGCAAGGTGTAATAATCTGTATGTAGATCCGAATATTAATGGTCTAACAAACGGTCCTTCCTTTGAACTATCCAATCCAGGTTTTTTAGAAATCTATGGTTCGTTTACACTTCAGACAAATATGTCGTGGAATACTGTAAACGGTTTCGAGTCGGGTAGTGAAATATTTTTTAAGGCTACCACTGCTGGTCAAACTATTCAATGCGCCGGACATACTTTGGGAAGTGTTCAATTTGATGGAATTGGCGGAGTTTGGCGATTGCAAGATCATTTTAGGGCGGGCTGCATGCTTTTCGCATTCGGTTATCTCAATACGTCTGATGGTAGCACAAGTCATGACATGACGATTCAAACCTTCGATTCCGATGTACGGACCGGAGGAGATAGCACTAATAGAAGATGGGACTTGAACGAATCTACTATTCACTTGATTGGATCTTCCGATTATGATCGCTATGAGTATAGCAACGCTGAGGCGCCTCACGCGGCGTGGGAGTGTGGAGGAACTGCTAAGGCAGACTTTAGTTTCAATGCCATGGAGTCAACAATTCAAGTTGAGTACGATGGAAGCTTTTTTGGTAGACTTGGGGGCTTGCATTACGGAACCATTCGGCAAACAACAGTAAATGTATTTCAGGATCACATTGGTCCGACAGGGAGTCTGATTGATACCTTAGAATTGGATGGGTATAACTTTAGTCAGCACCCAAGGCGGATAAATGTTTTGAAAATCAATACTCCGGGGCTTACTCATTCATGGTACGATTCGGATACAATTTCTCGGGATGTTGTAATTCCAGTGTTTACTTGTACGCCAACAACTTTTAAATCAGATAATGATCAAACTTTATTTGTAGAGGATACCGCATCTGCCGATACGCTTGTTGGGCTGAGCATTCTTGGTTTGCAATGCGATAATGGCGCAGGCGGATTTACTATCATTGGTTACAATTCTTTGGACGCTGCCGGATGGAATGTAATAGAACCAGATGGTAGGGAATTGTACTGGACTGGGATTACTAGTTCTGATTGGAACGATCCCACCAATTGGGCGACAGATAGCGCAGGGACTAATGCGCTTGATCCAACCGATTGTCCTCCAACCCAGGTGGATAATGTGTTATTCATGCCTTCGGCAAACGGAATGCATTGTTTTGTTGGCGGAGGCGGTGGAGGCGGCGGAGCCTGCAACAACCTAGTCTGGGCAGTTACTGCACCGACAAATTTTGAAGATGGTTCAGGTATTGACGTTTACGGTAATTTGGATTTAGATTCATTTATGGTCGGAACCTGGAGATTTAACTGTTTAGGCGATTCTGGAAATACTATACGAACGAATGGCCAGCACATAGATTATTTATTGATTGGAAAAGATGCCGATTATACTTTGCAAGATTCATTGAGCGTAGGATCGTTCTACGTGTATAACGGCTGTTCCTTCAAGTCAGATGGTAACAATATGTCCATTGAGCATCAGCTTGCGCATTATTACTCCTCTACTTTCGATATTTCAGGAAGTACGGTATGGATGTCTCATACCAGACCATTGCACTATTATGGCCAGTTGCCTTGGACTATAGATGGAAATAGTCATTTGATATTTACAGGTTCTGGGGAAATCGAGACCCGAATGACTACAATTGGATACGATAATAGATTTCCGCATTTTACACTTCAAAATCCGGATGCCACATTGAGAATTGATGCTTCCTCAAAGGGTAGTGTTATTAATTTTCAGGGTAATGTTACTTTGAATGGGAGTGCTCGATTTTATGCAGATATGAACCCGGGAAATAGGTCAGCGGGAAATTTAACTAAGCTTGCTTTTCACGGTGATTTGAATTTGGCTGCTGGCGAACTATATGAATTTGGCGTTAGTCAGCCAATTATTGTGGCAGGAGATGTGAACGCAGTCGGAACCTGTTCAACAATGGTTTCAATAATGGGAGCCAACGGAAATCCATACCAGATGGCTATAAACGGAAATTTTAACGGAGATTACACTCTTATAATGGGGTTGGAAAGTACTAATACTCACAGTGTAACCAATTCTGCTGATTTGGGGGGCAATGCCAACCTGAACTTTGTCCCGAATGTAGGGCGAAAATTCTATTGGCGTTCAGCTAATGGCAGTGATAATTCCATTTATGATGGAGATTGGAGCGTTCAGGGAAATTGGACTACCGTGCCAACAAATACTGAAGGAGAAATGGGGTGTATTCCGAGTTTCGCTGATACAGTGATCTTTGATGGCTTGAGTTATAGCGGACAGGCAGCCAACATAAACCTTGGAGCACGGGTTAGCTGTGCCCACATTGAGGGCTTGAATACTAATATCAATCTGTTGGATTCGGGGGAGCTATCAGTTTTGGGAGGTGTCGATTCAGACGGTTCCTTAAAATTTAAAGATTTTCGAGGTCAGTTAATGTTCTCGTCGTCGGATACCGCAACCATTGATGTTGGAGGTGACTCGCTTGGTTGCGACATTAAATTTATTAATCCAGATGCTAATTATACGCTAGAGTCCAGTTTACTATCAACTAAAGATATTTACTTTCAGGCAGGGATATTAAATACTGCCAATCACGATGTTGCTGCCAGACGGTTTATTTCATCCACGTCGAATCCAAGGACCTTAAACTTGGGTGAGTCAACAATGACTTTCACTGACAACGGCAAATTTGTAAATATTGGAAATTTGACCAATGAGTTCGTTTGGGACACGGAAAACACAGAAAATTTCAATTTTAATGCCGATTCGGCGACTATTAATTTCTCTGGTGATGAGGTTCCGGTTGTTCGAGGAGGTAAACTGAGTTTTGGGTACGTTAATTTTACCAATGTTGGTACGGCTGATGCGGTAGCTCCCGTGATTATTGGTGACTCGGCGCATTTCGTATATCTCCGATTCGATGGTTGTGGAAAGTTGTATGGAAACAATTCATACGACACATTGGAATTTACCCCAGGAAATGTTTATCGATTGAAAGAAGGAACAACCCATACTCTTACGGCCCCAGATGGCGTTCTCTTGGCCACTGGATCGGGAGGGAGTGAAATTGCCATTAAGTCGATTACTACAGGAATTCCAGCAACTTTGTATAAGGATAATACAGGAGGGTCTATGACTTCATTTTGTTTGGATTACTTGTCCATTGAAGACAATAAAGCAACCTCCAATGATCCGGTATTCCGTTTCTTTACTGGAATTAACTCAAATGACATTTCAGCGACCGGGATTTGGGATTTTAGTCGGTCTATATTCATAACACCAACGGTTACTGCTGGTCCTGACCAAAACTTATGTAATGCGCTTAACGCTACAGTAAGTTGGGACTTATTAGGTAGTGGACCTTATATATTAAGTTATTCGGCAAATTCAGGCCCATCTACTAAGGTGGTTATTCCTCACGGCGAAACGAACTACTCAATAACTGTTAGTCCGGATTCTACGACAAAATACACTGTAACTTCTTTTGAAGGCGACAATTGTTCAGTTTTAGTGCCTGGGGTACAAATCGATGGAGAACAATGGGTGCATGCTCCGTCTGCTCAAGAACTATCGAAAAACGGTGACACTTCCAGTTGTTCGTTGAGTAATGAGGAAGAGTATATAGATTTTCATGAGAGTATTTTGGGAACTTCTCGGCCAATTCTATCCATGTGGGATAGTGCCACAGGATCGGGGCTTGGCAATATTACTACTTCCGTTCGGATAGACGATACCGTTAGCCTTCGTAATGGGAAACCATACTTGCAAAGAAGATTTACAATAGATGCAGATAATAACCAAGACGCTAAAATCAGGTTTTATTTTAGTAAAGCTGAATTGGATGCCCTTTCCAACGAATTTGGAGACTCCTTAACTTTGGCGAATCTTAGTGTAAGTTTATTTTCTGCAAATGATTACACGTTGGTGGGTGATGGAGTAAATCGTCCGGTAATTGAATTTGGTAACATTCCAGTAGGAATAACAACAACAGATAATGTTTATTACCTAGAAATTAGAGATAAATCTTTTGCTCAGTATGTAATCCACGGTCCTGATTTCTGGAATACGACGGACGTAAAGTCTTCTATGCCGAGGCTAACCAATGTTCGGCTCTATCCAAACCCATCAAATGGGAATTTCTCTGTACAACTTTTCGGTAAGGAAAAACAGAATTATGAGTTGCAGTTATATAGTGTAGTAGGAAAATTGATAACGAAACAAACTTTAGATGGGGGCAACGGAATTACTCAGGTTTCCATTGAAGATCAGCCGGAAGGCGTCTATTTAGTTAGAATAATGGATCGAGATTCGAATAGTGCTGTATTCCAAGATCGGCTGATCAATCGGAAATAATTAATGTTTAATTGTCAACTTCGAATAAAGTTGTATATTCGCACTCCGAATTTTTAAGAAATTAAGCATTTACGATGGCAAATCATAAGTCAGCATTAAAAAGAATTAGGTCTAGTGAGGTTAAGATGGTGCGAAACAAGTACCAACATAAAACGACTAGAAATGCCATAAAAAATCTTCGAGGAACTACCGATAAGAAGGAAGCAACGGAGCTGTTGCCTAAAGTTGTTGGTATGTTGGATAAACTTGTTAAGAAGAACATAATTCATAAGAATAAAGCGGCGAACTTGAAGTCAGGATTGACAAAGCACGTTAACGCTTTATAAAAGAAATATTTTAGCATTGTGAGCCCTGTTTGTTTTCAAACGGGGCTTTTTTGTTTTCAAGAAAATGGTAAAAGCAACAGCAATTAAAGAGTGGGCAGAAGATGATCGCCCACGAGAGAAAATGTTGGCCTCTGGTCGTGGAGCCGTTTCTGATTCAGAGCTTCTCGCAATTATTTTAGGGTCAGGAAGTCGATCGGAGTCGGCGGTACAATTAGCCAAACGAATTTTAGCCAGTGTAGGAAATAACTGGAAAGGATTAGGAAGACTTCAAATTTCAGACTTAATGAGGTTTAAGGGAGTTGGAGAGGCGAAGGCGGTGTCTGTTGCCGCCGCAATGGAAATTGGGCGACGCAGGGCGGAAACCGCAGAGGAAGTCCAACAGCCAATTGTTTCTAGCAAGATGGCATTTGATGCGATCAAGGCTAAGTTGTCCGATTTGTCTCATGAAGAATTTTGGGTTTTGCTTCTAAATCGAGCAAATAAAATAATAAGAAAGACTTTGGTGAGTAGAGGAGGGGTAAGTGGAACAGTTGTAGATTCTCGAGTTGTTTTTAAGGCAGCAGTTGGGGATTTAGCAGCAGGGTTAATCCTTTGCCACAATCATCCTTCTGGTAATCTTAAGCCTAGCGTTGCAGACAAAAAGTTGACAGAAAAGATAATAGCAGGAGCTCAACTTTTGGATCTTCAAATACTCGATCATCTGATTATTGGTGACCAAGATTATTTTAGTTTTGCAGACAACGGTTTGCTGTAATTTATGTTGAAACTAGTGACGGTTATTGGGGCTAGACCTCAGATTATTAAGGCGGCGGCATTGAGTCGTGCAGTGTGTTCCAATCATTCCGATGAAATAGAAGAGTTAATTGTTCATACCGGACAGCACTATGATTCGAATATGTCGGATGTGTTTTTTAAAGAGTTGGGAATTCCGCGGCCTTGGTGCAATTTAAATGTTGGTTCTGGTGGGCATGGTGTGCAGACGGCTCGAATGATAGAGGGGCTAGAGAAAATCTGTTTGGATCAGACTCCTGATGCCATGGTTTTATATGGAGATACCAATTCAACATTGGCCGGAGCGGTGGTAGCCGGTAAATTGCATATTCCGATTGTCCATATTGAGGCTGGTTTAAGGTCTTTTAATAAGAGGATGCCAGAAGAATTGAATCGGATTTTGTGTGATCATTCTTCTACCCTGTTGTTTGCCCCAACCAAGGAGGCGATAAAAAACTTGGTTAATGAAGGCTTTGAATTGACTCCAGCAGGAAAAGCGACAAACGACAATCCCTATGTATATCACTGTGGAGATGTTATGTATGATAATAGCTTACATTTCGGTGAGCAAGCTTCTTCTGAAATTTTGAAACGAAACGAAATCTTGGACAATAGATTTATTTTGGTCACGATTCATAGAGATGGCAACACGGATGATCCAAATCGATTAGCGAATATTTTTGGTGCACTATCCGATATTTGGGAACAAACTGGGGTCAGGTTGGTATTGCCACTGCATCCACGAACGAGAAATAAGTTGGAAGAGAATGAAACGATTTACTCTCAGATTCAGGGTTGTGAAGGAATTCAGCTAATTGACCCAGTGTCGTTTTTGGAAATGATTGCATTGGAGAAAAATTGTGAAATGGTAATCACCGATTCTGGTGGTGTTCAAAAAGAAGCATTTTTCTTTCAGAAACGATGTGTGGTTCTACGAGCTCAGACCGAGTGGGTTGAGCTGGTGGAAAGTGGAGCAACTGCACTTTGTGATGCGGATCGCGAGAGAATTGTTGCAGATGTTGAAATATTCCTTGGGGAAAAAGAATGGAATTATCCTTACCTTTTCGGCAATGGTAAAGCTGCAGAATTTATTGCAAGTGAAATGCTTCGCCAGCTTAATTGATGCTCGTTTACAGCGAACATAGAAATTCACGTATAAAATACGCTCTAGGCTTGGTTTTGAATCAAGTTCTCGGGCTTGCTTTTCGAATAACAGACAGTGCGCAAGATTGGGAAGAATATCAAGGTCCTAAGCTCAACTATTCTCATACGAATAAAGGAGAGATAAGAATCAAACCTTATGGTTTGCTGGCCGAAAAAACGATCAGTTGCCAATCGGTGGTTGTTGAAGTTAAGCATGGCTTACCAACTTTTTTTCGTACCGATGGGGACTTAGGTTTTGATGTTTTTTCGGCAGCATTTTATTTGGCAACTCGTTACGAAGAATATCTGGATAGAGATCGTGATAAGCACGGTCGGTTTACAGCCACACAAAGTTTGGCTTGGAAACATAACTTTTTGGATCGGCCAATAATTAATGAATGGGCTGAGAAGCTGAAATCTTTGTTACTGAAGCGATTTCAAGATCTTAAATTTTCTGACCGTCAATTTAGAATTGTCAACACCATTGATGTGGACAGCGCATATGCATACCGAGGTAAACCCATGAAAAGACTTGTGGGAGGGGCCTTAAGGTCTGTTATTAAGGGGGATGTTTCTGATTTGCGCTCTAGGGTCGCCTATTTGTTGACTCACAAAGATCCCTTCGATACTTACGCTTATTTAAAAGAGGTTCAGGAGGTTAATAATGTCGAAAGTGTTTTCTTTTTTTTGGTTGCCAATGGTTCTAAATTCGATCGCGGGCTTGGTTTTAATGGCGTTTTAAAAGATTGCATAGCGTACGTAAACCAATTTGCCAATGTCGGCATTCATCCTTCGTATCAGTCTTCAAGTAAGTTAGAAAGTACGGCTCAGGAAATCGAGAAAGTATCGCAGGTTATACGTTCTGTTAACCAGTCCAGAATGCACTTCTTAAGATTGCTCATACCTGACACTTATGATGTGTTGGAAGGGTGTGGGGTTACCGATGACTATACGATGGGCTATGCCGATCATTATGGTTTTCGATCTGGATTGTGCACACCGTTTAGGTTTTATAATCTTCAGGACGAAAAGGAGATGAATTTGACCGTTCATAATACTGCCTATATGGATGGTACGCTTAAAGATTACATGGGGTTAAACCCTGAGCAGGCTGTGGAAGTCATTAAGGAGCTTAAGCAACGTGTTGCAGAATGGGGAGGGGAGTTTATTGGTATTTGGCATAATGATACGGTAAATGATAAGGGGAAATGGCAAAATTGGAATGCGGTATTTGAAGAAGCAATAAGCACAACTAATTTCGCGAGTAATTAGTGCTTGGAGTTTTGCGGCTGTTGCAAGCGGTGTTTAAATCATATTTTTCGGTAGGTAATCATTATATTTACGGCTCTTTAATTAGATCATGAAGAAGGAAACTACTTTGGGTGATTTGAGCGATGTTGGTGAAGAGGTTGATTCGGTATTTATAAGTGATCCCGATGGATTGCATGGATCTCAAGAATCTAAATCGGTGGATGGACAATCGCACCCTAAGTTAGGTAGCGCACAGCTGGTAATTTCAGGAAGAGGAAAAAAGATGACAAGAATAGATGAGTTAGGGGATGATCACGCTCAGACGTCGAAAGAAACGCCTTTGAGAAAGGATGCTTTTGCAATAAGCCCGGAAGAAAAGGTGAGCCAAATCGAATGTCGTTTTCGGGAGATAATGGAAATTCTGGGATTAGATTTATCCGATGACAGTCTGTCGGGAACTCCAAAGCGTGTGGCAAAAATGTACGTCCATGAAACTTTTGGAGGGCTGTTGCCTGAAAACAAGCCGGCTGTTTCACTGTTCGACAATGCTTATGAGTACAACGAGATGCTAGTAGAGAAAGATGTTGAGGTTTACTCCACTTGCGAACATCATTTTGTGCCAATAATAGGAAGGGCGCATGTTGCTTATTTTTCGTCGGGTCAGGTTATTGGCTTGTCAAAAATTAATAGGATAGTCCAATATTATTCCAAGCGACCTCAGGTTCAAGAGCGGTTAAATGTCCAAATAGTTGAGGAGTTGCAAAAAGCATTAAATGCAAAGGATGTTGCTTGTGTAATTGAGGCCAAGCATTTGTGTGTTAATTCGCGTGGTGTTCGAGATACCAAAAGTAGTACCGTAACTGCTATTTATCGCGGTAAATTTCATGATCACAATATCAAAAGCGAATTTTTAAAACACATCTCAATTGATGTTGATTTCAATTTATAAACATTGAAATGGATAAGTATAAAAGCAACAGAATTCAATTATTCAATTCACTTAAAGGGGAGAAGGAAGAGTTTATTCCAATAAATGCTCCGCACATAGGTATGTATGTTTGCGGACCAACGGTTTACAGCAATGCTCATTTGGGAAATGCCAGAACATTTGTCTCATTTGACGTGGTTTATCGTTATCTCCTATTTTTAGGATACAAAGTCCGATACGTAAGAAATATTACCGATGTTGGTCATTTGGTTGATGACGCCGATGAAGGAGAGGATAAGTTGGCGAAAACAGCGAAAATCGAGCAATTGGAGCCCATGGAAGTTGCTCAAAAGTACACTGTTGAGTTTCGCAAAGTAATGCAAATGCTAAATGCGCTTCCACCTTCAATAGAACCAACAGCCACCGGCCATATTATTGAACAGATTGAAATGGTCCAGTCCATTCTGGATAATGGTTTGGCGTATGAGATGAATGGCTCTGTCTACTTTGATGTGTTGAAGTACAATGAGAAATTGAATTACGGAGAGCTGTCCGGAAGAAATATAGAAGAACTTTATGAGGGAACTAGAACCCTTGACGCTCAGGATGAGAAGAAAAATGCGGTGGATTTTGCTATTTGGAAAAAAGCTGCGCCAGAGCATATTATGCGCTGGAACTCACCGTGGGGAGAAGGATTTCCGGGTTGGCATCTTGAGTGTTCAGCGATGGGGACTAAGTATTTAGGAAAAAAGTTTGATATTCATGGTGGGGGTATGGATCTTAAATTTCCTCATCATGAATGTGAAATAGCGCAGGGAAATGCCGCAAATGGGGAGAGTCCTGTGAATTACTGGCTACATACTAATATGCTTACTCTCAATGGTCAAAGAATGAGCAAATCTACAGGGAATACATTACTTCCACTAGAGTTATTCTATGGTGCCAGTGATAAAATTGATAAAGCATACGCCCCCATGGTTGTTCGGTTTTTTATGCTTCAGGCGCATTATCGTTCAACGCTTGATTTTTCTGGAGCGGCCTTGCAAGCTGCGGAAAAAGGCTATAAGAAGTTGATGGCAGCTTTGCGATTGCTAAATGGAATCGCGTATCAAGAAACAGAGTTTTCTGAACGAGATGATTTGGAAATAGTTAAGTTGCTTGATTCATGTTATGAATTTATGAATGATGATTTTAACACTCCAAGAACGATTGCCGCCCTGTTTGAGATTGTTGCAAAAGTGAATGGTATTTGCAAGAACAACGCATTGGTAGGTCTGAGCAAGAAAACATTTGGTCGCCTGCAGGAAGATTTTAACGGACTCGTGACACAAGTTCTTGGACTATCAGATCAACAAAAGGATAACCAAGATCAGTTAGACGGCACGATTGGAATGCTAATTGATTTAAGAACAGAAGCAAAAAACGAAAAAAACTGGTCAATGTCTGACGCAATCAGAGATCAGTTGAAGGAAATAGGAATTCAACTGAAAGATGGAAAAGAAGGAACCAGTTACTCAATAGAATAATTAAAGTCACATAAAAACGATGAATTTATTTAATAAGCCTTTTCACCTTTTAGGATTGTCCCTTATGGTTAGCTCGGTGCTTTCAGCGCAAGAAACGTTTTCCAACAAAAAGTCAGGGAGTAATTACAAATTTGAAATGATCAAGAATCTTGATGCCAATGAGGTTCCAAGTCAAGGTCGAACTGGGACGTGCTGGAGTTTTTCTGCACTTTCCTTTTTTGAATCTGAGCTTTTGCGCACAGGGAAAGGCAAGCATAACTTGTCTGAAATGTTCATTGTAAGAAATGCTTATGTTGGCAAGGCTACCAATTATTTACGAATGTACGGAACGTTTAACTTTGGTGAAGGGGGTGCTTTTCATGATATTCCATGGGTTATAAGACGATATGGCATTGTACCAGAAAGTGTTTACCGAGGGTTAAACTATGGTTCGGAAAATCACAACCACACCGAAATGGAGAAAAGTCTTAAGGCTATGGTGGAGCAGTTGGCAAAGCGGCCTCAAAATGACAAGTTAACTTCTAACTGGAAGAAAGCGTTTACTGGGGTTACAGATGCATATCTAGGAGATCTTCCAGATAATTTGGAAGATTTTGAATTTGAATACGAAGGCAAAAAGTACACGCCTAAGTCTTATGCCAAGATGCTAGGGTTGAATATGGACGATTATATTTCCATCACATCTTATACGCATCATCCGTTCTATGGTCAATTTGTATTAGAAGTTCAGGATAACTGGGCAATGCAGTCCAGCTACAATGTGAAAATTGATGAATTGATGCAGATAATGGAAGATGCGATTATGAACGGGTATACTTTTGCTTGGGGTGCTGATGTCTCGGAAAAGGGTTTTAACTATCGAGAAGGGTTGGCTCTGTTGCCGAAAGATGAGAAGTCTATCAATGTTAGTGGTCGGGACAACAGGCATTTTAGCGATGCCGGTGCTACCAAAATGGCTTCTTGTTTTGATGAGCCTACCGAAGAAAGGATAGTGACTCAAGAAGAGCGCCAGTTGGCCTTTGATGAACAAACCACTACTGATGATCACGGTATGCATATTACCGGGATTTGCAAGGATCAAACGGGGAAAAAATATTTTGTTGTAAAGAACTCATGGGGTAAAATCAATCAGTGTGATGGATATTTCTATGCTTCGTTTCCATATGCACGTTACAAAACGATGAACATTCAGATTCATAAGGATGCATTGTCTAAGAAAATGAGAAAGAAATTGGGAATTAAATAGTATTAGTTTCTGGTTGGAAATTAGTAGGGAGCTCCTTGGAGCTCCCTTTTTTATGCATTACTTTTTTGCTTCTACCTTAATTGAATAGCTTGTCACCTTCCAGGGTAGTGTCCAGATTAGTGTGTCTGGTTATTGCTGGATTTTTCAATAATTTAATAAGTCCATTATCAAAATTTAGGTTCAAATTTAAAATTGT
>JAHDGY010000077.1 GCA_020631555.1 Flavobacteriales bacterium | reverse complement strand
CCCTTACGGATCAACAAAAGGAATAATCGTATCATAATTTCAAAAAAGTGGAACAGCCTGGAGTTCTCGAAAAAGAAACCAGAAAGCAGTTAAAAAGTCACACTAAACAGTTTCCAAAATCTCAATCTGAATTATTCAAAGGTCTCCTTGGATCAATTCTGTAATGGGGCGCACCATTGCCGGAATAAGTAGAATAACCGATAACAATGTAAGTGCAAGAGTTGAGGGAAGGACCTGTTAATTACCACGGAAAAACCCGTTCAGAAAGCCAAAATAATAGTTCACAACAACGCTGGACAGGAACTGTTTAAAACTGAAATCAACCTGTCCTCAAAGTTGGTGAAAATTCCCAACGCCTTAGAAAGTTCTGGAATTAGAATTATTTCGGTTTTATGAGAAAATCTAGCGGTTAGAAAAAAATCTTGCTGGCAGTAAATTTGAAATAATTAAGCCTATTCAGATTAACAGTACTCCGAACATGGTTAGGTCGAAAAAACAAGTATTTTTGGTCCGACCATGTGCGGAATTGTTGGAACAATTGCATTAACACCCGAGTATTCTAGACTTCCCCAAGAAAAGAAATTGATTGATTCTACCTGGAAAGCTGTTCGCACCCTGTCCGAACGTGGACCAGATTTTTCTGAAGTTAAAAATTTTGACAATGCAGTTTTAGGACATTCTCGCCTAGCCATTATTGACAAAACATCTGCAGCTAACCAGCCGTTTACTGACCCATCAGGAAGATACTGTATCGTTTTCAATGGTGAGATATACAACTTCAAGGAGCTAAGGTCTAGTTTACAGAATAAAGAGGTTGTACTCTCAACGGAATCGGATACGGAGGTGCTGTTACTGGCATATTTGCAATATGGGAAAGCCGTATTAAATCAACTAAATGGGTTTTTCGCATTTGCAATTCATGACAATTTCGCTAATCATACTCTCATAGCCCGGGATCGCTTCGGCATTAAGCCCTTAGTTTATTACCAAAACGAGAGCCAACTGATGTTCGCTTCGGAATTAAAAGCCTTGATGGCCTACAATTTTAAAAGGGAAATTGATGAGGAATCGCTACAAAAATACTTACAACTAAACTACATTCCAGCCCCGCACACGATATTAAAGTATTGCTTTAAGTTAAAGCCTGGACATTGCATTGAAATCAACAATTTTGAGGTTAGTATTCGGCAATATTATAAGCTAGGATCCAACAATAGTAGTAACTCCATTGATTATGTTAAAGCATCGCTTCAAGTAAAAAGCTTATTACATAGGAGCGTTTCCCGAAGAATGGTAAGCGATGTTTCTCTTGGGGCATTTCTAAGTGGCGGTATTGATTCCTCAATTATTGCTGCTTTGGCAAGTAAAGAAACAACCAACTTAAATACTTTTTCTATCGGCTTTAAAGATGAGCCATTTTTTGATGAAACGAAATATGCAAACTTAGTTGCAAAAAAAATCGGATCTGAACACACAGTATTTTCGATAACTAACCAAATGTTGTTTGATCATTTTGAAGAGATGTCAGCATATCTTGATGAACCATTTGCGGATTCTTCCGCGATTAACGTTTACCTGTTAAGCAAATTTACGAAAGAGCATGTCACGGTTTCCTTGTCTGGAGATGGCGCAGATGAATTATTTGCTGGATACAATAAGCACTCTGCTACATTGCGATCAATACACCCCTATTCCTTAAGCAATCTGTTATTGAAACATTCTTTACCCATTTGGAAAAATTTGCCCCAAACTAGAAATTCAAGAATAGGCAATCTCTTCCGGCAAGTAAATCGCTATGCGGAGGGACTACAATTAACTCCTTCTGAGCGTTATTGGGAATGGACAAGTATTTTAAAAGAAGACCAGGCGAAACAACTATTGTGCAGCCCGACGCAAGTTCTTCCAGAATGGACCGAGTCAATCGTCCAAATACCTAACAGTGATTTTAATTGGCAGTTACTATCTGATTTTGCGTTGGTTCTTCCAGATGATATGCTAAAAAAAGTGGACAGTATGAGTATGGCCAATAGTTTAGAGGTTCGGACTCCGTTCCTAGATCACGAATTGGTAGAATATGTTTTTAGTCTTCCGTCAGAATTTAAAATTGATCGAAAATCCCGCAAAAAAATACTCAAAGAGGCGTTTAAAAGTGAGCTTCCACCAGAAATCTTCACTCGTCGTAAACAAGGCTTTGAGGTGCCTTTGCTGAAATGGTTCAACACTAGTTTGAAAAAAGAGATTACAGAAAACTTACTACACGAAGACTACCTTCAAGAACAAAGAATATTCAATCCGACGAGTGTACAAAATCTGGTTAATAAGCTATATTCCAAAAATCCCGGAGATAGCCCAGCAACCATTTGGGCTCTTATTATTTTTCAAAAGTGGTATCGTAACTACTTCACAGTTTGAATACTCTAGAAATTGTAAATCCCATTCTAAAGTTACCGTCCCCCCAGTTTTTATTGGTGTACGGAATAAACTGTGTTGGACCTATACCTCCAGCATTTACAAAGTTTATCTGAAAGGTGTGGCCTCCGGTCATTAACTCTAGCGCCAAAGAGAGCGGATTGAAGTACTTTTCATTATTAACAACATTTCTTTCACGAAACACCAGGAAATATTCGCCAATTATTCCAACCATTTTAGAAACCTGAATTTTACCAGCAATACCGCAAGCCAAAACTCCATTCTGATCATCATAATGTACCATATTCCTGTGAACATAGCTCGGACTTAATTGAAGAGATAAACGCTCTCCAAACTTCCTTGCAATCAAAATCTGGGCTGCATAAGCAAATCTTCTAGCAAAGTTAGGCGCATAATTTCGCTCAGAATCAGACTGATTAGATGAACGAGAAGCATCCAAGGAAACGGATCCCACATACGCCAATGAAATTGGCATCGAATTATCTGCGGTTTGCGCTAATATCTTATGTTTGACGAATCCATCAAACAGCTCTTTGTAGGGACCTGATCCCTTACATCTACCCAGACCAATCAAAACATTATTGGTTAACCCATATTCTGCTCCGATTCTAATATCCGTTGATTGATCAAGCCCTGCCCAATTGTGAAAGACGTTACTTACTTTCCAATCAGTAAGCATATCTCCAAACCGATGACCAATTCTGATGTCCAGTTCCCCGCGCCAAAGGGTTTTCATAGACTGCCCATTTACCACCCTACGATCATAGAAAGTATTATAGACTTTTACAGCTTTTGTATTTTTTTGTTCAAATGCAGTGGAATCAGTATTCGGATCAACGGAGCTGAAACCTTCATTGCTTACAATTAGCAAAACGACAATCCCTAGCAAAAAATATTTTTTCATTTCCTTCGAATTATTTACTAGCCTCAACATTAATAAAGGCCATTAAATCTTCCAATTGTTGATCGCTCATACGCTCTTTAGTGTAGTTTGGCATGTACGGTTTGTATCCTGGTAATGCGTAGGTTCCAATTCTGGATATATTGTAAACAGAGTAATGCATGTCTCGAGCAGCAAATTTTCGCAGATGCTTAAAGTCCAATTTGGAATAACTTAAGGTGTAATTAGTAACGCCTTCATTGTGATGACAATGCAAGCAACTATGTTCATAAATCAATCTACCATTTTCTGGTCTTCCATTTTTACCTAGCAGTCTGGCATTTGGCTTTGGAGGTTTAACAAAAGTTGCTGGACTCTCCAGAAAATAATGCGACTTTACCAATGTTATTAAATCTGGATGCACACCTCCAGCGTTCAACCCGCTTTGTAACATAGTCAAAACTGATTCATTCATTTGTAAATCACCAACCTTAAATTCAATCGAATATAAGTACGCCATTACTGCTTCCAGTTCCCATTTCTCAAGCGGTCTACCTTGGCTACATTCCACTGCACATAAATGAATCGCGTTTACCAACGTATCATTAGCTGGTTCCACCAAGCTTCCATATTTTTTCAAATAATCATAGTTATACCAATGCTCTCGATTAACAATCCCGTATAATGTCGTGCCCTGCAAAAATGGCAAGTTTTTACTTTTAGCCATTTCCAATCTGGCATCCGGGTCACTAATTCTCAAATTAGGATCTTCAATCTCAACATTATGACAATGAACACAATTGAAGTATTTGGATTGTCGCGATGACATTTCACCATTTGGACCCAATGTCCTTCCATTAATAATGATTTCTCTTCCTTGTCGAATTAGAGCCGTGTCATTTCTTTGGCTAGTATAATGCAACGGTTTTTCGTCGCCCAAAGCCAATAACAACTCAGCTACGGATGTTTTAGCGTCAATTTTGAGTTGAGTAAAGCTGGGTAAAGATTGTTGTTGTGATTTTACAACTACGCCAATCATCAAAATTACCGCAGCCACAAAGCCAAACCTGATGGTTTTCATGCTCAATTATTTTGCGCTCCTTTGTAATTCCAACACTCGATTATATGGATCACTGAATCTGGCAGCTTGCTGTTTGGTGGCATCAATGCTCTTCCTCCCTTCTCTTTCATTGCCTCCAAAAGTGCCTTGATATCTGCAGAAACATCAGCGTAATTATCCGTGTTAAATCCATCGGCTCCGTTCGGAGCGGTATGACAGCTATTGCAATGCAGGGCGAAAATTGGTGCAACATCAGCCGAATAACTATAGTTGGTAGAATCACAAACCGACTGTGTATTGGTTTGAGGCCTTTCCGATTGATGCTGAACACACGATCCTAAAATGAGTAATAACAACGTTAAACACAACAATAATCTCATAATGGCAATGATCGTAATTTACACATTGATAAGCTTATAAACTAGCTAGGACTATTTCTTAACAACAAGTTTTGTGGTTCTACTACCACCTACTTCTAATTCTAGAATATAATTTCCAGATTGAAGCTGACTCATTTCAAAAGAATTATCGAAAGTTCCTTCAACCTTATTTGTTGGCTGCATTAATTTTTTGACCATCGCTCCTTTACTATCAAAAAGAAAGAGCGACACTGTAGCTTCATTTTCTAAACTAAGTCTAACATTCATAATATTTTGCACTGGATTTGGAAAAACACTAAATTCATTGAGTATGCTCAATTCCGAAGCCAAACTAGTTCCTAATTTTTCTTCATGCGCAGAATTGTCCAAGTAAACTTTGTCACCAGAAGAGCCACCGTCTCCATTGGCACCTAAAAGACTTGCATAAAAAGTCACCTTTCCTGTTCCTGCTGACGGTGCAGTCCATGTGCATGTCCAACTAATATTGGCACCAGATGTCGGAATACCCGGACCACTATGACACACCGCTTCACTTGTTGTGGTGAGTTTAGAACCGGTTCCTGCTTTCCAAACACCTATCTTACTATTGTCAGATGCTTCGGCGGTTAATTCAAAACCGTACATATTCTTAGATAAATCACCTTCAACAGTAATATTATACGTCTCACCCGCTTTATAACCCTCCGCCGGAATATCTGTAGTAATTAAACCTGTTTTTTGCTCTGAAGTACCATCATGACACACAGTACAGTCTTCGATATCTTTTGGCGACCCTGTCCTTGAACCAGGAGAACCTAATTTATAAGAAGTAAAGAAAGTAAGAGTAAATGAAGTTAGAATTAAACCAATTCCTATAAAGAGAAGTCTTGATTTCATGATGACATGTTATTTGTTTGCTTAAGAAAGATACGAACGATGACATTACCATGACAATTAAATTTGAAGAATTGTGAACGAACTTTTGTAATATCTTGTGTGCTAAACTATCCCCATTTGTTGCATTAAAAAACTTGCATTCATATTCTGACAAACACCATCTCTGATTTTATAATCAAAAATCAACTCTTTGCCCTTGATACGGGCATCAAAAGAATAATTGCGAATATTTTCTGGATAAGCATTTTCAATCTCACACAAGGACAAATCATGAGTTGCAATAATTCCGGTCGCTTGCTTTTTTAGAATTTTCTCCAAAACTAGTTTCGACCCTTCGGCTTTATCCTTAGAATTGGTCCCTTTCAGAATTTCGTCCAGGATAATAAATAAGGGTTCTCCAGAATCCAATTTTGAGATTAACATTTTAAGGCGCTTCAGCTCTGTATAGAAATAAGATTCATTATCCTGAAGAGAGTCAGTTGTTCGCATACTGGTAAACAATCGTGTAGGTTGAAACGTGAACTTTGTAGCACAAACAACCGATCCGCACATTGCCAAAATCAAATTAACCCCAACTGCCCGAAGAAATGTACTTTTTCCAGCCATATTTGCTCCAGTAATTATGGAAAAATCACCAACCGAATTTAAGCTATAATTATTGTCTACTCTGTTCTTAGCCAACAATAAAGGATGTCCGATCCGTTCAACGGAGAATATTGTATTACCAATTTGTGGAACGCAATAACCTTCATTATTTCTGGTAAAATTTGCGAAACTAATCAAGGCATCCATTTGATGGATGGCATTCAACCAATTATTCAATTTTGTGCTGTTTCTATTTTTCCACGCAGAAAGACTTTTCAAACAACTCAAGTCCCAAACAAGCAGCAAGTTCAAAATAAATCCAAGCAACGGATTAATTCTATTATCAAGTCGATTAGCAATTTTAACTAAAGCATTCACTTCTTTGGAAGCGCTACCATCCTTTAATAATTCCGATTTAATATTGCACAGCAGCTCCGACTTAAAATTTTGGCTCTCGATTAACTGACTCAATCGTTGAAATTTCCTTAAAGTGCCAGTTATACCTCCAATTAAAACGGATTGTCGATTCGTTATTCTTAAGTACCGTGAAACACAAAAACCCGGAACGCAGAAATACAAAATCAGCCAAAACATGGTGATTAGATCGAAGTTATATGTGGCAATGGCCCCGATACCCGTTACAGGCAAAACCCAAATTTGCAACTTAAAAATCAACGAATTAAACCCTGTTAGCTGATCTTTATTCCAATCCATCAATTGCTGGTACTCTTTATCTTCTGTTTTGGCAACCATTCCAGTGGCACCGAATTCTTGACGCCAATCTAATAATGCTGACAATTCAGAAATTGCTTTTTGTCTTTCAGATAAAGTTCCTACTATTTCGTAAGAATTAGCGAGTTCATATGCTAGTTTATCGCGTCCTTTGTTGGTCACGGTTCGATTTAGACATTGAAAAATCGAACGGTCACCAAATAAATCAAGATCATGCATGTAGTCGTGCTGCCCGTCTAAATAATTCTTGCCGTCCTCAAAAACGGAATAATTTCCGTCGAGTGCACCAATTTCAGCTTTATTTATTCGCTCCAAGGCGGATAAGAAGTCATACTTAGCTTTTGCCTCGAGGTGACGCTTAACTAAAACTAAAAATATACTGATTCCAATGACAATTGAAGTTAAGCCAAGAAAAACACTAAAAGTAAATGCTACGTACGCCGCAAACCCTGTTAACAGAAAACTCAAGACTCTTAACAAGCTTAATATTCTACGTTTGCTCATTACCGCTAACTGTTGTTTTCGGTAATGAATCACAAGTTGTTCGTACGTCTCGCGCATTATTCCTTCAATTACAATTTAACCCGCCCGAAGTTACCATAATTAGCGGCTTCAATTCATGAGCAATTCACTGTTTACAACTATTAGTGTCAATCTCACATACGTTTATTACTTTTTAATAGCTTGGTTTTGTGATTTGGTTCAGTTAGATGACTTCAGTAATTAGATGTAAGATTTATCTGACCTGAAATGCAAAAATTAAGCATGGTTATTTGGACTGTAACAACTATCTGGCTATGCTTATGAATCACCAGAGATTTGAGACACATTATGAATGTTCATTTTATAGCAATTGGAGGTAGTGCAATGCACAATTTGGCAATCGCGCTGCATCTTAAAGGTTATACGATTAGCGGGTCTGACGATCAGATTTTCGAACCCTCTAGAGGTCGCTTAAAAAAGCATGGATTGCTACCAGAATCGGAAGGCTGGGACGAGCAAAAAATTTCTAAGAAAACCGAAGCAGTTATAGTTGGAATGCATGCAAGGGAAGACAATCCTGAGTTATTGACAGCACAAAACCTTGGAATCAGAATATATTCTTATCCCGAATACATCTACGAACAAACAAAGGACAAAATTCGAGTCGTTATTGGTGGCAGTCACGGCAAGACGTCTATTACCTCCATGATTTTACATGTTTTAAATTATGTTCAGCTTGAAGCAGATTATATGGTAGGCGCACAGTTGGAGGGGTTCGATTGCATGGTGCGGTTAAGTTCGACCGCAAAAATTGCGATACTCGAAGGTGATGAGTACTTGTCTTCTCCGATTGATCGACGGCCAAAATTTCACCTCTACCGCCCCAATATTGCGCTGATCAGTGGAATTGCCTGGGATCATATTAATGTGTTTCCTACGTTCGAAAACTATGTCGAACAATTTAAAATATTCATTAATAAGATTGAACCCAAAGGATGTTTAGTCTATTGCAGTGAAGACGATACAGTTGATGAAATTGCAAGTAATTGTAGCGCCGAATTGCACCCATATTCTGCGCACCCTCACGAAATTGTTGATGGTGTGACATATTTGTATGCTAACGTCAATGGTGAAAAAGCCAAAGTTCCGCTCGAAATTTTTGGAGAACATAACTTACAAAATTTGACTGGAGCTATGGAAGTGTGCTTACAATTAGGGGTAAGTAGTCAAGACTTTTACGAAGCCATCAGCTCTTTTGGCGGAGCATCAAAGCGTCTGGAGCTTGTCAAAAACAGTAAAAAATCAGTAATGTTTAAGGATTTTGCACACAGTCCATCCAAGTTGAAAGCAACTACAAATGCAGTAAAACAGCAATATCCTGATAGACAATTAGTCGCTTGCATGGAACTTCACACCTTTAGTAGTTTAAATGAAACGTTTCTACCTGAATATGATGGGGCTATGAATGCGGCAGACAAAGCATTTGTCTACTTCAATCCGGAAACAGCAAAGCACAAAAAACTAAAAGTAGTATCAGTAGAGGAAATCAAAAGTGCTTTTAACAGTGATCAAGTAGAAGTATACACGGATTCTGATGAATTGCAATCACAACTGCGGAAAATAGAATGGGAGAACAAAAACCTATTGATGATGAGCAGTGGAAATTTTGATGGAATTGATTTTAAGGAATTATCCAATCAACTTTTTTGACTTCGGTAGAGTACTTTTCTCTTTAGGGCAGTCATTGCAAAGGTGTACACAAAACCCAAAATCATTAATCCGAAAAGGGTTATTGGAATAACTTTGCTGGGAGTGAACCAAAATGCTCCCTCTTCAATTTTTTCTTCGATGTAATCTTCTTTAGTTATGCTTTGTTTGTCTTCAGGCAGTTCACCTCGAATATCTTCTAACCTCTCGGCTACGTATTCAATTTTATCTCTGAACATCTCCTTTTTTACCTCCATATAATCTGGGGCTATCGTACTGAAGTACAAAGCAAAAAACAAACTTACTGCAACCGAGTATACACCTGCTGCTTTTAACCCTTCCTTTAATTCATCAATGGCACTGCTTTTTGGAACATAAGGTAAAATGCTTGCTGCAATCGCAAGTAATAGCAGGAAGGAATTAGCTGCATAAGCCGCAAACCTTGCATTATCATGAAATTCTAGACCGGAAATCAACGTTCCGATTTCAAAAGAAGCATAAATTGCTGCGCACAACAATCCATTTTTTGCAGCTTTTCTCATGTTACCAATAGAGAGCCCTGTGTGACATTTACAGGGCAGTTTTAATTGTGATACAAAGTGTACAAAATAAAAGGAACCACTTCCTTCAAACCTCAAGAAGTGGTTCCTTTAATACTTTTCAAGTCTTTTACCCATTCATAGAAAGAAGGAATTCCTTATTGGATCTAGTATTTTGCAATCTATCTTTTAAGAATTCCATTGCTTCGATTGGATTCATATCCGCGAGATACTTTCTCATAATCCATATTCTCTGAAGATCAACTTTATCCATCAATAAATCCTCACGCCTTGTACCAGAGGCCAGAATGTCAATCGCAGGAAAAATTCTTCTGTTGGCAATCTTTCTATCCAATTGCAATTCCATGTTGCCAGTACCCTTAAATTCTTCGAAAATAACTTCGTCCATTTTAGATCCAGTATCTGTCAAGGCAGTTGCAAGAATTGACAGGGAGCCTCCATTTTCAATTTTACGAGCAGCACCAAAAAATCTTTTTGGTTTGTGCAATGCGTTTGCGTCAACACCTCCTGTTAACACCTTACCAGAAGCAGGCATTACAGTGTTGTATGCACGAGCCAGTCTAGTAATGGAATCCAAAAGAATGCAAACATCGTGTCCACACTCAACCATTCTTTTGGCTTTTTCCAAAACAATATTGGCCACCTTAACATGTCGATCGGCAGGCTCATCAAAAGTTGATGCAATTACCTCTGCTTTCACACTTCGCTTCATGTCGGTAACCTCTTCAGGTCGCTCATCAATCAAAAGCACAATCAAATATGTCTCCGGATGATTTGCCGCAATAGCATTAGCAACATCTTTCAATAATACCGTTTTACCTGTCTTTGGCTGCGCAACGATCATTCCACGTTGTCCTTTTCCAATAGGAGCAAACAAATCCATCACCCTCGTTGATGCACTTTCTTTTGCATGACCAGACAAGTTAAATTTTTCATCTGGAAACAACGGAGTAAGGTACTCAAATGGAACTCTATCCTTAACAAAGGATGGCTCACGACCATTAATTCGATCAACTTTTATTAAAGGGAAATAACGTTCCCCTTCTTTCGGTGGTCGAATACCCCCCCGAACAGTATCACCTGTTTTAAGACCAAACAACTTAATTTGAGACTGTGAAACATATACATCATCCGGAGATGTCAAATAATTGTAATCTGCCGATCTCAAAAAACCGTAGCCATCTGGCATCAATTCAAGAACCCCTTCGCAATCAACAATTCCATCAAAATTGTATCCGTGAATGGTTGCTGGATCTTTCTTCTCCTTCTTGTTGTTATTATTGTTCCCACCAGAATTGTTATTGTTCTGAGAATTCTTATTCCCATCTCTATTCTTATGGTGGTGATTGTTGTTTTTATTGTTATCAGAAGGTTTACTGGAGTTAGATTCGGATTGATTACTAGGTCTTGAATTTTCTTTATTTCCGGATTCGTTGCTGTTGCTTACGCCGTTGCTTCTTTGTGCTGTTTTTTTAGCTTCTTCTGATTTCGGCTCAGTTTTCGTATTCTTACTCTGATTAAAAAGATTTACATCCTTCGATTCTTTATTTCCATCTTCCGGATTACGGGAATCTTTTTGTATTCGTTCAACATTTTTGCGCGTAGTTCTTTTTCGTTTAGGTTTGTCGTCAGCCTTAACCTCGGAAGAACCCTCTTGGAATGGTTGAGCAGCTTGCTCATCAAGAATCGAGTAGATTAACTCTTGCTTCTTTAATTTGTCGAGTTTTTTAACACCAACGGCTTTAGCAATCTCTTTTAAGTCTGCAACCTTTTTGCCGCCTAAGGATTCAATATCGTACATCTATAATTAAAAAGTATAATTCTTAGCTTTTTCTTGAAAGAATTGTGTGAAATGAAATAACGAGTAACCGATCGTTACCCGGCTTTTGACAGCGCAATGATAAGGATAATTAGTACACCACAAACATTCTATGGGAAAAATGATGGAGTATTTCGATAAAAAGCAACTAACGTCTATCTTTGCCCGATCAAAAACAAAAGTTTATGATCCAAAGAATTCAATCGGTTTACCTTTTACTCACGCTTCTTATCAATGTTCTGATTTTTTTCTTTGATTTTGCGACTTTTACTGTCAGCGGTAACGCATACCTTTTCAACGTTATGGGGATTGAAGAAGGTGCAAACATTAAATTGTACTACCCATACTATCTTGCAGCGTCTGGTGCTATTGCATTAGCTATTGTGGCGATTATCAGCTTTAGCAATAGAAGCAAACAACTAAGATGGACTTATTTGAATTTCCTGCTACACTTAGCAACCACAGTTATGCTGTTTATTAACACATCCTCAACTGCTGAAATGTTAAACATTGACTTTGGCAATAACGTCACTTATCATGTTGGGTTTTATTTGCCAGTGGCGTCTTGCGCCTTTTTGTTTTTAGCAATGCGATCAATCAAAAACGATGAAAAGCTAGTCAAATCAATTGACCGATTGCGATAACCCATAAACATCGTTTTCTCTTATTTACAAGCTAATGGTTAAGATTAAAGTCTTCCTAAACAGGTTGCTTGCACATAAAAACTGCACTTAAGTATTACAACCAAAGAAAATCATTCAAAAAATGGATCAGTAACGCTAATACTTTATGTTTATGCGGACTAGGATTAAAGTAAGCATCCGGTGTAGTACGTGTAGTTGTTTAACATTCTTTTACGGGTAGTAATTGTTGGAGTTTATTGGCCTTGTGTTGTGGTATTTTT
>JAHDGY010000009.1 GCA_020631555.1 Flavobacteriales bacterium | reverse complement strand
CTTTTATTATAGAAGCTGAACAACCCTCGAAAGTCATTTTATAAGGAACGACTACTTAGCCAACTTATAATGTTCGTCTGTAATAGTGTAGGTATAGGTACAGGTTCGGTGACGTTTTGAATTACAATTTTCACTCCAGCCTTTATAAGAGAGAATGTTTTTTAAGGAAGAATTGGATAACTCTTGGATACCATTCGCACCATCAATTCTAGGAGGTAAAGATTTAATCAAGTTTCCAGTCGAATCGTAGATAGGTGTATGGTTGTAAAAAGTTAAAACCTTACCATCATTGAACACAAGTTTTGTTGAGTCCTGTCGATCAAAAAATAGGTGATAACTGTCTCTGTTTTCGAATTCATAGGAGTGAGAATGCTCCTGATGGGAGTTTTTAGAAACATTAAAACTTGGATCACTTTCAATGTTCATAAAAATCTTTACATCCCTTTTTGTGGAGTTTACAATTTTAAACTCATCTGTTCCGCCAGGATCACAGCCAACAATTAAAATCGTTGTCGCCAAAAGAAATCCAAAAAAATGTAGCTTATTCATGCCGATAATATTCAATATAGTGAGCCCTGCCAAATATTTGGCAGGGCTCACTAATCAATAAAGAATCCGGTCTTAGAGTAACATTTTTACTTAGCACTGTCAACGTGCTCTTGGGTAAAGAAATATTCATGCGTGTACTCGTAATCTCCTGATTGTTTAGTGTTGTAGCCCGCATCCGACATTATACTTTTGGAGGTTGCAGATTTAGCAAAAGTGTAAACAAGGCGTTTGTTATTAATGTTCACAACTATAGAGTCTTTTCCTTTTGGATTCAAGGAAAAAAACACGCACGAAGCACAATGATTTTCACCCAAAGAATGGTATTTCTTTTCGATGGTTGCAGAGCTTTGACTCTTAATCGAAATTTCATTTAGTGTTGAGTCTTTCCAATATGGAACAATATTGAGATCAAATCCGGTTTGGTTTCTAAAATGTAATACCTCCTCCGGTCCTCCTTTATCCCCTTCAGGCTTACAACTCGTAAGCAAACTCCCATAAATAAAGAAGAGCGCGATGAACAATTGATTAATTTGATTCTTCATTTTTTATTTTTTTTCTTCGTGATCGGGCCAACTATCGAATAATTCATCCAAATATCTTTCAGTTGGATTATTAATCTTATTTCTTACGCTGTTCTCAAAATCTTTAAAGGTTAAACAGCCTTTCAAGCATTGTTCAGAAACTCCTTTTTCCAAGCACTAATCTGATGCGGATGAAGGTTGAATTGCTCGGCAAGTTCTGATAACGTCTTGCGCTCTTTTAATGCCTCCAATACAACTTTTGTTTTAAAGGAAGCGCTGAATTTTCGTCGTGTTCGTTTCATTTGACAGAAATTTAATTATTCTATTTTTCCTGTCCAGTTTTTTTAGACCACTACAGATTGATGGAAGTATAAGAAAAGTTGAAATCAAAATGGGGCAATACGTACAACCTGAAATGAACCTTTTTGAAATGTTGAATTTAGGATTTTTAGATTGGTTTATAAAGACTTTAACGCTGTGCTTACTAGTGTTAATAACTTTAAATTCATCTGTTCCGCCGGGATCGCAGCTAACAATTAAAATCGTTGTCGCCAATAGAAATCCAAAAAAATGTAGCTTATTCATGCCGATAATATTCAATATAGTGAGCGTTAACCCTGCCAGATATTTGGCAGGGCTCACTAATCAATAAAGAATCCGGTCTTAGAGTAACATTTTTACTTAGCACTGTCAACGTGCTCTTGGGTAAAGAAATATTCATGCGTGTACTCGTAATCTCCTGTCTGCTTGGTCACATACCCCTCACTAGACATAAAGTTATTGCTAGTAGAAGAGGAAATACGGGTATATAACAACTGTTTATTGTTAATCTCAACAATTGCAGAATCTTGTGTCACTTTGTCCAGCGATGAAAAAAGACAGTAGGCACAATGATCATCTCCCAAATCGTAAGCATTATCTTTGTCAATCGTGTAGGAACCATCCTTGGCTATGGATATTTCTCTAAGTATCGAATCTTTCGAGTATGGAAATATACTTAAACCATAACCCGAATGGTTATGAATTATTAACTTTTCATCCGGAGCTCCTTTATCCCCTTCAGGCCTACAACTCGTAAGTAAACTCCCATAAATAAAGAAGAGAGCGATGAACAATTGATTAATTTGATTTTTCATTTTCTATTTTTTTTCTTCGTGATCGGGCCAACTATCGAATAATTCATCCAAATATCTTTCAGTTGGATTATTAATCTTATTTCTTACACTGTTCTCAAAATCATTAAAGGTTAAACAGCCTTTCAAGCATTGTTCCAATTCACCTATTTTGTAGCCATTGACAAGATCAAATATCTCGTTGCTATTAGAAGGGGTCCAAATGCTACTTAGATACATGTTTCCGTCATCATCGATAAAATGATGTGCTCGATTTGGTACAAGTTTTACATGGCAATTCGTACCATCAAAACCAGATCCTTCAACGGGGCATTCCTTTTCTTTGATTGGCGTGTAGTACATTCTGCCATTTCCATCATTGGAGTATATGAAAAATGACGATTGCTCTGGAACTGTACCCAGATAGTGTTGCTTCGCTACTACTGGAGCATAATCACTTTTGTCAATCATATTAGAGATAAGGGAAGTGTATAAAGTTGTTGCTTCATTTTCATTAAAATCTTTCAAATCGTAGTTGTAAAGTTTCTTGTAAAACGCAAATGGCATTGCGTATCCCCAACTTTCCGCTAACCTTTGCTCTCCTGGACATTCCTTTTTTAGACACATTTTATCGAAATTGTCTTTGTCTAATCCCCAGTGTGAATAATGGGCTATTTCGTGAATAGTAACCGGATAAATTTGTGTACTTATAGCAGTTTTTACCTCGAAAATATGAATCGTCGATAATGCACCAAAATATCTGTTACGAACATCGCAAAACCCTTTATATCCTCCAGAACTTGACCCTCTTCTGGCCGCAATCTTTAACTTTGGTCGCCAAGTTGTTTTTTTGGGTGGGGAAACAACCCCTACTTGATTGTGCTTGTTATAATAATCAAAAGCAGCTCTAAACACATGAGCTATCCCTCTTTGATATCCCGATCCTCCTAAGCCGAGATTCCACTTCCCTTTAAGTTTAGGGCCATTGTACGTTGCTTGACCAAAAATTCCAGCGCGTACATCAAAGTGAGTTCCTTCCCAGACTAAACTGTAATTAACAGCACGCCTAAATTGCTTCGAAAAATAATAGTCTCCGTTATGATTCGTTACCACAGATCCACTTTTGTACCACTGTTTTGCACGAATTTTGACCCCTTGAATGGGGATATATTTCTTTAAAGCGTCGTCCCAAACTGTAATTTTTCCCGCTGGATTCCATTTTTTAGGTCTCCACCAACTATTTTCCGCTCTAATTTGATTGTTTTGACTTTCTTCGTAACCGGCCAGTGACATTGCCCGATCCTCAATTTGCCAATATAGCGAATCCGTTATAGCCATGGATTTATTGCCAGTTGGTTCATCTAAAATAATATCTTCCAACACTTCAACTTGGATGTTGGGAAATTGGTACCCAATTGGAACCACTGTGTATTGCCAAGTTATCGCTGAATCTGGAAGGGATGGATCATGATACGAAACTCCCTCAGATAATTCATAATTCAATGGGTATTCATAATACTCCAGTGCAGTGTCTAGTTTTAAGGTATGCAATTCCCATTCGTCTTTTGGGAGAAATCTAACATACTGGTGCGTCGCGTTTAACTCAATTTCGGATTTGGTTGTGATTGTTCCATCTTCTTGCAAGCTCTTGTATGCTTTGCGCATGCTTTCCACAGTGTATGGATCGTTAAGCTTTTTGATTAATCGAATAGGATCATCTGAGCTAAACAACTGTTGTTGTGCACTAGTGGTTGAATCATTTTTCAAAAGATCGGTTTCGCTTTTCTTGCAACTGTTGAGGCTAACTATTTGGGTAATCCCAAAGGCGGTTAGCAACGCCCAATTTTTACTTATTCTCATTTTATATATTTAATAATGTGTATCACTTTTTGTGTACAACATCGCTGCATTTTCCTGACTCTTCTAATTACTGACAGCGCCGCGAAAGTAGCATTCGCACGATTGTCTGAATCAATTCCAATGTAAATTTTTTATTAACTAAATCTAACTCGATGATTACCGAAAAGCTTTATAATATTGACGTTCAGTAATTAGTTAATGAGAAGAGTGTGCTAAGTCCAGGCAGATCAACCAAAGCAATACGCGAAGGAGTTTTTTGAAAATTTATAGATCAAGTGGTGTTCAAAACTGGAAGTCATCCAAGTTTATTTCTGGCAACGACATTAACATCGACTGAAAAGCTATTAAGACGCAAGTTTTACGATTCTTTGAATTGAGTTTTATCCATAACTAACAGCAAACGAAGAAGATCTAATGTTCTCTATGACTTGCACATTAAAATCATCTTCCAATTGAACATATGCTACTTTTTCGATTGGTTGGCATCCTACAATCTTTTTCGTCCGTTCAGCAGTAAAACCAAAATGTACTGTTCTTTTATTTAGGTCAATTGCTCGCTTTACAACTTGATATAAAGATTGTTTATAAACGTTAGCGTTAGGGCAACTATCGTAATCCAATCCAATAAACATTGGACTATAGTTATTAGCGGACATATAGCTAAAAACAACAGAAACGGGTTCTTTAGAATTTAATGAAAATAACTCTAGTACGTCCCAATTGTTGTGATCAACGAAAGCTCTAAATACTTTGTTTGGAAGGTTGAATGTATTGATTTCAAACGCTTTATTTTTTACGTTTAAATATAAATTGTACCAGTGTTTAATATCTAATTCTGTGACCTTTCGGTTAACCACTGGAATAAATTGACTTTCGTATTTGAGAATTTCATTTCGATGATTCCTTCGGGATTTTGGTCCCATTAGATTTAATAATTCACCGGAATTGGACGGCAGATGATCAATTGAACTGGCAACCCCAGTATTTATTCTCACGAATCCAGATTTAGAAAAGATATCGTCAAGTTTATTTAATACTGGAAAATCACGCAAAACAATATTGGGGATTTGCCTTTCGACCTTAAGCTTATCGATTGATTTCAGCAGAACTTTAATAGCTGATTTCCAATACGGACTTGAAAAATCACAATATAAGTGATCTCCTTCGCTAAACGGGCTTCCCAACATTAGTGTTTTAGAGGTTAGAAAATGCGGATTAGAGCCTCTTACTCTTTGATTCTCAATAACAATAGATTTCCTTGCACTGTAAAATATATCGTCCTTAACCAAAGACTCCGTTAAAAAAGTTGCCGCGATTGGTTGCCCGGATACATAACAAATGAAATAGCTGAATATCCAATTGTTTTCAGCAGAGTCATTGTCTCGAAATACACTTTCCATAAAACGTATCCCTTCCCAATCAAAATTCCCTTTATCTCCAAATAGCTTATTCCATAAACTGGGATCAATTTCATTGATTGAGTCAAACCGGATCACAGAGACAAAGTCCTTTTTCTCAATATTGTTAAGACTTGTAGGTTTTAGTTTGAACCTTTTAAAAATTTTATCAATACTCATATTGTGTAGAGCAGCAACACTAGGCAGTTCTCTACCAAGTACGTCAACTAACATATCAATATGATCTATAGTTTGGTGATTGGATATACTAATTCTTAATCCGCTTCTAGACATCGCAACAGCCGGATAAAGTCCAAGACCACACAGAAAACCGTGTTCCTTTAATCGAGCAGCCATTTCGTATGCAATCTCAGGGTTACCGCACCCAATAAATTGAATTGGACTTAAATCTGAAGAAACAACAGGCAAACCCTTTTTAAGACTAATTGATTTGAAATACCTGACCTTTTCCATTAGTCGACTTTGTAATTCAGCTAGTTCATTGGTCAAATGAATTCTAGCACATGCCACCGCTGCTCCTAACAACATTGGCGAAATGGGTGAACAAAATATCATGGTGGGTCCAGAAACTTTAATACGTTCATGGTAAACTCGATTAGAAGTAATTATTACCCCACCATCAGTTGCGAAAGCTTTATTTAAGGAGCTAACAACCACAATTTGATCTGAAAGCTCTACTTGAGACAAAGCATATCCCTTGCCGTGACTTCCAGTCCAACTCATTCCATGGGCATCATCTATATATAGATTGAATTCTGGATACTTTTTGGTTAATTGCTCCAATTCTTTTAGCGGCGCTAAATCACCATACATGGAATATACCCCATCACAGCAAAACCATATTTTTCTATGGTGATTCCTTAGTGATTGGATTCGATCTTCAAGCTGTTCAATACTGTTATGCTTAATTATTTCCCGAGGGACTCCGTCAAACTTTTTTACAGCGTCCTGCACACTTGCATGAACATGTTGGTCAATTAGAATTACGTCGTCATTCTTAATTAAGGCTGGTAAGGCTGCCATGTGGGCCAGTGTCGTGCATCTTCCAACAAGTGCAAAGCCACCGAAAATTTGAGATAAAAGTTCTTCAAGCTCCTTGTATAAATCGATTTGAAAATAGGCTCTTGATGAACCCCAGTTAACTCCGTATTTTCTGACAGCGTTAATACTTGCTTCAATTAATCGAGGATGTTGATCTAGCCCCAAATAGCTGTATGATAAAAAGTTAATCAAGCGCTTACCTCCAATTTGTACGTGGCGACCATCAATTTTTTCAGAATCGCCGGTGAGATGCAAGACATTATGGTCTATTCCATTTTGAATTGAGTGGTATGTAGTTTCAATTAGATCTATAGATTTTCTCATTTTAGAAGGATAACTGCTATTTGTATTTTCTATAAGGTATTATAATAATGCTTTGATCCTAGATCTCAAATGCCTATTTGCATAGATATTTGATTTATTGAGATACAAGTTGAATCCCAATGATATTTTAGTGCTTAATCATTAGAATCTTTCAATGTCGTTGACATGTTAAATGATCTTGCCTAAATTTGACCGTGCCCGAAATTAATACAGAATATATACGCGCATACCAAAGAAATGATGGGATTGTTGTTACTGAGTATACAACTGACCTAGAGATTGATTTGGAAATTGCTAAAGTTACAATCGACGTAAGGAAACAAGCATCAAATAATAAACCAGCTTTAGTTTTAGCAGATGTTAGAAACCTGAAATCTGTAACACCTGAAGCAAGACGTTATTTAGCAGAACCTGTGGCCTATGATGGAATCACAGCCCTAGCGGTAGTGCAAAAAAATGGTTTTCAAAGACTTCTTGTAAGAGCTTATTTCGCTGTAAAGAAGAGGTATCTTGATAATTTAAATTGCCGGGCGTGGGCTTTTGGGACTAGGGAAGAGGCGGTGGTTTGGTTGCTAAGCCAACCAACAATGAATTAGGATAATTGTTAATCGTAGGTAAAGAAATGTTTGGTAGAATTCAGCTTTACCAGGCGAAAATTGCCTATCCCGGAAACTAATTGCCACTAAACAAGAAAAAAAGCCGTTATTTTACGTATAAATACCGATTGTAATCATAAAGGTAGCTCCATACCTTGACCGCAACAATTTAGAATCGAAACTTGAGAAGTATGAGGGAAATTAATGAGAAGGCGAAACAGACCAATTCTTTGGAAGGGATATTGTCGAAATACAAAAGTATTTGCACTAATAACGAAGCAAAAGACTTGTTGAACTCCGTGGAGTTTGAAATGAAAGCAGTGCTGGAAACTAGTAGGGTGTCATATAACCCTGATTCTAGACTTATTGATCTAGAATCTATCGAGGAATTGAATTATGAACTTTTATGCAGATTATCTAGTGGTGAAGATACTTTGGACGATTTTATTTTTCCAAGTTGTGGTGATTCTGTTCAGGAAGCGACTCAGATGGTTATTGGTGATTTGGCGCATCTTATTAAAGAGCTAACTCTTGAACGTAATATGCTTCGAGATCAGCAACAAGCCGCAGAGAGAAGTAAAAAACGTATCCCAGGCTTCATCATTTCCACCGATAATGAATTGTACATTGAGCATTGTTCTAACGCAGACCTTCTGATAGAAGGTCAGGAGGTTCGACATTTGATGGGGGAGCATGTTTCTTTCATTTCCGACAAATACTTACCAGAACAGGGCAGTAGAGAGAAACAGTACGTTTCAGGGGAGAAAGTTCAACTTGAAATTGATGGAAAAAAGTCAATTTACCTTTTGTATACGAAACCAATTTGGGGAGCTAAAAAATCGAGAAAAGGTGTAGAATTTCATTTTATCGAAACCAAGGAACAGCCGGTTGAAGAATCGATTATTGATTCAGAAGTGGAAATGCTTACTGATCACGAACATGGAATCATCTCAAACTTAATGTCTTCATTTAACGATTCAATGGACTTGGTTGAAATGTTGCCCCACAGCCGTATGCAGGTCAAAACGATTGGTGATAAATTGAGGAATTTAATTGGTAAGCAAGTCCGTTTAGGTTCAGAGTTGTTGAGCTTAGTTAAAGATTTGACTTCAAAAACAAGGCTTGTTAAAAATTCCGGTCAGGAATATTTGAAATTAGATGCAGGTCAACTAACCTCCATTGTAGAATTCAAATCAGAAAAGGCAGAAAAACTTGGTGATCCAAATTGGAATACATCTAATGGTGGTTAATAGCTCACATTAATCCCAGGCAACATTTAACGTAAATAATTAACCATGTACTACTAACTCTAGGGAAGAATTATGTCTAGTTGTAAGCAATGTAAGTCAGCCAATTGCGCTACTGTAGGTTCATTAAATGAGGTAATTAGAGAAGAAATGGAATGCAAGAATACGGCGTATCAGTTCATCGCCATTATGGGACTTATGACAGAATTTAGCAGTTTCAGGAAAAGAGATTCATGTACCACTCCTAATTATTTGGAAGACAAAATTAGTCATGTCTAAATAATTTTTTAGACTAGACTAAATTAGTATATTTGTAATGTAAAAGCAACAGTGGTTCTTTTGAAACATTACCATATGCATTATCCATCATCTACAAGATATTACGATTGGACCTTTAGCTGTCTTACTCGTGACGAAAGAGTCAAATACTCATGGCTTAACCAAATGATTGACGAGCATGAACAGAATCAAGAGTTTATTGATGAGTTCACCTTGTTTACAACCAACCTATCAAACAAATACAATCTTAAATCCAATGAAAAAGTTACTAATGAATCAAGGACGAATTATAGTAAAGCTAGTTAGGAGTGCCATAGGAGTCATGGGGATGATTGCATTCATTCCAACGACTTTTTTTTGTATTGCCCTACTTTACGTTGTCGCCAAGTTAACTGGGATGAATGTCGTTGTAAATCGCTCTTTTCATACAAATGCTCAATGACAAACAAATAAGATTTTGTCAAGAATACGTTATTGATTGCAACGCAACGCAGGCTGCAATTCGCGCCGGATTTAGTTCTTCTACAGCTAGGCAGCAGGGATCTAAATTGTTGACAAAAGTTGACATTCAGGAAGAGGTAAAAAAGGAATTCGCCAAAATTCGTCAGCGAAATCAGATTACCATTGATGAGTTGGTTCAATATATGACTGAGGCAGTCCGTCTGGATATGGGAAATCTATATGAAAACTCGGGAAAACTAAAGTCCTTGGATGATATTCCACCTAAGACAAGATCCTTAATTACGGAGATTCTTACTGAAGAAAGTCCGGATAAGGAAAAACCAACTCTAAAAAAAGTCAAAGTCATAGATAAGCTAGGAGCAATTGAGAAATTAATGAAGCACCTAGGTGGATACGAGAAGGATAACACCCAAAAAGGAAATGAAAATCCGGTTGTAATATTCCAGTTACCAGATAATGGAAGAAGCAAAAGTAATTAGACCTCAAGAGGGGTATCAAATGTTAGCACTAAGCTCCCCAGCTGATATACTCATTGGTGGTGGTGCAGCAGGCGCTGGTAAAACATTCAGTTTGTTGCTTGATCCATTGAGGTATATTAATGTGCCTGATTTCGGAGCTGTTATATTTAGACGAACCACACCACAAATTACAGCGGAGGGAGGGCTTCAAGATGAAAGCAGAACACTTTACCCATCAGCAGGTGGTTCCTATAACCAGACTGCTCTTACATGGACTTTTCCCAACAAGACTAAAATCAAATTTGCTCACCTTGAACATGAAAAGAATATTTATTCTTGGCAAGGATCTCAGATACCATATATTGGTTTTGATGAATTAACCCACTTCAGTAAAAAGAGCTTTTTCTATTTGCTCTCTAGAAATCGCAGCACATGTGGCGTTAAACCATGCGTCAGAGCTACATGCAATCCAGATCCTGATTCTTGGGTATATGAATTGATCGAATGGTGGATTGGCTCAGATGGACTACCAATTCCAGAACGACAAGGTGAAGTTCGCTACTTCGTAAAAGATGGCGATACTTTGATTTGGGGGGAGAGTGTTGAACAATGCCTTTCAAACGCCGAGTACTTTGTCCAACCTCTTGCAGAAAAGGCCAAAGTAGATCCAAAACATTTTGTCAAATCAATCACTTTTATTGGTGGAACCGTCTACGAGAACAAAGAATTGATGCGCACAAACCCAGAGTATCTTTCCAATCTCTCAGCGCAAGACTCGGATACAAGGTCACAGTTGTTAGATGGCAACTGGAAAGTATCCATTAATCCAATGGATGTATACGATTATAGTGCTTTCCAAGATGTATTTACGAATACTCATGTTCAGCAAGGAGACAAACGCATCGTGGTAGACGCCGCCATTTTTGGGAAAGACAAATTAATTGTAATGGTTCTAGCTGGTTTCGTTTTAATTGATGTTGAAATCGTTGATAGAAGCAGCGGAAAGGATATAATCGACCTGATAAACACGAAGCAAAATAAATTTGGCGTACCAAATCGACGAATCACATATGATGCTAATGGAGTAGGGGCTTTTATTGGTGGAGGAAACAATGCTTTTATATCCCAGTCTATTGCATTTGATAATGGCTCTAAGGCAATTCCAACTATGGATCACAGAAAATTCAAAAACCTTAAAACACAGTGTTATGTTTTTAATGGCGAACGGGTTGCTTCCAGCTCAGTTTATATCATTCCGGAGGTTAGTGACAAGATGTATGATAATAAAATGACGATCAGACAGAGGTTGAATTATGAAAGAAGAGCCATCAAGATTGCTTCCAGAAGAGACGAAGAGTCAATTGCCCTAATTCCAAAAGATGAAATGAAAAACAAATACCTATCAGGTGATTCTCCTGACTTAATGGACGCTTTTATGATGAATGAGATTTTTGAGCTTAATGCTCAAGGCAGTGTTTCGGATTGGAATGAAACTACCTATTAAAGATGGAAGAAAACCCGATTTCTAAAGTAGAAGAATTGAGCGTTGGTCAATCTATTGCATTGGAAACATTGATTGGCCCTCATGGTAATTCGGATCAGCTTACAAAAGCCGTAAAAAACGAGAAATATCTCCAAATGTTTGCTATTGCACACACGGAAAAGGAAGACTGTGAAGTCGGCTTTAGAGAACTAACGGCTAAATGGAAGGCTTGGATGACAGAGAGAAACTTTGAAAAAATGATACCTTTTCTTCGGTTTCCTTTGAAGACGGCCTCCTTAATTGACAATGACATCCGTCCAGAACTGGAAAAGGTTTTTGCTTCCGGAGATTCCAATGAAGACATTCGAATGATATCCTTGGAACAAACTAACTCGGCTAAGAATTATTTGACCAACATAGATGTTACCGGATTCATAAGAGGGACAGTTTGGCCTGCTTTATTTTTTCAGCACAATTCAATAGTAGTCACAGACATAGCTAATAATGATCCGTACAATTTGTTGATAACAATAGAATCGGTTAGAGCAATCAATGTTGACGAAAACAGTAATATTCATTGGCTATGGTTTGAAATGGGTAAAAGACATTTCGTTTACACCTCAGAATCATACAATGTTTTTCTTCAAATAGACGACAAGGATAACTACCAAAAAATAATTTCTGGACAACATGATTTGGGGAAATGTCCAGCACACTTTATTTCAGATCAACCAATAAGCAAAGATCGACCAATTGTTAGGAAATCAATATTTGGCAATCACCTTGCAGACTTTGAACGAATTGCATGGTGCTCGATGTATTCTGATTTTCACCTTCCTAATGGTGGAGGACCAATTATTACCAAGTACAAGAGAAATAATGGTTTTTGCTCAACTCAATTTGGCCAACACAAATGTCAGCATGGAATAATGGTTGACCACAAGACTAACATCGCTCAAACTTGTTCACAAGGTAAGACGGTTAGATGTCCTAATTGCAATTCCGCTCCGGATATTCAAGCTGGTGCGGTAGTAGAATTCAAAGTTCCAGAATATGGCTTGCAAAAGGATAAATTATTTGACCTGAATGAAAATTTCTTAAAGTATGTGCATGCGCCGGTTGAGCTTACCCAATACTTAGAATCATTAGCACCTAAATATTGTGAAAAGGTGAGAAAATCGGTGGTTGGAACCGAACCAAATTCCGGAAATGAGCAAGCAATGAATGAATTGCAGAACAAGAAGCAACTATTTCCACTTGAAAACTCTCTAAATACTTTATCTGAATCGCTTAGTAAATTGAGATCAAACATTCAATGGACTGTTTTGGCACTCAAATGGGGGGCTGACAATGTAATCTCCGCTAAATGGGACTATGGAACCCAATTTTACTTACAATCAGATACTGAAATTAAATCGGAAAGAGACAGCAGTAAAAACCCAGTAGATCATTCCATCGCTCAATCAAAGTTGATAGCAACTAGAAACCGAAACAATCCGAATCAAGCGTTAAGAGAAAGTCTATTATACAACCTTCTTCCATTTAATCACTTGTCAGATGAACAAGTGGAATCAAGCAATATTATTTCAGAACAGGACAAAAAGGTTCGTTTAAACTACAATTGGCTCATTCTTGAAATGGAAAATCAATTGGGAACATCTCTCGAAGACTTTTTCAGCAATTATTTTCCAGATGACTTGGGACATGGAAAACGTTACGATCAGTTTAAGAACTACTTATACCAACTTTCAGTAAAACAAACAATTAAAAAACAGCAAATTAAATGATTGATATTAAATTAATTGAACAAATCTCAGAGCTTAAACCTTTACTTGAAGTAAACTCTAAACTTACTCAAGATCAAGAGCCTATAATTCATGTTTATGTGATTTACGGGAATAACAGTGGCTTAAATTATGATCGAGATGGATCGATGAAAAATACAAGTGTTGTGATAAAATACCATGGGTTTGTCAACTTTCTCCAACGAGCAACACAACTACCGCTAATTGGAGCCATCTCTGCTTTTGTTTATGAAGTGACCGATCCAGTTAGTGGAAAATCCATAGCGAGCAAAGATCTTATGATGTCACTAAATGAAAAGTTATTCGCCTCGATCACCGACGCTGAAGTCCATAAAACAACAAGAGAATTGGCAATTGAGGCGATTCAGAAGGTTGTCCCTAAAAAAAAATCTCCCAAGCCGAAAACAAACGGAAACGCGAAAGAGCAAAGCAATACTGATATAGCTGAAGCTAACGATGTAAATCAAGGTGATAATCCTGAATTGGAATTATCCGAAAGCGCTTCTTCTGATCCAGAGGAAAAACAAGAATCTGCTGAAAAAAACAGCTCCAAAGCAAAGTCTAAGCAGCAAAACTAATCAGGTATGAACAAGGAAGAATTATTGGAAATTGGGGTCAATGAAAGTGTGGCACCCAATGTATTGGAATTGTATAATAAACAGTTGGAAAGCGAAAAAAACACAATTCGAAACGAACTTTCATCTCTGGCAAATGAAAATGCAAAAAAAATTCTTGACGGATTTGCATTAAAACTCACGGATTTAACTGGTTTAGCAAGAAATTCGGGAGAAAAATCAAGCGACTTTGCATCCAGAGTATTGCCAGAATATATTGACAAAGAAGCTAGTAGCTATAGAGCTCAAATTAAAGAGCTAGAAGAAAGAATAGATCAGGGAATCAGTGATCAACAGATTCAAGAAGAATATTCTAAAACTAAGAACCAACTGAAACTTATCCAGCAACAATTGGCAGATTTGCAGGAGTCTTCAGCATTAGAATTAGAAAATAAAAGCAAGGAATTTGAACGATTTAGAAATGAGTCCAGCATCATGTCCTTACTGCCAAAATTAGCTGAGGATCTTGACCCGTATGGTAAAAAGGCCAGGATTGAATTACTAATCTCAGACTTACTGGACAACTTCGAATTAGAGTACGACGCTTCTAATAATTTTATTGCTAGGCAAAATGGTAAAGTCCAGCCCGTTAAAGAACTTATCGAGTCCCATGAAGCAATTAAGGATGTAATCTTTACCGAGCGCCAGATTCAAGGTGGGGGAGCTCGTACAGATCAATCTAAGATGGTGCTTGGAAATATGAATGTCCCAGATATTTCAGATAAGCTTAAAGGGCAGGATAACCCTCTATCTATCCTTACTTCTGAATTTGAAAAATTGGCTCGAGAAAGGAACATCAGTCCACTTGATCCAGGGTATTCAGAATTAAACAGGGAGTTCGTAAAGAAAAATTCACAACTAACCATTTAAAAAATGAGCGGCGTAATGCCGCTCTGCAACAGTTTATAAAAAGAGAGGACCGTAGAACCAGTCCGGCACAAACCTATGAAGATTTTTGGTTGATTCCTAAAGTCAATCGCCGATGACTTTCGGATCAATTGATTTTCAACAAACTAATTCCAGTTAATAAAATCATAATAGCAGCCTGCACTGTTGCAGCCTTTGCAGCATCGAAGCGTAATATACCCTTTAGGTGGAACACTTAAGGAAATAGTTTGATTTTGCCCGCATCCTATGTACAAACTATCAATTGTAATGCAGTCTTGATTGAATACACATACCTTGGATTTAAGAGATAGAAGTTCTTTCAATAAATTCTCATAGTATGCTTCCCGTTCATTGCTATCTAATAGTTCAGCTCGAAATTTCCAAAATGGCATTTGTTTATGTCCAAAATCCAAGGTGATTTTAATGGTGTCTGGCAGATGAGATTCATATATGGTTCTTTGGGTTTCTGGGTGTAAGAAGCGGTTGGGCTTAACTCTAAAGTCTTCATATACGACAACAAAAAACGCTATTGAAACAGATGTTACTAGCGATAGTAAAGCAATAAAGTTGGACAAACTCATTTTTCGCAAAATTGTGGGTTGTAATTGGGATTTCTGTACAATAGTTAAAGCCAATCCAAATGTTCAAGTTGAACTATTGCCTCATTCCAAAAAAAGAAAAAACAAGTTTTTTCACCAATTTCCTCACCGTCAATATTTGTGACTTTAAGGTTTTTAGGGGTCAAGTATGATTTTCTTGTATTTGCATGATTAATCTTTGATAATGTATAGGAAACTTTAACATTGGCATTTGTATAAATTTCAGCTACACTTTTTCCAATTTCAAATTCATGCTTAGTTAAGGTCGCAAGAACAATTAGTTCATTGAACAAATAATTAACAGAAAGGAATATGTCTAATGGAAGATTATTCACGGGAAATTTGACCGAATTTTGCACAACAGCAAACAACTTATGTTTATCGCCTAATAATCCTACCATTAAGCTCATGAAACTTAGGGTGTAAAAAGTGTATTGTTCTCCAATTAAACCACCAGGAAAGAAAATATTGTCAGGTCGGTAGCCCAATTCTTTAAGACGAAACAATGACCTAAGATTAATTTGATTGTTGTTAATCAGAACTTCAATTACAAAGCCCACTTCTTTTCGAATTGCACTTTCATCGTCAAAATCCTTTGCCCATGCAGCAATTAGACCATACAATGTATTCAACACATCCTTTCTGACGTTGAAATCGTAGACGTACTTACAATAGAACTTATCCAAATATCCACTGTAATCAAACGATTGGCCATAGAATTTCGTAAACATTTGCCTTATGTTCTCAGCGTCGCAGACAAATATTACCTTGTCAAAGCCAAATTTATTGGCGCCCTCAACTTCTGACTTTGTTAAGTCAAAGTGTGCTGAAAAGACATTCAAAAGTCTAAATATGTGAGCAGGATCAATTCGGTCTAAATCATCAACAATTAGGATATTCTCTTTTAGAGCTTCATCATTTTTATGACTTTTCAGCAAGTCGATGATTAGCTCCGTAGTGAAGTTGAATTCGTAGATTGAGCCATCGACATTCAAATCCTGTATTAATTGGTCAACCTCGCTAAATTCTTCATCGCGATCTTCATTTTTGTGAGCTAAAAATTTATTCCGTAAACTCTTAATTTGCTTTATCACTTCTGGACTGATCTTGCATATAGCTGCCACTGAATAAAGGATGGCTGAAATAATCTCACTGGAATTAGCTTTAAAGAAACTTATTTCTGTCTCGCTGATGTCGAATTTGTGAGATTCCCAGTCCACAGTTGCCAGTAATTCACACAGAATATCAAATTTTATGTATTTAAAAATATCTGAACTAGATCCTACTGAGTAGTTTACAGGATATAAGTGAACAACATTGTATTTGCCTTGATTTTGCCGAAAAAAGTGTTTCAAAAAAGTTGTTTTACCAGTGCCATATTTTCCAGAAAAGACAATTCGTTGATTATAAGGTAAATTTAAATGTTCTTCAAAGAGTTGCATTGAGGATTCGAATATCCTCTCATCAATTGTATGTTGCATTATTATGGGTTTTAGTTGTCGCCGAATATAGACATAAAGCTACCGTAATGGTATATTTTATTAGGTAATCAGCTAATTTAGTTTAATCAAAAAATAAATTTAGTCTGTTCTAAATATTTCGTATTTTTGTAAAATAATTGTAGCTCAGCTAATCGGACTGGCATTTGAGAGACAACAGTTAAACTTTTACTCTTATGTCATTTATCGATTTAACCCAGTTGAATCCTTTACAGGATGTAGACAACACTCAAACAAATAATCAAAATCAAGAATACGGACTATTGCGTGCGTTGGAGAGCTCAACCGCTTCATGTCCTGTGATTTCCAGAAAGCTTAAGGCACATTTATCAACTGTGCAGAATCAAACATTCGAAATTCCGGCACTAAAAGAACACACTGCGGTAACTACATCTGTAGAATCTTTCACTGTACCCGCCAATTTTTCAGAGTCAACCAAAATTACAGCAACGAAAATCACCCATTTTACTGGCTTTCATTTCATTCCCTCATATTTTCAGGACAACATGATTTCAGAAAGCGAGTACTTTACACAGAAGAACTTGGAGTGTGGAAAAGCGCTTGCCGCAGCAAAGGAAACAGCAATTGCAGCTGTCTTGGAAAGCCAAAAAACGCAAACGATGTTTGGTGCAGATGGTCAAATCGTTAAAGGCTATACTTTCAACGCCAATACAGATACGCTGGAAGTAAATCAGGCCGCTCAAGAAGGTAATTTCTTTGGCAATCTTTCTGCCTTGTTGCGATCGAACTACGGAAAGTCGCCTTTACTTGTTGCAAGTAAATTAGGATTGAACACGGTGTACAATGCAAGGCATGCCAGTGGTCGAGATCAGGCTGTAAATCTTCAAAACGAATTCAATAGCCAAATACCTCATTGGACTTCTGATGGTATTGGTAATCCACAAGCAGGTGAGGTTGGAACCGGATTTCTAATTGCTTCAGGTTCTATTGGTCAAGTAGTCAATTTCACCTACGATTATATTCGTGGAACTGAAGGAGCAAATACTAAATGGGCTGTATCCGCCCAACCAATGCCGTTTTTAGGGGAACAAGTTGGCATAATGCATCAACTTAAACAAGAAGATGGCTCATCATTGACTGGCACATATAAGAATTCAATTCCTACACTGCGAGAAGAATATGGAATTGTACACAATTACTTTTTACTATCCACCTTTAAACAGGATATCGCCAATAGACCTTCCGATGTGATTAAGTTGAGTCTTCTGAACTCATAAACCACATTTTTCTCAAACAAACAATTGTTGCAAAAGAGTGTTAGACTACAATAAAATAGTTGACACCTTCTTCAAACGGAGGGTAGTTACGTTTTTTCCAATGTTGGATGATAATCGAAACGTGCTATCCTCCGATTTGTATGATTCCCCAGAGTCTGGTTGTTATTTCAATATGGGCAGCCACGAATATGTTGGTAATATGGACAATGTGTTGGCACATTTGAATCTCATTAATCATTTGGACTTTGAGATTTATAATGTTAATGCAGCCTATTCAAAGGACCAGCTGGTGTATTTCTCATTAGATGGTAATATATACAGTTCATTAAAAGACGATAATAAAGGCAAACCTTTAAGTGATGATGAATATTGGAGCAAAACCCATCAAAGACCGTCTCGGTCAGTTTGGGCAAGCACCTCAAGTTACTTTTCCGGAGATATTGTAACCAATGGTAAAGCCTACTACATGTGCCGGAATTCAAATAGTCCGGCTGAACCGGTCAACAAAAAGTTTTTTTGGGAGCGAATGACTCCAGAGTCACATGCTATAAAGCAGTCCATTCGACATAGCATTACAAAGGTGGTTAGAGAATTGTTTGGAGACAATGCAACCATAGATAACCATATCATAACAGGAACGAGTAAAGTCTCCAATTCATCGATTCAAGAGACTGACAAATGGGTTGGATATAAGTTTCTAAATCCGAATTTACTATCTGAAATTCATAGAATTTGTTTACAGTTTGACCAGCCAACTAAATTGGAGTTAACTCTTTTCCAAGGTTCAACTTTGGCTAACCAGTTTCAACTGGAGTATACTGGCAAAGGGGAGGAGCAATGGGTAGATATATTCTCATTACTATCAAAGCCTTTAACATTGAGTCCAAGGCTTGACCCTTGGTTTTTACTGTATGATAAGACCAAACTATCCGCTAAGCCAATCCACAGGAATTTTGGTAAGTATTCGATTCAGTCTGGCAGCGTACAAATGGTCACCTTGGCAACTACTTCAGAATCGTCCTTTGTGGACCGAGAAGTTCATCAATCATATGGTTTAGGTTTGGACATGTCGGTTGGTCTAGATCAAACACCTTTTGTGCTTGGTCAATTGGTTAGTCTGGCTCCGCTCATCAGCCTTCAGTGGGGATATGATATGATGGAGAAAATGTTGTTTAATCCGGCAGTTCGTTTTAACAGGAATGAACGAAATATTGATTTGAGCGCACTACGTTATGAATTGCGAGGGGAAGAAGGTAATGCATTTTGGAAAAGGTTAGAGGCTGAGAAAAATAGGGTTCGAAAACTTCTGGATACCATACGAATGCATCGTACATATTTACAAACGGTCCAAACTAATTATTACGAAGTAACCTAGTAAATGTCATGGCAACAAAGTGTTACAATAAAGAGGTGTGTATTCAAGGGATTGATCGAGCCATTGTACGAGTGCAAAAGTTGTTGCGATCTAATATAAAATGGCTGGAAACTATCTATGGTAAAACCAATAGAAACAGGAACAAACAAGGATCCACCGTTCCGGAGATTCATATAGGAAATGGAGAGTATTTGAATGTACTTCCAGACGACAACACTAGCAACAGTCAGTGTTTTTTTGATGTAAGCAATATTGCTAAACGTCAACCTGACGGCAGTTTTCAATCCGATTGCATAATAGCATTTTTTGTCAATCTTGAGAGGTTGTCAGCCCATTATCCGGATTGCAATCCAGAATATTTAAAGGAAAACGTCACAAATCTATTTTTAACTCATGATCGTTGGTTTAGACTAGATTCAGTTTGCGAAGGAGTAAATCAGGTGTACAAGAATTTTGACGTCAAACCCAAAACTGTCGATTTATACCCAAACTACATATTTGGAGTTGACGGAATTCTCAACCACAAATACACCTGCTCATGCTAAAAGACCCAATTCGCGATAAATTCAAAGCAAACGCCAATCGTTTAATTAAGCTACATGCCACTCATCCAATGGGCTTGTCTATTAGATGGTCAGGACTTGATGCTAGTAATGCAAAAGTATTTATCCGACATTCCAATTTTGCAGACAATCCAGCTCGGGTTGATGACTATTTTGATTTTCCAGATGGAGTTGGGCTAGAGGGACCATTCGGAAGTCACTCATTTATCTTAACACATCCGCTTAACCACCTATTCATCCAATTCATTAAAGGCAACAACACTATGGGTACAATTGAATACGTAGCAAATAGATTTAGGTATGGGTAGAACTTTCAACAGGCATCTTACGAGCGTAAGCAAAAATAAATCCACCGATGTTTTGTCTAACAGATTGATATTTAGCAATAAATCTATCACCCATAACATATCAACCTCTGCGTTTACAGCACTTCCCATTTTCAGAAAGGATGAAGGCTCCTACGATTACGAAGATCATTTTCAACGTTTAGACGAAAATCAATTGAGATGCAAATTTTCGGGCGTAATAGACGGCTGGGCGTCAATTTACCTGAAAGATCCGGAGAAAATAGAAAAACGCAGATATCTCCGGGCACAGGCTCATATCAATGACAGTCCCGTGGGATCAATAGTCAACTGCTATTTGAGGTCAAAGGATGGATTTGTAAATGCTACGTTACCCTTGCATTTTACTATTCCGGTGGAACAGAATGACGTGCTAACAATTAAAACCAAAAAAGGGCTTGGAGCGAAAGGAGCAGTTTTATTTCATTCTGTAGGCACAAGTGTAATCTCATTAACAAGAATCAAATAACACCATTAACATGCAAATACCCATAAACACTCTCACCAACATTCTTCAGTCATCGGCTGAAGGGTTAATTAATCCCGATTCAATCCAAGTCGATGCTGTTGGAGGATTAGGGATTTTTATCGGAATGCTCAACGATTCGGAATGGATAACGTGGCTAACAGCTGCCTCCGTATTGATTTTTAATATTCTAAAGATCATTTCTCAAGTAAAAAAGCAACTCAAAACCAATTCAAAATAGATCATTATGTGTTATAAACCTTGTTCAGGAGAAAATTCCAATACAGGAGTTTCGTCCTCAGCTGTAATTGGGCACGATATTGTAGGCTTGCTCATTCAAGATAAGTACGATGGCCATGGCAATATCAACGGATTGTCTAAAGCTGATTTGTCTAAAGGATTTACCCAATCGTTACTTGACGATCTGCTAAAAAATGCGGATGCAACAAAGAGAATCAAGCCTTTAATGGACCTGAAAAATGTAGAAGAACCACGTGAAGCTCCGGCGGTTGAAGAATTTTCTGATAATTCATCGATTCCATTAAGCGCAGGCAAGCAGGAAATGAAGTTTGCAACTATTAGAGAATTCGGAAGCATAACGTCGCTCAATAACCTACTAGCACAAGGATGTGGTGAAAAAGCCATTTATCCAGTTGACTCATGTGGTACTATATGGGGAATTCCTTTCACAGACAGTTCCGGAACAGAAAAATTTCGGGGAAGATACTTGAACAAAGGTTCATGGAAATGTTACATGGAAAAAGCCAAAGTTCATGAAGCAAGTGAAAAGGTTATCACAGAATTTTCATTTAAAAGAACCGAATCGGATAAGGACATGATGGCTATTACGGCAGAGGATATTACCGCCGATCTTGACTCGGCTCAGGGGCTATTGAATGCATATGTGGCGGTTCTAGACAAATCAACCAATCACTTGGACCTAGAAGTGCGGACAAGTACTGGCAATTGGATAAAAGATGAAGTGCTTAAACATTTAACTGGGGCAGAGTTTGAGGTTTATGACCTGACAGCTGACTCACCACATGTAATTGATCAAACTATACCATTAAAATCTGGAGGAATAAAACTGATGATCAACGGATTGTTATCTGGTCACACTATTGAAATTCGTCAATCGAAGACCCCTTGCACGAACAGCTCATTTGGTCACAAGTATTCACAGTATCTGGAGTTTCCACCCTTAAAAATTGAAATATGATCATTGATAAAAATTCAAATTGGATTAAGATTGGACTTAGCAGTTACAACAAGTCGCTATTACAAAAAATGACCGTAGATGAATTTAAATCCAAGTTTGATAAACATCTGAAATTGTGTGAATTAAATTCTTTGATTCAACAATTAGGCTTGCAAAAAACAGATAGCAAACCTCAGAAGCGAAAAACTAAAAGTACCATTGAATAATGCCAATGCCGATTCCAAAGTTCATTCTCCGTTTCGCCATGTTGGACGTAGAAATGATATTTCAAACAATTCTCAGACAAGATGGACTGCAAGAATGGATAATGGACTTGGTGCGGCATGATCAATTATTCTTAAAAGGCGAAAATGGACTTGGAGTTAGTCTTGCTGATATAGGTGGAGGATATTCAGCGATCACTATTGAAATATCTCAAAAACAAAATGGTAACAAATTCAGATACAGGGGGTCAACACGGTCCAAAAGGGTTGGGGGATCACCAATTCTGTTGGATTCAGGAAAGGCCTACGATAGCTTTTTTATGAAAGTAGATCAAGATTTTTTCTCCATAAATATGGACCCAGTACGTGGGGAAACCAATTTATACCATGAATGGGGAGAGGAAATCACGGATCTACAGAAAGAGAACCTAAACAAAGTTATTGATGAACTTCGTAAAGCGACATTTCAGGAAATTCAAAGGATTAGAACAGCAGCCTAAGCTATATGAATCTTTAGACACATTACCCATATGGAACTGGTTCTACGCTCACAGAAAAGGAGACCTAAGTATTTTAATCATAGAGCCAACTTTTCATGTTGAAGGCGAATTGTTAGTAGAACGTTGGAATCAATTAAATAATGAATTTATAGAGCGCTTTGGTTTAAGTGAATCTGCAAAAGATATCCGAAGACTGGAAAACAGAATAGCTAAGGAGCGTATTCGTTTAATTGAAACTCAAAACCTGTTCATCAAAAACAGGATTAAAATTTTGGAGAATCAATTAAAAGCTTTGAAAGGGAAATACTCCAGTTCTGAAAAACATGACAATGAACTTGATGAAGAAATAATATCTATGGAACAGTTTCTAAAAAGAGAAATTGACCCTAGATGTTTAAGCACTACGAAGTTCTATTTATACAGAAAACGAATGCAACAATTCTATGAGCGAGAAAATTCGAATTGATGAAATCTTTGAAGGAGGGATTGCAAAGTTCTCTAGCCAATTTCATGAACCTTTTAAGGAGCAGATCCGGCTAATAAATGATTTGAATGATTTATTCGTTAAACAGGCTAAGCTTTTAAAAAATGATCTCAACAAATCTGGAAACAAGCCAAACTTAAATGCATTAGCAAAGGAGGCTAAAGCCAGAGAACAGTTAAACAATATTCAATTAGAAAGTGAAAAGTTAATGACAATGAAACTGCGAGCTCAAAAGAAACTGGAGCAGGCGCAGAGCAAAGAACACAAAGAAATACTCAAGCTAAGACTAGAAACTAACGAGGTAAATCGTGCTATTCGAGAGGAGATTAAACTCAACAAACTGGCGGTAAACTCTAATGATCGGTTAAGAGCTCAAAATAAGCAGTTGATTAGACAGAAAGATGCATTGGCTGGTGCAACCAAGGAAGAAATAGAACAAATACAGCGTCTTAACAAACAAATTGAACATAATACTTCAATAATAAGAGCTCGTGGAGACGAGTATACCAAACAAGGAATTGCTGCACGTACACAAATCAAAACGCTGGGCGGCATTAAAACCGCCTATCTAAAAGCAAGCGTAGCAGGTGCAGCTCTAATATCGTCAACCAAAGGTGTTTTTGAAATTTCAGAAAAACAGGATCAGATTGTCAAACAATTGTCTTCCACCTGGTCGGTTCAAGGAAAAGATATAGACGCGTTAGCAACAAAGGTCACGTACCTTGGAGATGCTTATAAATCCGAATACAATGAGGTAATTGAGTCTGCTAATTCACTAACCTCTGAATTTAAAATTTCGGGTAAAGAGGCCCTTTCTCTAATTGATCAAGGTTTTGAAAAAGGGGCAAATATTAGAGGTAAATTCTTAGAATTGGTCAAGGAGTATTCTACCCAATTTGTCAATGTTGGCATATCCGCAAAAGAAGCCATTGCTATTATCACTCAAACAGAATTAAGAGGGGTGTTTTCTGATAAAGGGGTTGATTCAATTAAAGAAGCTGGACTCACTCTTGAACGAATGCCGAAATCAGCAGCCAAAGCATTAAACGACCTTGGTATAAGTAGTGAAAATTTAAGGCAAGAAATTGAGGCTGGTTCTATCACCACATATCAGGCGATACAAACCATTTCAAACAAAATGGCAGAATTACCGCCAAATTCAAAGAAGGTTTCCGAAGTGTTATCTAGTGTGTTTAGATCAGCCGGAGAAGATTCTAAAGGTTTCATATTAGAATTAGGTAAGATTGATTTGTCATTAGACAAACTGGCCACGACAACTACAGATTTTGAAAAATCTCAGCAAGATTTGTACGCATCCTTCGCTGAAGTCAAAAGAGAAATAGCCAAAGGGTTTTTGCCGATATCCAATTATCTCGCTAAAAACTTAAAGACCATTCTAAGAGTTTCTATAGCCGCTGGAGCAGCTTGGATCTCGTATAAAGCTACGATAAATAGCGCAAGGCTAGCAACTGCATTGTACACAACAGCTACTCGTGCACATGTGATTGTACAATCATTAATGATAAAAGGAATAAAAGGTTCTACAATTGCTTTAAAGGCGTTCAACAAAACTGCTAGGCTTAATCCTTTAGGGTTATTGATTTCACTTATAGGTTCCGCAGTTGCTTGGTTGTCTTCATTTGCACTAAGCACAGATACGGCCACTGAGTCTTCAGAAGGATACAATAAGAGCCTTGTACAGGGAAACACCCAATTGGACAAACGCATAAACCTACAGAAGGAATTTGATAAAGCCAATACGAAAATCGAAAAGGATTTACGACATATTCAAAGTCTAACAGATAAGCAGCTAAAGTCTTTGCTTGATCAAGCTGAAGCCCAACTTGATCTTTCTGAAAAAAAACATTTGGCCGCGTTGAATGAAATAGAAGATTCCAAAGAGTTGTGGCAAGAACAAGATAGGCTATTTGAGGCTGAAAATCGATTACTTGAATTAAGAAAGGAAATGGATAACGGGCCAACCTTGGAGCGAGAGTTAGAGATTCGTCAGGAACTACAAATTTTAGAATTAACCAATCTAGAAGCTTTAAAGGAGCGATCTAAAGAAAGAATAAAACAAAGAGATGACGAGGATAGATCTACTAGACATCGAATTGAGTTAATCAAAAAAGAGCTTGCGACTCGCCACAATGTTCAAAAGGCGGAAATAAGTCACTTGAAGAAACTTGAAGACAGGTTGAAGGAAGTTAACGATTTAAAGGAATTAGAAATTGGGGATGGAAAAGGAGCAAATTCTGAAAGGTTCAAATCTCTTGAAAATGAGGAAGCATACCTTATCAGAAAAATCAAGTTCTTGCGTGAAGCACTTGACTTGAACAAAGAAATTACAAGCGAGGAACTCAAAAAAATCCCGGTTATTAAGTCAACAAGCATCGAACAGGAGAATAGCGATAAGGATCGGGAAAAAAATGTGGTCAAAATTAACGATAACATTACTAAACAACACATTGCAGAAAATGATCTAGCTGAACAACGTAGGAAGATTTTAAAGGAATCAATTGGAATGACCGCGCAACTAGCCAAAGAATTGGAGCCAGTTCTAACCAGTGCGCTTGCAAGAAATACGGAATTGCTTAAAGAACAAATTTCAGGTTCTGCAGAAATGGAGAGGTCCCTTTTGGATCTGGCCTCGCAAGGTCAACAAGATGCTGAAAAATCCATCGCTGCGGAAAGGGAAAAACAGAACCAAGCAAAGAGGGAGATTGCCCAGCAAGAGAAGAAGATCCAAAAACGTAAAGCCTTTATTGCGTCCATGGAATTGCTTGCGGCATTTGCCTCATCAGATCCGGGTAGCGCCGCACAAAATACTGGACATTCCATTTTACAAACATCCGCTCTCGTAGAACAGTTGCCCGGCTTTTTTACCGGGACTATAACAACGGTGGCAGATGCACTTGGAAAGCCTCAGATTGACGGTAAAGACGGATACATTATTAGAGCTGACGGTGGGGAAGCAATCTTGAATTCTGCAAACACAAAAAAAGCAGGTATCAGCCAAGGTTTTACGGTCGATGACTTGGCTGAGCTTGGCAATTTGGCCCACCAAGGCCGGCTGGTGCCAATTACCAACGCTATGCTCGCTGTCCACAAATCACCACTGGCAGACCGGAGAATGGAAACGCCAACGCTTCAACTTAATAAACTACTTACCGAAACCCGACAAACCAGAAATTCAATAGAGAAGTTGCCTTCGCAAATGCCAAACGTTACGTTTCATGCAAATTCAATTAGTCAAGCAGTTACAAAAGAAGTACAAAGGCCAGGATTTAAAAGCAGAACTCACATCAGAATTAAAGGTCGGAAAGGAGGCTTTGCATGAACAGAATATCGTTTGAATATAATGGTAGTAGATTTTATCTGAAAAAGGACCAGTCGAATTTTACTATCGATGTTTCATTCCAACTAGACGAAGAATTTGCTTCCTCTCGTGCAGTGCCATCTATTTCAATTTCGTCTGTTATCATTAGTAATACCGATAATCAAAAGATTGCAACACAAATTCTGGAATACATCAGTAAAGGGTCAAGTGGAGGGTTAGGTATTACTCAAGGTCCGCCAATTGCAGTCTATCTTGGAACACTTAAGTTGTTTGATGGATATGTTGACTTGGTTCAGGGTTTTAAAAAACTTTCCGACTCAGAAATAGAAGTAACGATTCGTCCACTTCATGATTTAAATTCATTGGAGAAAAGACTCTCGGGAATTACATTAGGCTTGTTAGAATCACAAGGGGTATTCAGTGATTCCGATTTTATTGAGGTTCCCACAGTAATTGAAAAACATGATAACGCAATTGCTATTGCATTGCTACTGTACAGCACATTTGATTTAATTATTCAACAGGCAAACTTTGTAAAGGAGGCCATAGGAATAACTATTGACTTTGCGGAGACAATTGGGATTCAGGTTATCGGCATTGGTTTTTCTACATCGCCAATAGCTGCTGCAATTGCCAAAGCTATTCGTTTGGCAAAGTTGATTGCGTATAGTGTACTAGTCGCCATAAAGGCTTCTAAAATGATTAGTGAACTTATCGACAATGTGATGGCGCCAATTAGGTATAAAAAGGCCATAAAACTTGACCGGCTTCTTTCCAAAATATCTTTGCACCTTGGATACAACTTTAACTCTACCATTTCTGAGTTTAAAGGCATGGTGGTAATGCCCCGAATAACGCGGGAAGGAAGCTTGTCCAAAAATCATCAAGGTTCAGGTTTATTAACTTCCAGAGATTACGGATACGTTGCTGCGGATTTATTCAAGCTTTGTTTTGACCTGTTTAACTCCGACTTATATGTCGATACAAACAGTAATACTTTACACCTAGAAAGTTTTGCCAATTTTAGTTTCTGGCACAATTACTCCACACATTCCTCACCTTCAACACTGTTTGAAACATGGCCACACTATGGCAATTCTGGAATTGGCACCAACTTAAGTGAATTAAGTCAGTACAGAATTATTAGCACAGAAACGGATAGTAAAAATATTTGGTCTCTTAGAGATTCGGACCGAACTGTCTCTGAAGTACACACTACGCAAGTTACAACCACAGATAATAGAAGTGTGGTAATATCTGGAGTTGAGGACATCAAAATACCATATGCATTAGCTGTTCGGAAGGACAGCTTGTCTGATTTAGAAAAGGCAGTAAAAGCTTTTCTTTCTATTGCAGATATTTTCTTAACTGCTTTTGGAGGAAATGCCCTTGGAAAACTTATAGATAACAGGAGGGGAGTTGTTAAGCTCGAAAACCATGAAACAACTAAACCAATGCTTATGTATCTAGAGTCGGATAACAAATTAGCCGCAAACCACAGAGACAAGTTTAATCCCGTTAAGTGCGAACAAGATTATCATTTTACTAAGTCATTTGTACGAAACAACTTTGGTGGTCAGGCGAAAACCATCAAGGGTGCTAATATGAGGTTAAACGAGAGCCAATTTTTGGAAATCATTAACAAGCCTTACTTCAATTTATCAGACGGGACTGGTACAGGAAAGTTTGACGCTGTGCAGTGGAGTAATGAGGAGGGAATAGCAACAGTAGATTTAAGGTTTAATGAAACGATTACAACTAACCTAAAAGAAACCTTTTTTCCATGATAGAATTTGATTCAAAACAAATGCTCCAAAAGTCGTTTGAACTTCTACGTTCATACCAAGCGGGTAATAGTTCAGTTGAGGATGTTAAGAAATTTTGCACAGAACAAGTACTAGATAAAGTTGCTGACGTGTGTTGTGCCTCAAACGATCCTATTGAACAATCTGGAACAGGTCCGCTCCGACGACTTAAGGAATTGGTTCTTAATCCGCAAGATTATTCGAACTCATACGAAACCGCTGCTCAATTGGTAAACGAGTTGAAAGAAATTGAGAACAAACTACGAAGGCATGGGAGTGAGAATAACTGATTTCAAACTGTACAACCAACTTCGAAATGGGGAGCGGTTTAACAAGTTCAATACTGATTATCATGGGGCTTTGGTTGCTACACCACTTGAAAGAGTTCAGGCAAAGTATACTTTGAACGTTAGTATTTACGCATTGTTTGACAAAGAAGTTAACGGGCAACAAATAAGTTGGTACTCGAATAATTCATCTCTAATAAGGATAGAAAGGAATGCTGGATCATTCTTGGACGATGACTTTTGGGTTGGAGACATGATCAATATTGCCACCATTGGAAATATGAACAAGATTGCAGGACCTCTAATTATTACATCAATTGATCCGGATCAAAATGGCAATCCCGGACGTATTATGGAATTTACCAATCCAGCAGGCGTCTCAACTCAAACCCCTTCGGATAAGGTTCTAATATATGCCGATTCAATTTTTCGCGGTTTTGAAATGAATTACGGATTAATTGAAAATGATGAAGGTTTCAACACAATTTCAAAAATTGACGGCTTAAATCAGGGGTATTTCGCAGCGCAATCAGTAACAACATCTGATCAAAAATGTATACGCAAACCCGGACCAATTAGCGGCAGTACTAACGATTCAGTCTATGTTAAGCACATTGGTAAATCAACCCTTTCTTTACCGTACGGTGTAGAACAACTTTATGAGGTTAGGCATGAATTTAATGTTGTTCCTCTGTACTTAGATGGTGAAAGTCAAAACCTTGATTCATTGATCGAACCAGAGTTATACTCCAATGGAAAATCGTTAAAGTATGTATTAGATGCTAGGTTTAAGGTCACTAAGAATGATCCAAACACCAAGATTCATGGTAAACTTGCCAATTTCAAAGGGAATGTCGTATACATTAATCGATCTCTTGACGGTGTTGCCAACTATTCCATTGATATGGTTAATTACACTGACGTTCAATCAGGAAGTAGTGTAAACTCATTGCAAATCAATAAGCCTACGGCTGTGAAATTTGAAATTTCAGCAGTTTCCGGATCTTTTTCCAGTACTGGACGAGTCGTTATCAATCTAAAAAAACTTGCGGCAGAATCAGATTATCGACCGGATGCTAATAATTCTAATTCCTCCATTATTGTAGCGGGTACAGTATTCGATAATTTTGTTTGGGAACAAGTCGTTGTTCCCATCAATGGCCCAAACTCAATTAATCAGGGGTTTGTTAAAAACTGCCAGTGCAATTTGTTGGCTAACGGAAAGCTACAGGTCAGTTTTATAGTAGACTATAATATTCTGCAAGCTCAAAAGCTTTCGAGTCAAGACGAATATATCATTGGGGTGTTGGTTGGCAATCACCTTACACCGAACATGGGCTCCGACAGAATGTTGTTAAAGGTGGATAAACAATATTACCAAGAATCGGCTGATATTGAAGACTTGTTGGTAGTGGAAAAAATGGAATTCTTCCCACCCTTTAAGGATCCTGACAACGACTCAGGTTTTACAGATGTTAAAATGCCAGTTGAGTCAGGTCTTGTGGCGAAAGTGGAATTTGGATTGCTTGAAGGCCCAGCCAACAATACTAATTCAGATCAAGTGTTCGCACATCTAACTAGTCTTTCCTTCGATATTTCGATGTTTAACAATGTAGGAAAACAAATCAAAGCGATTGAGTCCATTCAAATTCCATTATCTCCAAACTATGATTTAGACGGAATGAAACTGTATGATTTAGGTAGCTCTAATAATCCGTCCAGTCGCAATTTTATACTAAAGGAAGACAGCAAGTTTAATGTGCTGGAGCTGTACAATGAGGGTGGTAAATTTCAACGCAAATCCTTTGGTTTGAATCCTGTATTGAAAACATATAGAAGATATGTATTAAAGCTAGGGTTTAAGTTACCATGGGAAGAGTGGACGAGTTTAAATGCTGATTCAATCTTTTTTAACCCCAATCAATTGCATAACGGCCTTAACCGATATACTCCCAATTATTGTCAAAAGGTTTTGCCTGATGGAATTACGCCTAATCCCTTTAAGGTAGTTGGCTGTTTAACTGCACGGGTTTTGGTATCCAATCCTAGTTCTGAGAATTACGGAAAGCAAACTGATTACGCTTATTTATCACCTGAATTAGAGGTGCTGCCTTATGATTACAGCACTGACTGGACGGTTAAAATTGAAACTTTTAGATCTGACGGAACAACTTCATTAAACGGTTCAATTGCCGATAATGAAGATACCTATGTTGTAGCAACTTACACTCATAGTTCGGGATCCACAATAGGACTCTTACCAACAGTATATGGTATTAATCGGTTGAATATTGCGGGAGGCAACCAGTTCAGTATATCAGAATGTTCTACTATAGAAGAGCCAAAGCAGGGTGACAAGCTAAAGCCTTTGCCAGGTGAGGGAAAGGCCAATTTTCTGAACACAGGAACAGCAATTAAAATCACCTCAGTAATTGACAGCTCCAAAATAGATAGTAATGCTTTGTATGATATTTCATCAAGCCTTGGATGCCCAAATTCTAGATCCTGAATAATTATGATAGTTAAACAGTTGCCAAATACCAATCCCCAGATTTATTGCTTTGACGCTGGGGTTCTAAAAGCTTCAGTTCTACATATTCCCAATAGTGACACAAAGCTTGATTTTGGAATATGTACTTGCACTTGGCCGAATAAACGTTTCGCAAACCCAGACAATCCAGTTGAAGCAAAAAATGATATTGAAGCAATTCTGTTTCGGAGCGTCGTGCCATCAGATGCGCACCAGTTGAAACTTGAGAAATTTGATTCAGCCCGTAATTCCTGGGTTGTAATCGCTAATCATGCCGATTTGAGTTCAGGGTTATATGGGAAGTTTTATCAAGCAGGAACTTTTAATAATACCAACCAACAGAAGTTGTATATCGGATTACAATTGGACTGGGGAATAGTTTATCAGTCAAATTCTGGTGGGCGCTATCGACTTATTCGGGATAGCAAAATCCTTGGAAAAGAGGAACAGATGGTTTACGGTGAGTATTTAGTTCTTAAATTTTGTTCAACCGAGGCCATAGGAACCGTTAAAATTATAGGAATTCAAAATGGAACCATGATTAAAGGTGATTTTGATTACGCAGGGATGAATTGGAAACAAGAATTGAGAATAGATGGAGAATTAACATTAAAACAACCGACAATAGAGGAGGAGTACTTACTGGATGGAGGCTATTCAAAGCAACAAATTTCGTCCAAGACGAATGATACTTATCAATTGGAGTCAAAACTATTGACCGGTGAACAAGGATATTCAATTATTCATAATTACCTGAAGTCAAACCAACTTTTGCTATATAATTTCAATCCCAATTCCAGGTCACTTTTGGGTATCAATGTTCGCCCAACGGGAATTGATAACTACCAAATGTTTAGAGATCAGCAAATGGAATCGTTAAAGATTGAATTCGAAGATCAAGTAGACGATTTAAAGCGGAATTAATCAAATTCGCTTGTATCAATTATTTTCCAGTGCGCTTCGTCACGGACTTCTTCCGGAAAGCGATCCTTATAATAGTTGTCAACGTCATTTCGTTCATGAGCCATTAATTCTCGAAGCAAATCTTCTTCAATAAAGTAGCGCTTGCCCCATGTTCCGAAAGTGTGGCGGGCCACCTTAATTCCAAGTTTGCCATTCCCAGTTGGTTGGATATCCAAATTTAACTCGTCTTGCACGAGCGTTAATTTCTTTTGCAATCTGCGACGAAAAGTTTTATAATTTTCTCTAGTTGAGAATGTCTGATCGAATCCATTAAATAAATTTTGGTGCTTATTAATAATGTTTTGAGCCTTCTCAAACACCCTAAGATCATATTCAGAACCATCCACCTTGCTTCTTCTAAAAAAAACACGCTCATTATAAATAGTCTGCCTATCAATGGAAAGGACATCAATCAAATCCTGCCCACCAAGATAAAATTGAAGAAGCCAAAGATCTCTAGCTAAGGCCTTACTTCCTCGTAGCTGAGCCTTCTCAAGTAAATGGACATCCTCTTTTAAAATATATTTTTTCTTTGAGGACCAACTTCGGACTGCCAAACCATTCATTTGTCCTTGAAACGGTTTCTTGTCCTCAACGTATCTAAGAGTTACCGCCTTATTGTAAATAGCCCTCAAAGAGCTCATATACGATTTTATAGTAGACTTCGTTTTTCCATTAACCAAGAGATGTTCTTTAAAATCGTTAACAAATTTCTTGTCAATCGACTTTAATTTCAATTGAGGATGGAATCTATTAATTATTCTAGACATCATTGCATATCGTTCCATCATAGCGTATTGGTTAAGCTGATCAAGCTTTGGGATAAGTACATTTTGCACAAAATCATACAACGTTGCATCAAGCACTTTTGCTAGAGTTACTTGTGATATTCCAAGGACAAAATTCATAGCATCTTCGATTGAATCAAACTTTTCATATTCGAGTACGTGAATATTACCTTTTAGCTGATGTAATTTGGCATAGAACTTTAGGAATTGAGGGTGACTCTTTTTCGGCATTTGTTCAACTTCATTCCAATGTTCAAGTTGACTAATACCTATTTTTTTTCTCTTTCTACTGTACTTATGAGTAATTTCCAATTTTACAGGATATCCGTCATTGGACTTTTTTTCGCTCGTCATAAGTTTAATCGATGCTTTCATCTCTCTATAAATTTCGCAACGTGTCACGTTATTTTCCGTACGGTTATCGTACAAAAACCCCTCGAATTCGTCATAAATTTATTGATTTTAGCCAATAAGAGGAAGGAAAGAAATGGCCGAAAATGCTCTATAAATAAAAAAACCCCTTAATTTAAAGAGGTTTAACTGTTGTGATCGCGCCAGGATTCGAACCTGGGACCGTCTGCTTAGAAGGCAGATGCTCTATCCAGCTGAGCTACGCGACCCGAATTGCGGGCACAAATGTAATTAAAATTCCAACTTGAACAAGAAAAAGGGGGAGTTTGGATATTCAGATGAAAAAATGTAGACTCGTTCCAACTTATCTATTTAACATAATATTAATTATAGGACAATTGGCAGCCAGGTAAACAACTCACAATCATACAGGGATAAAAAACACGCGATTCTCAGAGATTATGATTTTAAGGAGAAAAAAGCGGTTGTCAAATTTCACTGTGATGGTGTTATTTTCATTTGCTACAAGCTAAATGCCAATGCAGGCCCTTGCTGGCCAGCATTTTATTCGTGCCAACGCACAACAAGATCCTATTTTAAAATCAATGCTGTCCTAAATAATTTTGGGGTTTAAAATTTAGGCTGTATTTGTTGGCTGTTTGGTGGTTAGAAGTGAATTTTGGAAAATAGAACCCCTTGTGTTGGTAATTTTTCAGGGGGCTTATGTTTTTTGAAAGGTTCATCAATCCATTTTTGGAGGTCAATTTTGACGAATACGTTTTAAGCGCGATGAAATTTTGTGGTTTGGCTTTGGAAGACAGTGTTCCAGACCATAGCACAGTTACAAGGCAAATGGCAGTGGCAATGTAAGCATTGCAGTTTTAGAACCACCCTTCGCAGTGGTAGATTAAACTATCACTTTAATGTTGTAAGTTTAGATAATTTATTTGCAAATCATTACGACTGCACAATATTTACATTCAAGTCACGACGATTGGAAATCAACAACCAACAATTGGAAACTAAAATAATCATTGAGAAATAGCCAACGTACAATCAGTTACAAGATTAAATTTTACTACTCACACAACACCCAACTAATGAGATCTATTACACCACGTCAAACAGTGAAATCTTCACACAACCCAACATCTAATCAGCATGCTAACATTCAAAGGCAAAGCTGGTTCATTTTGGCTAGCGCAATTTGGTTGGCTATCTTTTGTGCCACGGTAATTAGTATTTAAACTGTATGAGCAATTCTGGCAACCATAGGATCGAATATCGAATCAAAATTATGGTTGCCAGAATTTTGGTTTCACTCACTCTTGTATCCCCACAATTATCCTTCTGCCAGGAATCTGTTCGAAATGAAATCAAGGTTTCAACCTTGCATATTGGCCATTGGTTTCAAGGCATTTCTAACAAGACTATTGATCTTTCTTTAACGGCTAAAGTTATTCGTTTATCTGCCAATTGGTTTGAAGATTTGAAAGCCCCCCAAGACCAGCCCATAGATGAACAAATTAAAACCACCGAAAACTCCACAACATTCGACAACTACGAGATCTACCCGTACCCTGCTTCTTCAGTACTTATTGTTGAAGGCGATTTTAAGGAACGTAAGGCAATGTTTCTTCGAACCTACCAGGGGCAAAAAATTGCAACCAATTTGGAAATCTACAAATATGGATCACACAGATTTCTTTTTGATCTGCGCAAAATCGAAGTAGGAATTTACTACTTACAAATTGGAGAGGATTATCACCTGATCCGGATTCAACCTTGAATTCCTACACTTTTACTCCAATCACGCAAAACTGATGCTCTTCTGAAGTAGAATCATTCTCCAACAATTCGTCTAATTCGATCTTTTGCTCATCTATTTGGTGTGCACTAGCCTTCAGAAGTAGCTCATTGAACTTGTCATTAGCTTTAACCAAACGCATTTCGTCGTTCAAATGGCCGTAGTTATAATTCGTATACACATAAATCATATCTTCCGGAGAAAGGTAGATTTTACTCTCTCGAAGTACATTATGCTCAATTTGCTCTCCAATCGAAATAATCGAGGATGGATATTCTATTAGTTGTCCATTGCTTACGAGAATCAGTGGGTATCGCGTTCCGGTCCAACGTAAGCTCTTGTCCTTCGTGGAAAGTGCGCATAAGGAAATACTTAAATCCACCGTTTCTTCGGTTGGCAAAATTCTTAAAACAGATTCATTGACTTGCTTTAATAATTCTGCTGTGTTTTGAATTTGTTTTTGATATAGAGATTTGGTTAAAATATTTGAAACAATTATGCCTAACAATCCATTGGTAACCTTGCTGGAGTTGCAACTAGCAACAGCAAAAAATATTTCTCCCTGATACTCTTCCATCCAAAAGAAATCTCCCCCCAAGATTTCCTTTCTTTTAAAACTGAGAAAACTAGTTGGTAGAGCGCTATTCAAATTACTTTTAGATGGCATAACACCGTTTAAAATACGCTCTACAAACCCTTCATTATCTTGATTCAATACCTTTAAATTAGCTAGTCTACTTTGGGCTTCGTTGATTTTATTTCTGGTTTCGTCAATATCCTTTTTTACCGACTGGCCAAGCAGTCCCGTTCGCACTAGCAATACTAATAACCCTAAAAGGATTAAAATAAATCCACTTCCAATGAACCAATCAAACTGAGATGATTTCAAACCTGAACTAACTTGTATTCCGTCTTTTTGTTTAATAATCAATCTATTATAGTAATTTAGTTTATGATGAACAACTGCGTCAATTAGGTCTACATCATCTTGTATTCCCTTGCTTATAGATTTTGCCCGATTGACATAGTGGTAGGCACTATCAGGATATCCAGAGACGCCATACACCTCTCCTATTAGCTGCAAACACTCCGCTAAACTTTTTGGCACCCCCAATAGTCGTGAACTCCTCCTGGCTGCCGTCAATAGCTCCATTGACTCATCAAGAATACCCAACCTTAAATAAGCTCTTGCCAGGTTAATTTCACATTCTAACTTCAGCTTTTTATCATCAAAACCGGCACTTAATTGGTGCGCCTCTTCAAGCATTTGAAGTCCAATATCATCATCATTCAATTTAAAGTGAATCCTTCCCAACTCCTTTAAAAACAAAGCCATTTGAACGGAATTGTTGTGCTGTTCAGCATACTTCAATCCCTTCTGGAGAATATTTATCGCACTATCCTCTATCTTTTCCTGTTCAAGCAGCAATCCATACCCCAGCAGAAAATCCGGTCTATTTTCGGACTTCACGGAAGTTTGAGTCAAATTGGAATATTGATCGAAGTACATATTGGATAAATCAAACAACCCAAGTTCCCTAAATAAATTACCTAACCCTAAAGAAGCCTGCTCAAGTCCATGATCATAGCGAATCCTATTACAGAGATCCAAACAAGCAGAATAGCTATCCATCGCCTTGGCAAACAAACTTTTATCCATACGTACGCGCGCTAAGTTTAAATGCAACCGAACAAGAATCTTAACCATCTCAAAAGAACGCGTCGAATCTTTAACCTCTCGAAGATTACCGTTGATCAAATTGATTCCTCTTTCGCAAAACAGTTTAACGGAATCTAAGTTTCTATTGAAGTAAGCAGTTGAGTAATTTAGCATTTGTGTAGCTTGCCAATCGGATTTCTCCACTTGCTCTTGAGAAACGATTTGCTCAGAAGATTGCCGCACTCCATCAACAGGAATCAATGAAAAGCAGTTGCACCATGCTTTTAAACCAACGGTGAAAAGAAAAATAATTAAGAGAATATTTCGAAACAATACCACCAAAATAAACTAATTCAATTCATAATATTTTATACCCAACATGCACACATCATCGATCTGATTATTATCTTGTTTCCAATCATCAAATGCCTCGGCTAGTACATTGCCTTGGATATCCATTCTTTCTGATTCTATCGACAACACCAATTCTTTTAATTTAGTTGTACTAAATTTCTTCTGAGTTGCGGACCCACCGCCAAATTGATCTTTGTAGCCATCTGTCAACAAATAAATATTGTCACCTGGAATTAATCCAACCCGGTGTTGTGAGAAGGGCTTATAGCAATTTACTTCAATTATTGATTGAGCATCCCCCTTCAATTCTATTAACTCTCCCTTTCTTGCTACCCATACTGGATTGACCGCCCCACTCCAAAACAATTCATTAGACTCTTTCTTAAGGGCGCACAAAGATATATCCATGCTATCACGATGAGCCGTAGAACCTTTATCAAGACAATTTGAAACGATTTCTCTTATCCTGTCTAAAATTTCATTCGGCATTCTGATTTTCTCGCTGATCACTGCTCGATTCAAAGCACTTGCGCAAACAAGACTCATCAAAGCTCCTGAAACATTATGGCCTGTACAATCGGCGGCGGCAACATAGGTCAAACCACCTTGGTTTTCAACCCAATAAAAATCTCCTGACAACTTGTCTTTTGGCTTAAATAGCACAAAATTATCATTCAATATGGAGTCTATCTCCTGATCTGTAGGCATAATCCCCTTTTGAATTTCTTCAGCATATCGGTAAATAATTTGCTCTTGATTAATCTCTCTTTGTAACTGATAACTATGTCGGTCGAGAATCATGCGCGCTCTTCGCAATTTAGAACGTCTTCGATTGTTTAAAATAGAATAAATTATCAAGGCTGCCAAAAGCACTGCACAAAAGACTAATAAGATAAAACGGATTTGTTTGGTATCGAACGAAGATCTATGATGAATTACCTCTGATGCTTGTCCTAAGGGAGATCTATGATTTGCTTTATTGGCAACCTGGTTCCAATACACAATTTGTTTGCTGTTGAGAGTTGAAAAACTATTATTAAAACTTAAAACGCCAAGAAGACGTTGATTGAAATACGCTAAGTCCCAAGCACCAGATTGAGTGTAGATTCTTGATAAAAAATCAGCAATCATAATTCTCTCTTCTAGCATATTCAGACCAATTGCGTATTCCTCAGTATTTTCGGCTAGCTCTATTGCCAAGGCCAGTTCCCCTTTCTCTTCACTAACTTTTGCTCTGGTTAACCTTGCCCTAACCAGCGTGCTACAAACTCCGAACTGAGCAGATATTGAGGTGGATAAATCGCAGTAAACGATAGCTGAATCCAATAAATCAAGATTATCAAAAGCTTTTGCAACATCCAATAAACATTGGGCAATCAGGATTGGATTTTCAGCTTGTTTAGCTTTTTCTAAACTTAATTGGCTAAATACTAACTGTTGTTCATAGTCTCCTCTAATTGAACATGTTTCAACTAACAATCTAATTAGTTCTGCCCGTGTTGAAGCGTATCGATCATCACAAATGCGAAGTCCAATCATAACCAACTCATCAACCAACCAATAGTCCTGAAGTGCCAGAACTTGAGCTGCCAAATTAATTATCGCCTGACTTGCTAGTTGTGTAACTTGCAGTTTGTTGAACAGGCTTATAGCCTGTAGTTGATTTTTAACTGAAGTGTATTCATTTCCCTTTGACTGATTAAAACAAGCCAATTCCAACAATGCTAGTCCTTCTTGATAATATTTTGACCTCGCTGCTTTTTCTAAACTGACAATGCTAGACTCGATGTCATCCAGATATATTTCCCAAAAGGAATTGTTTCGTTCATACTTAAACCGTTCCATGTAGTTGGTGAGCGGTTCTCCGCCATGACAGGTTGGCCGAGTACAGACAAGAAAAACTAGTATCCAAAAGACATATTTACACAAGGGTAAACATCTCTCCAAAAAAGCATTCCGTTGAAGAGAATCTATTCCACCGCAACATACCACCCTACGAATTGGATTAGTTAGACGATTTGATTTGTTCGTAAAGCTTTGAAAGTTTACGTAATCTTGGCAGATTTCTAATGAAAACACAGCAACAACAATAAGTTCAAATTTAGACCAATAGGTCTTAAATATTAGGCGTATTAAAGCTATTACAAATAAATTGACTTATGTTGTGTTTAAATACAAAGTAGTACATCGATTTATAATCCAGAACGCGATTTAACATTGATATCCAGGAAAGACAGAAAATGGGAATTAGATAACATATGTCAGGGACTGCCAATTTTGAAAGGCAGCTAGTACTATAAAAGCACCTAAACAGACGGCGAGTACATAGAAAAGCCACTGAACAGAAAATTCTTTGTACAGCCCAACGATGCCTTCTATGCAAATAGGCAGTTCAGATGGGGTTAAGAAAATACCAACCGTTGTTCAAGAATTTCTTAGGTCCGATTATTTAATGCAAATATCAACCAACCTTTGGAAAGTACTTTTCAATCAGAACCTTAAGACTGTCTTCGGACAAAGGTTTATGGATGTAATCAGAAAGCGCATTGAATTCCTTAGCCTTGTCAACATCAGACTCGTGCAATGACGTTGTAAGCATGCAGATTACAATGCCATCTGCATCAGAACGATCTTGGTACGCCTCCAAAAATTCAAATCCATTCATAACCGGCATGTTAACATCCAATAAGATCATATCTGGCTTGGGTTTGGACGGATCTTTCTCACAAGCATCCATATAATCCAAAGCTTCTTGCCCGTTTAGAGCCACCTCTATGTGCGTGCTGACGTCCATTTTTTTTAACATATACTCATTAAAAAAATTGGTGGTGGTGTCGTCATCTACAAGTAAAATACAGTTCAATTTTTCACTCATTTTGATTAAAAACTATAGTAAACCTGGTCCAGAGACCAAATTCGCTCTCAACTAATATGTGGCCGTTTTCCTTCTCAATCATCTTTTTGATGATATACAATCCAATCCCAGTACCTTCAATACCACTAGCGTTGTCTAGCCTAGAAAACATGCTAAACATTTTTGATGCATTTTTTTCAAGATTGATGCCAGTGCCATTGTCCGTAACTTGTAAATTGACACGTCCATCAACTACGCTGCTTTTAACATCAATAACAGGCTCCCGATCAGGGTGACTGTATTTTAACGCATTCGATATCAAATTTAAAATAATACTTCTAAAATTTACTTTAGAAAAGAATATTGTATTGTTATTTGTGTTAACATTTATTGACGCATCATTGCTTCCAAGTTCTTCACGCATGGAATCAATAATTTCATTGATTTCATCATCTAAAACTATTTCTTCCTGATCCATTACATCCTTCTGTTCTGCCGATGCAATTGATAAAAAATCATCTATCGTATTTTTTAACCGTATCGAAGACTCTTTCAATTTCAACAGTACCTGATGCACTAATGGGTTTTCATCGTGCTTAATTTGCTCCATCAACATTTGAACCATGCTCAATACATTGATTGCCGGGGTTTTTAACTCGTGTGAAGCCTTGTAAGCAAAACTATCTAACGCTTCGTTCTTATCGGTTAACTCTTCGTTTTTCACCTGCAGTTCGTTGGCTACTTTACGCAATTCGCTAGTATCCATTATCGTGAACAGAAATACATCTTTTTCACTAGTCGTAACACCTGGAACGAATACAATATTGGTATGTGTCCACAACTTCTGCCCGGCTTTAGTTTTATAAACTTGCTCACAGAATAGATTCGATATTACCCCTTGGCGCAATTGATCCATACTTCCGGAACTATGTAAAACGGAATCAATCAACGCCGCCATATTTAAGTTATTCAATTCGTTAACAGAATAGCCAAGCATCTTTTGGAGCGCCGAGTTGGTCAGCACAATTTTATTATTTCTATAAGTTAGGGCTACCCCCACACTAGATGAGTGCAGTAGCGCCTTAAATCGACGTTCGTTTCGAAGAGACGTTTTTTCTAGTGACAGAATTGTGGTTAAATCCTGGACAACTCTGATGTATCCATCATTTCCATTTCCATTACTATCTAGTTTACTGATCGTTTGTGCGCCAGGAATATACCCCCCCCCCCTTCGGTTGAGAATAACCTTTGAAACCATTTGCGGATTTTGGCTCACCTCTTCCAGTTCCGACTCCACCTCCATCTTCAAGACGAGATCAATCCGCAAACCAATAAACTCTTGTTCATCAAAACCAGTAGCTAAAGCCACAGCTTTATTTACTTTTATTATCCGATTAGAAGAGTCTACAACAAACAGCATATCCTTCATGCTGTCGAAAACCTTGTTGACAAATTCATAGGATACAGTGCTATCCTTCAATTCTTCATTCAACATGTTTACGCCGCAGGCCAAGGCATTCACAATTTCATCCTCTCCGGTAGTTTCAACCCGAGCGGTAAATTGGCTAGCCGCTGTACTAGCCAACACATCCAACACCTCCGAAATTGACTTTTTTTGATTAGCAGCCTTCGACCTCAATTCTGCATTCTCGATTTCCAGTTCAGAGCACCTATTAATTAGTTTCTCTATGGCGGCCATTTCCATTGGATCTAGACGGGAATCAGAAATTAAATTTGAGAGTACATCTCCGCGCATCGCTTGTTTTTTTTCATTTTCTTTTAGTGAGCGACAACAACTTTTTCAATCTAAGTTCGAAAAAAATTACAAGTTGTTTAGTCAAAATTTGATTCAATTTACCCCGAAGATGTACAAACCGGTATAAAGTTTCAATACGTATGTAATACCATTGTGTTTCAGAAATGAGAGTATCTTCTTATTTAATTATCTATTCCATACCCTAAGAACCCTGGCCTCAGTCAAAAAAAATCAAATTTTAATTTTACCAGAGTAAACCTACCTTTGCAACTTATTGCTAAAATACATCCGTATGCGACTTGGACAGATTGCCAGAAGACTAGGAAAAACTCCGAACGAAATAAAATCAGCAATTAATGATAAAGGTGATTTTAGCCTTTCTTTTGGAACTGGCCTTAACACCAAATTGGAAGACAAGGTTGTTGAATTTCTAGAAAAGGAATTTGGAGTTCAGGAAACTGATAATAACCAATTTAACCAGACAGGGCCGACCAAAAACACGGTTATTGAGGTACCGATAGCCATTTCGATTTCAGATTCAGCAATCAACAAACCGGCAGAGGAAATTCAGGAAAAAGCAGCAGTTGAAGTCAATGAACCAACGAACTTCTATTCAAATCCAGAATCAGCTCAAAATCCAACGGATTTTTCAAAGGAAGAAAAAACAATCACTGTTCAGCAGATTGAGGCAGAAGCAGAAGCCAGGCATATTCAGCTAAGTGGCGAAGGTGATATGGGTGGCGCACAAGCAATAGAATTTCCTGAAAAGGACAGTCTAAATTATGATGGATTACCAGAAGATGAACTAATCAAATTATCTCAACAAGCTGTTACTATTACCACTCCTGAGGTAAAGCTTCAAGGCGTTAAAGTGGTGGATAAGATTGATTTGCCAGAACCTTCAGTTAAGGTTGAGAATTCAAATGAAGATACACTGGTAGAAAAAACAACTGAGCATAAAAAGCCTTCTAAACCAAAGCGTCGTCCAAAGAAACGATTCGAAAACCGGGAGCAACGCAAACCCAAATCCCAAAAGAAATTTAAAACCCCTTCAAATAAAGAAATTCAGCAATTAGTTAATGCCGCCAATTACAAGCCAAAGGCAAAAGCAGTCGCCAAGAAGAAATCAAAAAAGAAAACTGTCCATTCTGGCGGTTATTCTGTAACTAAACGTAAAGTTCAGGTTGAAGAATTCTCTAACCCCAAAAAAACTTGGTTAGGTAAACTCATCTATTGGTTTACCCATTCGTGATTCAAGTAATTGCAAGAATAATAATTACCAAAACTCCTTAATTTCTTGCTTTAAGTAGTTAGATGCGATGTTGGTAGGGTGAGTTTTGCTTTTAGCCAGTGTTTCGAAAATCAGTCCGCTAAGGTCAATACCCGTGGCTTGGTCACCTACTTTGTTTGCACATAAATTAATGAGATTAACGATCTCTTCTTTAGCTTGTTTAACCATGTTCCATGCTTGAATTGAAACATAAACTTGTTGCGCCATATTATGATCAAATTCATCCCGAATAGACTTGATCAACTCTTGCTGCAATTTGCTGGCCGACATTCCGGATTTATGCAGTCGCATAATGGAATTGTTTGGGTTAATTCTCTCTAGATACAGCACTAGCCTCTCATATGCCTGCAAACGAATTGGAAGAACTGTTTTCGAATTTGTTTCACGAAGTTGAATACTCTTGTGAATCCTCACTTCGTCTAAATACTTATTTAACAAATAAATAGTAGTGGCAATTACCGCAATTGCCGGAAACATAAACATTACTATATCTGCAACCTGTTCCATAAAATGATTTAATGTAGTATCCAATAATAAAGAGATTATGTGACTTTATGAACTCCGAAATTGGTTTTATGGTATGATTAACGATCAATTATATTGCTTGTCCGTTGTTGACCAAATATTTTGTTTTAGCTTTGTTTTTCGGCCATAATTTATGGTCATTTTTTAGAAATTGTGATACTGGATAAAATTATGTTATCGGATAGAATTGAAAGACTTACAGAGTCTGCAACAATTGCCATGGCAAAAAAGGCTCGGCAATTAAAGAGCGAGGGAAAAGACATTATTAGTCTTAGTTTGGGAGAGCCGGATTTCGACACTCCAGATTTTATAAAATCTGCAGCCAAAGAAGGTATCGATCAAAACTATACGAGGTACATGCCAGTTAATGGCTATGACGATCTTCGTGAGGCAATCTCCAATAAATTCAAACGAGATAATGGTTTGGAATATAGTAAAGACCAAATTGTTGTTTCCACTGGTGCAAAGCAAAGTATCGCCAATCTGGTAATGAGCGTTGTGAACCCAGGTGATGAAGTGATTATACCAACTCCTTTTTGGGTGAGTTACGTAGACGTGGTAAAATTTGCAGAAGGCATTCCAGTATTTGTTGAATCTACTATCGAAACGGATTTCAAAATTAGTGCAGAGCAACTAGAAGCCGCCATCACGGATAAAACAAAGTTGATGATGTTTAGCTCTCCGTGCAATCCAAGCGGATCGGTTTACAGCAAAGAAGAGCTAGGCAAAATTGCTAAAGTCCTCGAAAAGCATCCAAACATAATTGCGATGTCAGACGAAATTTACGAGCACATCGTTTTCGAAGGAAAACACGCCAGTTTAGCTCAATTTGATAGTATTAAAGATCAAGTGGTCACGGTTAACGGAGTTTCAAAAGCCTTCGCAATGACCGGTTGGAGGATCGGATACATCGGAGCCCCGACATGGATTGCGAGCGCTTGCACAAAAGTTCAGGGTCAGTTTACATCTGGTACATCAAGTGTTAGCCAAAGAGCAGCAATAGCCGCCCTTAATACTGATCCTGAGTGCACTTCACAAATGAGAGAAGCTTTCCATAAAAGACGTGACCTCGTAATTGGATTACTAAAAGAAATTCCTGGTGTAAAGGTAAACACCCCTCCTGGTGCATTCTATCTGTTTCCAGATGTGTCGCATTATTTTGGAAAACAACATAATGGAAAAACTATTTCTGGCCCCAGCGATTTAAGTGAATTCTTGCTTTCAGAGGCCTTTGTGGCAGTTGTTTCTGGTGAAGCCTTTGGCGACCCGAATTGCATTAGATTCTCTTACGCCGCGGATGAAAAAGAGTTGATAAAAGCTGTATCCAGAATTAAAGAAGCTTTAACCGCACTCAATTAATGGCATTTAACCGAATTAGGGAAAGAATAAATCTAACACTGTACAACAGTAAAGACAAAGTTCTTTCCCTTCTTAGTGTCTCCAGTTTTATTGTTTCGGTGGGAACACTGCTGGTGTTATTGTACTATTACGGATTTCCTCAATCTAGTGATTCCAGGCACACACTAGTAGTAATTATTAGAGCCAGTTTCACTTTTTTTATTGCACGATTTATCCTCCGTTGGCTTTACGACTTTCAGCCACGAGAATTCTTCAGACGACATTGGTCTGAAGTCATATTGATGCTTATTCTGATTGTTGAAGGTTTAGCATACAATTTAACTGGTTCAATGCTGCTACCCAGAGCTTTCGAACAAATTGGAATTTATCATACGCAAGACATTTCAACCTTAATTATTCAGGCCTACTTCTTCGTATTGGTTTTTGTTGAAATTCTCAATTCCGATAGGAAGTTACTGCCCAATTTGAGACTGCATCCAGCAACAGTTTTCATGCTCAGTTTCGTGGCCATAATTTTCTTCGGTGCGCTACTCCTAATGATGCCGGAAATGACCGTAATTGAAGGATCTATGGATTTTACGCAAGCTCTGTTTATGTCCACCAGTGCTACCTGTGTTACCGGACTCGGGATTGTAGATACTGCTACTTTCTTTACCCACAAGGGACATGTAATCATCCTAATTCTGATAAAACTAGGCGGATTGAATATTATCGCATTTGGCTTTTTCTTTTTGTTGCTCAATAAAATTGGTTTAGGGGTAAAGCACGACTCTCTGATTGAAGACTTTGTGAATCGAAACTCCATCGTTGATACCAAAAGCACGTTTGGCAAAATAGTAGTTTGGAGTACCCTTATTGAGTTAATTGGAGCCTTCTTAATGTTCATGTTCTGGGACAAAGATGTGAAGTTTGCTGGTTCAGAAGTTGGTACAATTGGCGACAAAATATTTTCATCAATCTTCCATTCCGTTTCTGCATTCAATAATGCCGGATTATCCTTGTTTTCCGATGGATTATTTCATGAGTCCATTCGCAACAATTGGATGATCCATTTAAACGTCACCATGCTCGTTTTCGTTGGGGCACTTGGTTTTGCATCCATTTTCGATTTGTTCGACGTACAAAACCTCCGAGAAAGACTGAAATACCCGTGGAAACAAGTTAGTTTCAGTACAAAAATAGCAGTATACTTTTCTTTAGGACTTGTTATCGCCGGTACCCTATTTTATTTCTGGTTGGAGCGAAATAATACGCTAGAAGGATACGACACCGGAGAAGCTTTGATTACATCCTTATTTCAATCCGTTACACGAACTTCTGGATTTAATTCAGCGGATATTGGTAGCATAGGTGCTCCAATGCTTTTTATGATGGTTGTTTTGATGTTTATTGGTTCTTCTTCAAGTTCTACTGGTGGTGGGATAAAAACATCTACCTTTGCAATATTATGGGCTTCGCTTATCGCGACAATAACAGGAAAAAAACATGCAGAGCTATTTAAACGAACGATTTCAAATGACCTAATTCTAAAATCATTTGCAATCTTTTTGTTTTTCGTTGCTGGAAATATGATCTGCATATTCCTTTTAAGCATAACCGAAAGCCACTTGTTTGAACAAGGGTTTGATATTATGGACCTAATTTTTGAGGAAGTTTCTGCATTCGGAACCGTGGGGTTATCTACTGGACTAACGCCAAATCTGTCTGAAGCAGGAAAATATATCATCATCTTGTCAATGTTTGTTGGCCGAGTAGGTACGTTAACAGTGGCTTATTTATTCGGGAAATCAGTAATTAGCAAGGCATACAAATATCCTGAGGGGCATACAATGGTTGGATAATATGGGGACAAAAGTTAAACCGTACGAAGAGAAAGATTCCTCTAAAAAGGAACAGGTAGCCGAAATGTTTGACAACATTGCTGGCAGATACGATCTACTGAACCATCTTCTTTCGGGAGGGATTGACCGAAGATGGCGGAAACGAGCAATCAAATTAATCTCAACAGTTAAACCAGGATCAGTTCTAGATCTCGCAACTGGAACTGGTGATTTTGCAATTGAAGCTTTAAAAACCGGTGCGAATAAAATCGTTGGGGCAGATATTTCCAACGGCATGCTAGAAATTGGTCGGCAGAAAGTAAAAAAAATGGGCGTGGACAACACCATAGAATTAGTTCATGGTGACTCAGAAAATTTGCCCTTCGACAATGATTCTTTTGACGCAGTTACAGTAAGTTTTGGAGTTAGAAATTTTGAAAACTTACCCTCGGGCCTCGAACAAATGAGACGTGTACTAAAACCAGACGGAATTGCGCTGGTGCTAGAACTAACACAACCCCAAAGATTTCCATTAAAACAACTTTATGGATTTTACTCCCGAGTGATTTTACCGTTTATAGGAAGGATAATTTCTAAGGACAAATCTGCCTACACTTATTTACCACGTTCTATTGAAGCTTTTCCAGAAGGAGAAAGCTTTTTGGAGATCATGAGAAAGATTGGTTATTTGAACTGTTATCAAATAAAATTGAGCGGCGGGATAGCCGCAATCTACATCGGACGAAAATAATTCGGATATTCGTGCGTTCGAAAAACGGATGAGACAAATTGCGGTAATACTATTAATTCTTGGAATTGGAAACTTGAGCAATGCACAAGGACTTCGAAAAAAACAAAGAGGGAAGGTTCGAAGACAAACTCAACTAAAAAATTTAAAAACTTTCGATGAGCACTTGTTTCATTTTGGATTTTTGCTCGGATACAATGCTGGAAACTACTATCTGAAAACAAAGGACGATTTTAAATTCAGCTCGGATTCAATTACCAGTATTCAGGTAGTCCCGAAACCTGGATTAAATCTCGGGCTTATCGCCTCCATGAATTTGCACAAAAACTTTAAAGTTAGGTTTGCTCCAGCGTTGTCGTTTCAAGAACGTAGGTTGGAGTATTATTTGGCCAGCGACACCACATTCACCACTGCAGGAATCGTGGAAAAGCCAATTGAAATTGTGACTCTAGACGCTCCTATTTTGGCCAAAATCAGAACGGACAGAATTAACAATTTTGCAGCTTACGCAATAGTTGGAGGAAGATACAGCCTCGACATGTCTTCGCAATCAACTGTAGATAACGAAGGAATAATCGCTCGAGATCAAACTGTTAAGGTTAAAAGAAACGACATTGCCGTAGAAATAGGCGGGGGCTTCGATTTTTTCATGCGCTATTTTAAATTCGGAATTGAACTCAAATATGGTCATGGTATCAACAATTTGCTGATGCAAGATGATACACAATTCTCCAGACCAATTGAAAGTCTCAACTCTAGAGTCTGGACCATTTCGTTTACGTTTGAAGGCTAGAAGAACTTAGCTTTTTTAGCAAAACTATATCAATCATCGTATGGGCAATAATCGCAGAGGTTAATCCTAGGTACTTGCTCATATACCCTACTCCAACTATTATGATTGTCATCACGACTCCATAGATGCTTAATCTCCAGTTTTTGGGAGATAAATAACCATGAATTGCGACAAATACTGCTGCCACAATCCAAATTCCATAAAGAGGCTGCAAAACTCCACGGAACAAAATTTCTTCACCAACACCCGCACAAATTGAAATGAAAATAATTTCTTGATTTGATAATTCAAAGCCAGTAATAAGCCTCTGGTATTTTAATCGAACGGATTTTAGCAACTCTGATCGAACAAGCAACCAAGCAATGACACCTGATAAAACTCCATAAACCGCACCAACAATTATCTCAAGAAAAAGATTAGACTTTGTAAATAAAATTGAAACGAATGGTTGATCCTCGACAGAAAACTCGAATATAATTCGAGCAAGCGCAGGAAAACCTATTATGGTTAAACCCGCAAGAATTACTATGGCTCGGCTATTAATTATTTCTGCTTTAAATATCGTTTCTCTCCCGCCTCTACTCGACAATTGAGAAAATTCTCTCTAGGAGGAATCGGACAGGAAAATCCATCTGAATAACTGCAATAGGGATTAAAACAATAGTTAAAATCAAGATAAACGGTATCTGACTTTGGAAACTTCAACTCCAAATATCGTCCTGTTTCGTAACACTCATGTCCTGTAGTCAAATCGAAAAAAGGAAGAAACAGATACTTTGTACTTTCATCGGAAGGAAACTTATTGTAAATAGCTCTCTGGTACACATTGAGAACATGCATAGAATCATGCAACTCAAATTGAACCGTGCCAAATTTGCGATACAACTTGGTCTTCTCGCTACTCGTTTTCATTTGAAAAGGAGTACCAATTTCCTTTCGAAACTTAGCTACGACCTTGTAGGAACAATCAGGTTCAAAATACCTTTGACCAGAAAATGATTTTATCGCAGACTTATGCAACGGAGATCTTACCGAATCAGTGAAAAGTTGTAAAATTGAATCCCTGTGGATTTTTATTTCTTGCTCACAATCGTTTTGCTGTTGCGACTGAGCCGCCAAACTACCAACAAACAAAACAAGCAGAAATCGTAGAAAATAAGTACCCATAAATTTTTAAACTATATTACTTGCCTATCAACAGCTGAACAGACCTTTTTCAATCTATTTGTAAGACTTTCAAGGCCAACTAAATCAATCTGTTGCGCAGCATCGGAAAGAGCCAGTTCGGGATTTGGATGGACTTCGATTAGTATTCCTTCTACTCCCATAGCTGCCGCTGCTCTTGCCAAATCCGGAACTCCGTAAGAATGCCCCATGCCATGGCTAGGATCGACAAAAACCGGAAGGTTAGTGTGTCTTTTTAGAAAGGCTACTCCACCCAAATCAAGTGTGAATCGCGTTTTATCCTCAAAAGTTCTAATTCCCCTTTCACACAAAATAACATCCGAATTACCTTTAACTAATATGAACTCAGCAGCTTGTACAAATTCTTGCAGGGTACTGCCAAAACCTCGCTTTAATAATACAGGTTTTCTGGCCTCTCCGCAAGCTGAAAGTAAATCCCAATTATACATTGCTTTGGTGCCAATCTGAACAATATCAGCAGATTCAATTACTTCAGTAACATGGGAAACATCGCGCACCTCCGTTATTACTTTTAGACCATATTTACTGCGGACTTCAGACAGTAATTCTAACCCTTCTTTTTCCAGTCCAGCAAAAGAGTATGGAGATGTTCTGGGCTTGTAACACCCGCCCCGAATTGTGGTCAAACCTAACTCCGAAATCTTCTCTGCTACTTTCATTATCTGGTCTCGACTTTCCACAGAACATGGGCCATAGCACAAAACGGTATTCAGGTTATTTATCTCTACCGAAGTCAGTTGAATCCCTATTTTTGACCTATAATCTAGCGAACCAAGTTGCAAATCCGAATCGAACTCAAATTGTTCAAGTACAAATTTTTTCAAATTATCAGTCACTTCTCGAATCTTCGAACCCGTGACGACGACTATATAATTCAAATCAACAAATGATCGAGCGAAATTGTCGTCGCAATACTTTTCAAGTAAATTAGCCGGAACGTCTTTGCTGAAGTGAATTATCATTTTCCCAGTAGTGCTTTTCTAACCTTCAGGCATTTAACTAAAATATCTTCTAGTTTATCCAATCGTAACATTGTATGCGGATCACTGAGTGCTGCTGAAGGATCCGGATGAGTCTCAATAAATAGTCCATCTGCTCCGGTTGCAACTGCAGATAAGGCTATTGTCTCAATCATAGCTGAATCTCCTCCTGTCACGCCTTCAGTTCTATTTGGTTTCTGAACCGAATGCGTGCAATCCATTACAACTGGTGCTCCATGTTCTTTCAGTCTTGCTACAGCTGTAGCATCTACAACCAAATCGCTATAACCAAAACTAAATCCGCGTTCACACAACCAAACATTCTTATTACCAGTGGACTTAACTTTTTCTAAAGCAAATATCATGGCTTCTGGAGAAACAAATTGACCCTTTTTTATATTGACGCCTTTTCCTGTCTTCCCTGCAGCAAGCAATAGGTCTGTCTGTCTGCACAAAAACGCCGGGATTTGAAGATGATCTACGTAATCTGCAACTTCTTTTGGCTCATGACTCTCATGAACATCAGTGATCACTTCTACACCTAATTCCTTTCCCGCATCTCGCAAAATGGTTAACGCCTCCATATTGCCTATTCCGGTAAAACTATCCAATCTTGAACGATTAGCTTTTTTGTAACTGCCTTTTAGGATATAATCTATCCCCAACTTGTCACAAATTTGTTTGACTTTGGTTCCAATGTGCAAAGTCATTTCTTTGTCCTCAATCGCGCAAGGACCAGCTATCAAGAAAAAATTATCCATTTATTTTTTTACTTCGTCTCGTGCCAATAACCCAAGGTAACCACTATGATGGCGTTTGGCGTAATCTTCTTTCGTAAATCCAATCTTCTCCATAAGTAACACAACCAACATGTCACCAACAACCGTCATTACGGTAGTTGAAGTTGTAGGTGTTAACCCTAAAGGACATATTTCTTCAGGCGCGCCAGTATGTAAACAAACATCCGATCGATTGGATAAATCGCTGTCTTTTTGCCCTGTGAGGCATATCACTTTTAAATCAGGATACAATCTTCTGGCTAAAATTTCGAGCTCAAGAACTTCCCTAGTTTTTCCTGAATTTGAAATAAGAAAAAGCACATCGTTTGCCCCCAAGATTCCAAGGTCCCCGTGCTGTGCCTCACTAGGGTGAAGAAATATTGAAGGAGTTCCAGTAGAACTTAAGGTGGTCGAAATATTCACTCCAATTTGCCCAGCCTTCCCCATTCCACTTACAACAACCTTTCCTCCATTTTGATGAACAGCAATCGAAATTAGGTTGATAGCATTTTCTAAAACACCATCTATTGGAATATTTTTTATCGCTTCAATTTCCCGTCTGACTAGCTGGGCAATCTTATCTTTGATCATGGGACAAATGTACAGTTCTTCGCTTACTTCACCGTACTGAACACGAATTATTGGGGTCTTGCGGGAACACAGTACACGTATTTCCACCCAAACTTAGTGCTGAAAGTAAATCATTGGTAGAGTTTCCAATCAAATGCCAAGGTAGTAGCCCGTGGGATCGTGATGGCCTCCACAAGGATCTAATGCCGGCATAAGTGCAGATGAAGAACCACAGTCTGGTCCCGATTGAATTCCAGGAGGTGGGCCATTTACAGGAATACCATTCAGTCCAATTCTGAACCACTCCACAGTCTCAATGTTATCCGGAGAATTAAGCATTTCGGGCTGTACGGGAATCAAATAGGTTAATTCTAGATCATCATCTGAACTAGCTTGCAAGCAATAACATTTTCCCGGCGAAGGAGGACTTCCCGAAGGGCTAGGATCATTAATATTAACATTTCCTTGATTATAGACCATATCAAACCCGTCTCCTTCTATTATGTCGAACAACATTTTGTTTAATGGATGTAGGCCTGTTGCAGACGGAACATCGTAAATCGCCATCCCTCCAGTTTCACTATTGGTTTGCGGGCAAAACGGACCATCATCATCTACGGCATTTGCAAAAAAAATAATCTGTAAGCATTGCATATTAGATCCATTTGAAAGTTGACAAGGAACAGTATCTATAGCCGCTGACAAAGCACCTTGATTATATACCAATGAGTAATAATGTTGGTATAAAAATATAACACGAAAGTGCCTCTAAATTATTTCTGTCAAATTTAGATTTAAGCCAATTCTAATTGTCAAGCCCAAACATATTTGACCGACTATTTTATTTTGTCCCGGTATGTCTCATATTTGCACCATGCAATTAAAAAAATGGCTTTCCGCATTTCGATTGAGAACCCTTCCCCTTTCACTTTCTTGTGCAATATTGGGCGGAACAATTGCAGCTTATCGCGGTGAACACAGTTGGTCAATTTCACTTTTATGCCTGTTAACTATAGCTTTATTACAAATCCTTTCCAATTTAGCCAACGATCTTGGCGATTCAGTTGCTGGGACGGACAATGACCAGCGCCTTGGGCCGACTAGAGCTGTCCAATCGGGAAGTATTAGTCCTAAAGCGATGCAAAACGCTGTAATTCTCTTTTCCGTTTTATCGCTTTCATCAGGAATCGCGCTGCTATTCGTTTCATTCAAAAACATTTCGTCTGTTTTTATTGGCTTTCTGATTTTAGGGATAATTGCAATTGCTGCTGCAATAAAATATACCATAGGAAAATCCGCATTTGGCTATAAGGGTCTTGGAGATGTATTTGTTTTTCTTTTTTTTGGAATTGTTGGAGTTTGTGGAGTTGTTTTTTTACATACAAAATCTTGGCATTGGGACGTACTTTTACCCGCCAGCTCATTGGGCCTACTTTGCACATCCGTTTTAAACTTGAACAACATGCGGGATCAAGAAAACGATAGCGCGCATGGGAAGCGGACATTGGTAGTGAAAATTGGTACTGCTAATGCTAAAACTTATCATCACTTACTTATCGGCTTTGGAATAATACTGACTATTGTATTCACCATTATTAATTGGCACAGTAGCTACCAGCTCATTTTTTTGGTTACTCTACCTGTCTATCTGAAAAATTTGAAAGTAGTTCGAACAGAAACTGACTATAAAAAACTTGACCCAGAGTTGAAAAAAGTTGCCATCGGCACTTTTGTTTTTTCAGTGTGCTTAGGTCTTGGACTGCTGATTTAATCAATCTGTTTTTTCTTAAAATTCAATGCCCAAGTTGCATCTCTAACTAAAATCGAATCTTCAGGAATTCCAAATTCATTTGCTTTTCTTACAGTTTCCTTCATCCAATTTTTATCCGATCTTATGTATTTCATCATTGGAACAATAAACGGATCCAATGTACTTAGCTTAAATTACTCATTAACAATTAGATTCACCTCACCATCACCAGAAATAATGTATAAACTATCCGTGCCCAGATTTCGATATTTCAACCAATTATTTCGAGTTTCAGAATTTGGCAAATTCCAAAATGGCCCAAAGTCGCCAGGACAACCACCCGAATACCCATTTAGTATTTTCACATTAAACGACTGAGAAGCGATCATCGCATCTATTTGACAAGTGGCTGCTGATGGCAATAAATTAACTGGCTCGTAAGACACTACAGCACCTGAAGGGATTTTGTTAAAAGCTGTAGTAAGGGTTTCTGTTCGGTGTTTAGCTTTTGAAACTTCCGTGCGTACACCTTTTCCCCACACGCAGTAATTATCAATTGTAAGCTGACCTAAGACGGCAACAAACACCAACCATCCATACTTCGATTTATTATTGAATATCTTCGTAAAAACAAGCGACACCGTAACTGCAGCAAACAACAATTCAATATTAATAATCCGAGTTAGCAACCTCATGGATGAATATCCAGGTAGATTATAAATCCACTTATAAGCTGAAATTTCGCCAAATCGCATAAACATAATTATGGTCGCAACCCCAACAAATATTAACACTATACTTGGCGTAAGTTGATTTACCTTAAATCTTGATTTAATCCATCGAATAACTAACCACAAAGAACACCCAGCGAGGCAAACTGTGGCGATCCCTCCCATGAATAAATTGTGCTCCCAATGGCCTGGTTTCATAGCATTTAGTGGACGAAGAAAATCCCAAACCAAACAATGATCAAATGGAGTGAAGTAGGAGAAAACATTGGGGAGTGTAGCAAGAATTTCCTGATAATGTTCAACAGTTGCTTCACCTCGATTATTGAGATAAGGAAGTATCAAAGGAATTGTTAGCGAAGTAACAATGAAAATGGACCCAAAACATTTTAACAGCCATGCCCATGTTATTATGTTCGGTCGTCTGGCAACTAATTGGATGGTAATTATAGTAAGGTAGATTCCAAATGGAATTGCCAACAACAAACCAAGATAAATTCCACAATACAGTTGATAGACGACGAGCAAAAGTGCAATCAATAGATTGTAAGTTTTTGAATTTTGGTAAAATCTAACCAGAAACAAAAACGCAAGAGGAACTGCATAACGCGGAAAGGTTTGCACATGAGTTATTTGACCCTGTAAAGCCATAGAAAAAGTAAACACGAATGCCCCCAAAATTGCGCCATAAGTATTTTTGCAAACATATTTAAGAAAGACATAAGCTGATAGATAATTGAACGCAGAAACTATCAAATACCACCACTGGTAGGACAAATACTGATCGCATCCGAAGCTTCTGAAGGCTGCATATATTGGAGCTGACCCTAGAAGATTGTCTAAATACTTAATAACCTGAGATACTGGACACATAAATGGTGCATCCCAGAAAGACTCTAGGTCACCGCGAAAGAATCTCGTCGCATGCTCCAGGAAGTAAAGGTTTAACCGACCGTCACCAAGATCCCCTGGAAAAAGGAGAAATCCAACCCAATCACACCAAAATTGAAAAATAACAGACCAACTAGAAGTCCGAAGATGATCAGAAGTGCTTCTTTAAAAGGATATGTAAATTTTGTCGAACGAATTGACAACATTTGCTATTTCATTCTTAACATTCCATATTTAAGGATGCACCAAATTGCCCTAAATCCGTCCTTAGCATTTATCTTTTTCCCCTCGTCGTAAGTTCTACCGTAGTAGGAAATTCCAACCTCGTAAATTTTGATCTTTGGAATTCTAGCCACCTTAGCTGTTACCTCGGGTTCGAAACCAAACCTGTTCTCCTGTAATGAGATATTTTTAACGATATCCGAACGGAACAATTTGTAGCAGGTTTCCATGTCTGTAAGATTCAGACCCGAAAATACATTAGACAAAAACGTCAACCACTTATTTCCGATGCTATGCCAGAAAAATAATATGCGGTGCGGTTTGCTACCCATAAACCTCGATCCATAAACAATATCCGCGTTGTCATAATAAACCGGCTTTATTAGGTCATTATATTCTTCAGGATCGTATTCCAAATCCGCGTCTTGAATAATTAGATAATCCCCCGTAGCTTCTTTTATTCCCCGATGCAATGCAGCTCCCTTACCCATGTTTTTCGGTTGGTTAAACAGCTTGATATTTAGCTCAGGAGTACTAGCAATAAACTTTTCAACCGCGCCAATAGTGTTATCCTTTGAGCAGTCATTCACAATTACAACCTCCTTCTCGATATTATATTTCAATTGAACATCCCTGATTTTGTTCAGAATCATATGAATCGTTCGCTCCTCATTGTAGGCAGGCACAATTATGCTTAGTTTCTCTATTCCCATTACTAATTCTGTAAAAACCCGCAAGATACTTTATCTAACGTAAATCTGCGCAGCTAAGGTGTTTTTTTCGATCTGTAAGAACTTACAAGCAGCAAATCCAAATAATCGTCTGTTATACAGATAGAAAATAAATTAGTGGTATACATTTATCTAACTTCATTTAAAACCTTCCCGCAAAATAGATTGCTTATCACTTCCAATTCTAACTTTGCAGTATGTCTATGGACAAATTCTACATGCGAAGGTGTTTGGAACTAGCAATGCTCGGTGCTGATGAAGCTGCCCCCAATCCAATGGTAGGTGCAGTGATTGTCCAAAACGAAAGAATCGTTGGTGAAGGTTACCACCAAAAATGTGGTGAAGCCCATGCGGAAATCAATGCTTTTCAATCTGTCAAGGATAAATCGATATTTGCTAAATGCAGTCTTTACGTATCGCTGGAGCCATGTAGTCATGAAGGGCGTACAGGATCTTGCGCTAAAAAAATAATTGAGTTAGGTATTCCAAAAGTGGTTATTGGGTGTCTCGACCCTTTTGCAGAAGTTAATGGGCGAGGGATTGAAATGCTCAAAAATTCCGGTGTTGAAGTGCGCTATGGAATTCTTGAGAATGAGTGCATACGGTTAAACAAGCGATTCTTTAAATTTTACGGTGATAAGCGACCTTGGGTACGGTTGAAATGGGCAAAAACTTCGGATGGTTTTTTTGACAAGCATCGTGCTGACAAGCAAATTGGAACAAATTGGATTACAACGAGACGAACAAAGCAATTGATTCATAAGTGGAGGTCGGAGGAACAGGCTATTCTTGTTGGTTCAAACACCGTAATAAACGACGATCCTAAATTGAATGTTAGAGAAATTAATGGTGCTTCTCCTCTCCGCTTGATAATTGACCCTAAACTTAAAATCCCAAGATCATCGCAAGTTTATTCAGATGGGATGGCAACCATCATTTTCAACAATTCAATCGAGAAAGTTGAAGATCATATTATTTTTTATAAGGTGGTTTCAGACGATTTTATTCCGGAAATTTTCAACTTTTGTCGCAGTGAGAATATCATTTCTTTGTTAGTTGAGGGAGGTGCTAATTTATTATCCAGATTTATAAACCGGAATTGCTGGGACGAAGCTGTTGTTCTAACTGGAGACATTTGTTTTAAACAAGGACTTGCCGCACCAAAAATCAATGCTCCGATAATTGATCGTTTTAATTTCGGAACCGACTCTATTAAACTTTACCGGAATGATTAATATTCTACTGACCACTACCCTATTCAGTTTAATGATGATCTGCTTTAAACTGTTTCCTCGGTATAATGTAAATAGTTTGCACGCAATAGTGGTCAATTATCTGGTTGCAGGAACTTGTGGATTTTTTTTCCAAAACGGTTACCAATCCCCATTGTCGGAAGGTTGGAATTCACATTCCGTTCTTGTTGGTTTGCTGTTTATTATGGTATTCAATACCATGGCAATAAGCGTTAAAGAAGTTGGATTGTCCATAACTACAGTTACGTCCAAAATGTCATTTGTTATTCCTGTAATATGTGCGATTACACTGTATAGCGAACCCTTAACATGGCTTAAATTTGTTGGACTAATTCTTGCTGTCGTGGCGATATATTTGAGTACAATTGGGCCCAACGGAAAACTAAGCATTCCGCTGAACTTTTTGCCTCTGCTCCTATTTATTTTCTTTGGTCAGGGCGCAGCCGACTCCATATTCAATGACTCTAAATCAATAATTGATCCCAGCAATCAAAGCGTCTTCTTTGCTGCAATATTCTTTAGTGCAGCAATTATAGGTGGAATATTTGGGATAATCCAATTTTTCAGGCGGCACACCATATTTCATTGGAATAGTATTTGGTGGGGCTTCCTCGTCGGAATTCCTAACTTTCTGTCTTTACATTTCTTTTTTGAGTCCCTGAAAGATCCGAGAATTGCAAGTTACGAAGCTATTGCGATAACCAATATGTTGTTGATTCTTATGAGTGCACTTATTGGAGTCTTAATTTTCAGAGAAAAATTAAATGTCATCAATGCATTTGGTCTATTGGCGTCATTACTTGCTATAGTATGCATTAGTTGGCGGTAACTTATCTTCAATAAGTCCATTCGTCAATGGAAATTAGCAGCTTTCAAATACGGTTTACTGGGGCTAAATTTCGATGCTAGTTACGCTGCAAAAATCAATCGGCGAACTAAGAAATTCAAACCCTTGAATGAAATTCCATTTTTACGCGTAAAGTTATAGACCGAAATCCAATAGCGTCCTAAATAAAAAAGAGAGAGATTAGTTTTTAATCCAAAATTACTCTGGGGCTCGTAAAAAAACACGGTAGTGTCCACATTAGTGTGTCTGGTTATTGCTGGAGTTTTCAATAATTTAATAAGTCCATTAGCAAAATTTAGGTTCAAATTTAAAATTGTGAATTTATAAGCTTTTTCTCCTTTTTCTTTTGCGGTGCTAGTTATTAGCGCGAGCACAGCTTCTTCGTTTGGAAAATCTCCTCTGATTTTCAGAGTTCTTCTTACACTTTTGTTGAATCTTTCGATCCAATTAGTGGAGTAAATCATGCGTCTTATTTTGGGGTTAAATTCTAAGTAAGTGAAGTATTGGACTTCCTACAAAAAAGTGGACAAATTAGTTAAACGACATTTTTGATATTATTTAGATTATTGAATTCGCAAATAGTTAGATTTCCCAAAGCGGAATGGAAAATAAGCTTCTGAGTTAGCGGTCGATTTCTAATTGCCATATTCCAAGCTGCAATTGTGGTATTTTTAGCCGAGAGGTTGTTGTTTAGAGACCAACCAACGATTTTTCAATAGCATCCGATTTTCGCCATCGCGATTCGAAGGACGGTGATTACGCCAGTTGTAATAACTACTTCTACTCACTTTAAATACTTTACACATTTTCCCAACTGGAAATTCTAATCGATAGGTATTCATA